>PXRA01000061.1:65132-92712 GCA_003021725.1 Halobacteriales archaeon QH_8_64_26
GCGGCAAAGGAACGCTGGGTCCGGCCCCAGTACTCCGAATCCATCGTCCGAAACTCCTGGGTCCAGTCCTGGGAGAGCCCTAACTCGTCCATCGTTTCTTTCATCGAGTCGATCTGGGTCTCGGTATGTTCGATGCACCACTCGCGGAACTGCTCGCGGGGGACGTCGGTCCGGTGAGTATCCTTGTTCTCCTCGACTTTGACCTCAGTCGGGAGGCCGTGACAGTCCCAGCCCTGCGGAAAGAGGACGTTCTCGCCCTGAAGGCGGTGGTATCGGGCGGCGAAGTCCATGTAACACCAGCCTAAAGCGTTACCAATGTGGAAATCGCCGGTCGGATAGGGCGGGGGCGTGTCGATCACGTAGTCCGGCCGATCGGCCTCTCGGGGAGCGTCGGCGTTCCGAACGGTGTCGGCCGCGTCGGCATCGCCGGCCTCCTCACCGTCCTCCTCGGAGCCTTCGCTGGGGCGTTCATGTCGGTAGAGGTCGCTTGCGGCCCACTGGTCGCGCCACTTCGGTTCGACGTCGTCGGGATCGTAGGTCTCTGGAATCTCGGTCATCGGTAAGGAATCGTCGCTGTCCGCCGTCGGTACCGCGCGCCAGGAACGGGGACGTAGCTACGGACGTACTACCGCGCTTGCGACGCGCATACTGCCGACAATAGGCGTGTGCTGATAAATGTTGTCGGTCCATAGGAGGCCTCAGTGCTCGCTCGTCTGGGCGTGGGACCCCCCTCGAAACCGGCCGGGAAGGGATCGTAACCGCTACCCCGCCACGCGGTGACTCTCACCTATGCAACTGGGCGTCGTCGGACTCGGCCGGATGGGACGGATCGTCGTCGAGCGCGTACTCGAAGCCGGCCACGACGTCGTTGCCTTCGACGTCGATGCACGGGCGCGCGAGACCGCACGCGAGGCAGGAGCGACGCCCGTCGACTCGCTGTCTGCTCTCACGGCGGAGTTAGGCGAGGAGAAACGGATCTGGCTCATGGTACCGGCTGGCGAAGCGGTCGACGCTGCGCTCTCCGATCTCGAAGGCGATCTCGACGGGGAGGACGTCGTCGTCGATGGGGGAAACTCCCATTTCGCCGACTCGACCCGTCGGGCCGAGAGCACTCCGGCGGCCTACCTCGACTGTGGAACTTCGGGGGGACCGGCGGCCGCCGGGGCGGGTTTTTCGCTGGTGGTCGGCGGGCCGGCCTGGGCCTACGAGGAACTGGAGTCGGTGTTCGACGCCGTGGCGACCGGGCCGGCGGGCCACGAGCGCATGGGGCCATCGGGAGCGGGCCACTACGTCAAGACGATTCACAACGGGATCGAGTACGCGCTGATGCAGGCCTACGGGGAGGGCTTCGACTTGCTTTCGAACGGTCGGTACGACCTCGATCTCGAGGCCGTCGCGCGCACCTGGAATCACGGCGCGGTGATCCGTTCGTGGCTGCTCGAACTCTGCGAGGAGGCCTTCCGCGAGGAAGGGAGTGAGTTGGGTACCGTCGCCGATCGGGTCGCGGGCGGATCGACCGGTCGCTGGACGATCGAGGAAGCCCTGGAGCAAGAAGTGCCGATGCCGCTGATCCAGGCGGCACTCGCCGAACGCTACGCGAGTCGCGCTCCGGAGGAAGGACGGTTCTCACGACGGCTGGTCAACCGGCTGCGATACGGCTTCGGCCGCCACGAGGTCGCCCGCCGCGAGTAGGCTGTAGGCCGAATCGAAGACACCGACCGTCGGCCGCTGTTGTTCTACGGCATCGATCGGGTAATCGACATCGGGGGAAACGACAGGTAATTGTACGCCGATTTCGTATCTCGCCTATGGTCGAGGCGTTCGGATTCGGGCTCGGGGTGGCGTTCACGCTCGTCGTCGTCGTGTTACATTTCTCGAAGGGCACCGGGCGGACGATCCCCGACGACATCTCCCAGGAGGTCTTGGAACAGCGCGCCGAGACGGTCCCGGAGACCGACTTCCCCGAGCCGATGAACCGGGCGATCGGCGGCGGGGCAGCCCCCGCCGGTGCGGTCGGTGCGGGCGAGGAGACCGGCGAACTCGATGAGGGCGAAGCCGAAGAGGAACAGAGCCCGGCGGCGATCCCCGACGACGAGGCCGAGACCTTCGAGGTCGAATACGAGAAGGAAGGCGAGACCCTCGAGGTTCCCGAGAACCAGACCCTGCTCGAAGCCGGCGAGGAGCAGGGCTGGGATCTGCCGTATGCCTGTCGGCAGGGCCAGTGTATCTCCTGTGGCGGCCAGGTCACCAGTGGCGGCGGTAGCGAGGACTACCTGGCGCACGACGGCAACGAGATGCTCGGCGATGAGGAGCTATCGGACGGCTACACGCTCACGTGTGTCGCCTACCCGACCTCGGATTTCACGCTCGCGACCAGCGAAAGTCCCTGATCGACGAGACAGCACTGCCCTTTTCCGATCGGATGTTTCGTAAGTCGCCTGTCGTGGTCGATCGCAAGCGAACTGTTGGCGTTCACAATCGTTAAACGACTCCCTGGAATACGACGAGACGAGGGCGTGTAGCTCAGTGGACAGAGTTCTTGGTTCCGGACCAAGACGTCGCGGGTTCAAATCCCGTCGCGCCCGTGCACCTTTTGCGCTGCGCTCGCTCACCTCGTTCGCTCGCTCGGCAAAATCTGCACCAAAATAGCGCGTACTCGCTTCGCTCGTAATCGAAAGCTCGAAACCCCTTCATTGTTAGCGAGTGTTTTTTCAAATCCAATGTAACTATCTACGATCTTGTCCTCGTAACTCTTGCTTTTGAACGTCTGATTGAAGCGACGGATAGCGCTGGAGAGTTCCGTGTCAGCCTTCGGATCACAAGCCGTGGCAAGCTTCCTCCAGAATGAGTTCAGTTCGTCGTAATTTTCCCTATCCAGCTGGTAGCGTTCTAGTTTTACGATCGGTGTTTCTTGAGAGTCTGAGCTACTGAAATAGCCGCTGATATCCATACAGAGGTTCCGATGTGTGAGCCACGACCGCTCCGTTACGTACGCTGGTCCGATCCCGACGTAGTTCCGTGGTTCGAATAGGCGTAGTACAGTTACCAACTGTTTCGCGATTCTGATACCGATCTGCTTCGCTAGCAGGGATGTCCAACTACGGTCTATCCCAGGTCGTCTTTCCTCGTGCGCTGCAGGCAAGTCTTCGATTTCAATGTCTATCATGAGTTTGTAGTACCATCGCAATTTCCTCCTTAGCGTACTGAGGTCAGAGGTTACATGTGGAGACCCGTATGTCTGTACCCCAGCTAACTCCCAGTCAGTCAGCCGTGATATTTCGACTTCAGATGGAAGTTCGCATCTATTTCGGCCTACGCTGTCGATATCAATTTGATTTGGGAGTGATAGTTTCTCCTGTCGAAGGTTCGCTGTGCCATGTAGCGAGAGACCAGGCAGCGGGACAACAACCCTGTGGGTATGCTTCGCTTGGTATTTCGGTTTAATATGATCTCTGTAAGCTGCATAGAAATCGCTCTCCGAAAATCCAAACTGGCCGGTGTAATCTAATGTAAGTTGGGCAAATTCGAACAGACGCTTGCGGTAGTATCCTGCTATATCATCTGTTTGCTCCGGATCAAGAGCTGGAGGGAAATCGAAACCGGCATTTGACGACGCTAACCACTCAGCAGTCTCATCGAAGAAGAACTGCTTGACAGGATTATCCGTCCTGACAAGTTTTGAAGGTTGTGTAACTATCTCCTCTGGGTCCTCTCTTCTAAATGTCGTCGGAGTATATACTGCCGTTTGAGGTGTGTCGAGGTCACGTTTATCAGCATACTTCGACATCTCACTGAAGAAGGCTTCAGTGCAGTCCTTTATTCGGTCTTGTGCATTGTCTGCGTGCATACGAACAGAACCACGGAGATTCGGTATAAAAGCAGCGCCGGAACTATACTCATGATGGAAGGAGTCTATTGCGCTGTATCCGAAGAGTCAGTACCACGTAGCACGATCCTTCACCGATGGATCGGTGTGAACTCTGCGGGCGCGCGGTCGAGACGACGAAACACCACCTGATCCCGAAGAACCGCAAGGACAGCCCGGTCGCTCGCCTCTGTCAGCCCTGCCATCAGCAGGTCCATGCCAGCTTCACCCATCACGAACTTAAACAGCATTTCCATACCGTCGACCGACTCCGCGAGGCCGATCGGCTCCAGTCGTTTCTTGCCTGGATCAGGAACACCGAGAAGACCGATATCCAGGTCAGCGAAAGCGACCGCGTTCGGAACTGGCGCGGGTGATCGGAGTCCGGAGCTCTCGGTCACGTAATAGGACTCAACACGGTTCCGAGAAGTGTTCCTGTCCGGTAGCGCAGCACGGCGCGGCGAAACCGACGGTCCTTACCCGCCGGGGCGGTAACGGACGGTAGATGTTGGTTCTCGGCGACGCCCACGCGGACGACCCCGCCAACCGGCGGGCGCTCCTGCATGCATACGACGCGGCCGAGGAGAGCTGTGCGCTCCAGGCCGGCGATCTCATGTACTACGATCTGCCCTACCGGACTTACTTCGTCGCCGGCAACAACGAGGACTTCGATGTGATCGACGCGCTCAGGCGCGGTGATCGCTCGCTTACCGACGAGGATCGACCCCAGTTGCTCGCGAGCACAGTAGCGGAGATCGAGGGTCTTCGAGCGGCCGGGCTCTCGGGGAACTACGCGCCGACGCGCTACGGGAAAAGCAGGGACGAACTCCGCGGCGATCGACGCCGGCACTTCACTAACGAGGACGTCGAACGAGCGCTCCGGCTCACCGACATCGACGTCTTTCTGGCCCACGAAGCGCCCCACGGACTGATCAGTAACGCCGACTACGAGGTCGGCAACCGGTACGTCGATACGATCATCGAAGAGTTGTCGCCCGCGCTCTGTCTCGTCGGCCACCACCACCACCACGCCGAGAGCACGATCGGGGAAACTCGAGTGGTCTCGCTGGCACCGGTCTGGGAGTCGTACTACCGCCTCGATCCCGCGACGCTCTCGCTCGTACGCTACGAGACGCCGACGGCCTCGGCCTGAGCGGACCCAGGGAGCCAACGGGAGCACGACTACGTGCTATCGGCTCCGACGCATCGATAGGGGATAGCTACGCGGCGGGGAGAGGGCCTCACTCAACGTAGCCGAGGTGTCTGAGCTGTTCGGCCGCGTCGCCAGGGGTGCTCTCGCGGGTCTCGGCGGCCGGCGGGGAAAGCGTCGGTTCGAAGGTACCCTCGTCCGCCGCGCTCGTCACCGCCCAGGGAACGCGGGCCATCTTCGGGTGAGGGAGACCGTAGACGTGGCGATAGATACCCCACTCGCCGAAGGCCTCGCCGTGATCGGCACTGACCGCGACCCGCTCGGCGTCGAGATTGGAAAGCAGGATCTCGACCTCGTCCAAGACCCAACGGAGTTCGTCGAGATAGGTCGCCCAGACGAGATCGAACGCCCCGCCCTCACGTAGATAGGTGAAGGGGTCGCGTTCGTGGTCGTGGAGGTACTCCCGGCCCTCAGCGCGCGCTCGGGCCGTGAAGGGATAGTGGGGCTGGTTGTAGTGTACCACGAGTCGCCCCGGATCGATCTCGCGGCCAACGGCGATCGCCCGCTCGGTGACCGGTCGCGGAAGCGGGATGTGTGACAGTCCCGAGTCGGGCGCGTAGCGCCAGGGCTGATCGAGATACAGGAAGTCCGCCGCCCGAACGGTCCTCCAGGCCGGAGCCGAGAAGCCACGACCGTCGTCGGGGAACTGGCGCTCCTCGATGACCCGCTGAGTGTAGGCGTTCGCGGTAACGAGGGCGGTTCGCCCGACGTCTTCGAGGTAGGGTTCGCTGAAGGTCTGGGCGATCCACTCGGCGGATTTCGTTCCGACCGACCGGATCGAACCGATCTCGGTATCAGCGGGGAGGAAGTCGTATTCGGAGGCGACCGCTCGAAGGGCATCGACCCGGCAGGTATCGAGGATCAACAACGCATCCCACTCGCGTTCGTAGACGTTCGTGCCGACCGGGTAGCGGGAGAGACAACTCATCGCCGCGCCGACGTAGGTGTAGTACGCCCCCTTCAGCAGCGAGGACGCCAGCGAGCCGGCACGATCGGAAATCGAGGCGTTCATGGCTTAATTTTCCGTTAAAAACGGGTTTCTGCTGTGTGATATTATATCTAACGGCAGTCCGGCAGTCGAACGAATCGGCTCGGACGTCGATACCGGACGAGAGGGTCAGTCGCCAGGTCCGAGGCCGTGTTCGGTTCGGCGTGTGCTTCGTTCGGCGAGGGCTGCCCGGAGGAATCCGCTGATCTCGACGAATAGCGTCACGAGGAGCCAGAGGCCGACCGCCGCCGCAGCGACGAGAGCCGAGTCGCTCGGGTCAAGGACGTCGAGCGTCCCGTGGAACCAAAAGAGGTTCGTCGAGAGGAGGTCGTATACGACGTCGAACCGGTCGGCGTAAGTGGGCGCGATCTTCTCTACGTCCGGGATCATAGCCCAGATACCGCTGGCCATTATCGCCGTTCCCTTGAATCGGGAGCGAGGGGCCACGACGCCGAGAACGAGCGTCGCGATGGCAGCACCGACGGCGAAGTGAGTGATTGCGAACGACATCGGATGGCTCCAACGGACGGGGCTACGTGTCGGAGGGCTTTAGGTAGCGTGGGAGACCTGTCAGCTCCTACCATCCATCTCCGCCGGCCGTCCCTACCGGCTACTCCGTTTTCCGCTGGTACCTCGCTTTGCCGACCGGCGACCGTTCTACTCGATCTGCTCGCGGTACTCGGCCGCGGAGAGCAGTTCATCGGACGCCGCGTCGTCAGCGGGATCCAGTTCTACCATCCAGCCCTCGTCGTAAGGGTCTTCGTTGACGAGTTCGGGGACATCCAGCAGGTCGTCGTTGGTCGCTATCACCTCCCCCGAAACCGGTGCGTAGAGATCCGAGACCGCCTTGATCGACTCGATCACGCCGAGTTCCTCGTCGGCCTGTAGCTCCTCGCCGACCGCGGGGAACTCGACGAAGACCACGTCGCCGAGTTCGTCCTGGGCGAAGTCACTGATACCGATCCGGACCGAGCCGTCCTCGTGGTGGACCCACTCGTGGGTCGCCAAGTACTGCCTGTCCTCGGGCACCTCGAAGCTCATGGCTCGCCTCTCGACCTACGCATCGATAAAAGGAGGTGTTCGGACGCGGGCTCGTTTCGCCTCGCCACGGATCACCACGGCGATTTCCCCGTCGGTCTCGCCGGTAGCGTATCGGGCAGGCAGGTAGCCCAGTCCGATCGGCTCGCCCAGCGAGGGGCTCATCGTTCCGCTGGTTACGGTCCCGATCCCGGTGCCCTCGTCGTCGGTGATCGGGTAGCCGTGCCGGGGAACGCCGCGATCGAGCAATGAGAAGCCGGTGAGGCGTTCCTCGGGGCCATCCCTCTCGACCTCTCGAAGCGCGTCGCGGCCGATAAAGTCGGTGTCGAGGTCGACCGCGAAGCCGATCCCAGCCGCGTAAGGGTCTCTGGGGTCGGTCTCTGGATCGAAGTCCTGGCCCGAAAGCAGGAGGCCTGCCTCGATCCGGAGGGTATCGCGCGCGCCGAGCCCGCAGGGCTGGCAGTCGAGTGTCTCCCATACCGACCCGGCGTCGGCGGTAGGACAGAGGAGTTCGAAGCCGTCCTCGCCGGTATAGCCGGTGTGTGCGAGGAGACACTCCGTCCCGGCGACGGTCACTGAGGTCACCGAAAAATGCCCGAGATCGCGAACGACCGCCTCGTTTCCATCGCCGGTGTTCGTGACGGTCGCGGCGAGGTCCTCGGCGTCAGGCCCTTGAACGGCAACCATCGCCCAGTCGGTCGTAGCGTTCTCGATTTCGGCATCGAGACCCCACTCCTCGCAGTAGGTGCGCCAGCGTTCGGCCATTTCCTCGTCGTGGCCGGCGTTCGGGACGAACAGGACTCGCTCGTCGTCGAGCCGGTAGGTGATGGCGTCGTCGAGCATCGTCCCTTCGGAGTCGGTGATCGCACCGTAGTCCGCGCGGCCGGGTTCGATCCCACCGACATCGTTCGTCACTAACCGGTCGGTGAGCGACACAGCGTCCGGTCCCCGAGCCTCGATCTGGCCCATGTGCGAGACGTCGAATTTCCCAACCGACTCGCGGACGCTCTCGTGTTCCGTGTTGATCGAGTCGAACTGGACGGGCATCTCCCAGCCGCCGAACTCGGTGAGTTTGGCCCCCCGATCGGTGTGGGCGTCGTACAGCGGCGGTTTCCGAGCGGTCATGGGTTTCCCATCTCATCCCGGCACCTAATGATTTGCTCGACTGGATCGTTCGGACTGTGCGCCATATGGCCGCATGAATCGCCGGAGGCGATGAGTGAGCGGCTTTTCGATGCAGATTTTTGGAGGAGTGGTGGGCGAGTAGCGAGGGACCGAAGGTCCCTCGGACCATGCGAGCGGGCCTGTGACCCGCGAGCAGACGACTGGAAGGCGCGAGCGCATCCGACGAGAAAAAGGTGCGCAGGTGCAGGTTTTAAGATTACCGATGGTTATTCAGCGGTATGGAACTCCCGACGCCGACCGACCTGCGCGAGCGCCGAATGGACCTGGAGTTGACCCAGAGCGATCTCGCCGAGCGGGCGGAGGTCTCCCAGCCGCTGATCGCTCGCATCGAGGGCGAGGACGTCGATCCGCGGCTCTCGACGCTCCGACGGATCGTCGGTGCCTTGGAGGAAGCCGAGGGTGGACTACTCCGCGCGCGCGATCTGATGCACACCGACGTCGTCAGCGTCGCTCCCGACGACAGCGTCCAGAGAGCGATCTCGCTCATGCTCGGGGAGGGCTACTCCCAGCTACCGGTGTTGCGCGACGACTATCCGGTGGGAATCATTAGCAATGGCGACATCAGGCGGCTGGGCGGGGAGGGCGGGGCCGGGTCGCTGCCGGTCGCAGAGGCCATGCGCGAGAGCATCACAACGGTGACGCCGGATGCGACCCTCGATGAAGTCGACGCTCATCTCGATCACCACGAGGCGGTGATCGCCATCGAGAACGGTCGAGTCGCCGGCATCATCACCGAGGCCGACGTCGCCGCCCGCCTCTCCTGACGGCGACGATCGGTGATCCGATGAATCGCGGTCGACGACAGCAGCCGAGAGCGTTAACCGCCGCGCACGAACCGGTCAGGGGTGAAACACGGTCGTTCCCGTTCGCTCGCTCACCTCACACTCCCTGCTCCCGCTCGCTCTGCTCGCGAGAAACCCGGAGATCGAAGCGATCGGTTCGCAGGAGACCACCCGCCAGCAGCGCGGCGATCGCGACCGGGATCCAGTTCAGGTAGATGAGATTGATCGTCCCCCAGAGGATCACGAAGCTCACCAGGTCATCGAGCACGAACTCACACCGACGCAGGCGCTCCAGCACCGCCGAGCGCGAGAACGCCAAGTCGAGCAGTGCGACCGAAACGGTAGCCGAGAGCACCCATCCCGCGTAGTTCGTCCAAGGAACGCCGTAATAAAACCCTCCGTCGGGGTAGAGCCAGAACCCGATCGCCACTGCTCCGGGGTCGAGCACGAGATCGATCGCGAGCACGAGAGTGATAACGGTGAGCAGTCGTACTGCGGTCCGCTCGGCGCGCTCGCCGAGCAGCAGGAGTCCGAGCAGGTAGCTGTTGAGTACCAGCGGGACGAAGAACACCGGCAGTCCAACCGGTACAGTGCCGAAGAGCATCGGTCCGAGGTCGATCGCATACGTAAACTCCCCATAGGGTACTCCAGTGAGTACGCCAACGATCTCGATCCCGTAGGCGTAGCCGACGAGCGCCCCGAGTCCGATCACGGCGCGCCGATCGAGGACGGGGAGAACGCCGGCAAGTAGCGGCGAGCGCATCACGAGCGTCCCGAGCAGGATCAGGAAGGGGTTGTACGCGAGTGCCGGGGGAAGCAGGTCCTCGCTGCTCGCGACGAGCAGGAGAGCACCGACGACCGGGAAGACCACCGCGATGGTAAAGCGGTTCTCGCGGATCAGGCGATCGAAACGGGCTTCGACGTACTCGCGCTCGACGCTTCCCTTCTCGCCGGCGTCACTGCCGTCGTCGTCAGCGTCGCTTACCTCGCTACCGGCACTGTCTTCTATTTCCTCCGGTTCCGCATTGCCGAGTTGACCCTCAGCCATAGACGAGTATCCAAAAGCCCCCGAGGCTCATCGCGGTGCCGACGAGCGTGTTGACCGCCGGATACCACCAGTACGCCCGCTCGATCGCGACCGCCGAGGCGACGATCCCGAAGACGAGTAGCGGATAGGCAAGGAGGAGTGCGCTGAAAAAGGGATGGACGAGCCAGAATACCCCCGCGGCGGCGAGCCAACAGGCCCCACAGTACGCGTAGGTCCGGCGTTCGCCAAGGAGCGTCGCGGTCGTCTCGATGCCCGCGGCTCGATCGGGTTCGATGTCGGGAATCGCCGAGAAGGTGTGCATCCCCATTGCCCAGAGCCACCCGCCCAGGACGGCCGCCAGGGGAGGGTACTCGCCCGCAATCGCGGCGTAGGCGACGACCGCGGGGAGAACGTAGAGGCCGTTCGAGAGCGAGTCGAGCAGGGGAACCGTCTTCGCTCGCAGCGGCGGGGCGCTGTACTCGATCGCGAGGAGATAGAAGCCCCCGAGGGCGAGCAAGGCCGGCACCGAGAGGAGGGGAACGAACGCGAGTCCCAGTAGTCCGCTCGCGAGTACGACGCTCGCTACGGCCCACCCGCCACGATACCGGAGTTCCTTGTCCTCCTTTTTCGGGTTCTCGGCGTCGATATCGCTGTCGAAGAGGTCGTTCACCCCGTAGAGAAAGACGTTCGCCGGCACGAGGAAGAAGGCAAGTAGCGCTATCGACAGCGGCGAGAACAGCTCCGCTACCGACTCGACGGCATACACCGCCCCGACGACGACCGGCCCGGCGAGATAGACCCAGAAGCGCGGCCGCGAGAGCCAGAAGAGATAGCCCGGCAGCGAGGACTCCGCGGGGAGCAGTCCCCCGAGTTCGCCGACCCGCCGCCGGAGTCGTTCGACCGTGTTCGTCATCTATCGACGAAGCAACCCCGCCAGCGGGCCGGAAAGCAGTCGGTTCGCTATCGCCGTCGTGTCGGTTCCGGTCGTCTCCTCCGCGCCGCCGGTTCCGGTCTCAGCCGAGCGAGAGTCCCGCCCGCGATCGTCGAGAACGGCCTTCGCGGCGTGCTCACCGCTTACCACACACATCGGCATTCCGATCCCGGGCGTGGTGTACGCGCCGGTGAAGTACAGATCGGGCACTGCCTCCGAGCGATGGGGCGGGCGAAACAGCGAGGTCTGCCGGAGCGTGTGAGCGAGTCCGAGCGCGCTGCCGGCGGTGGCGTTGTACCGATCGGCGAAATCCGAAATCGAGAAGCGCTCCTCGAAGACGATCCGACCGTCCAGATCGACGCCGGTATTGGTAGCGATGTCCTCGAGTATCGAATCGCGATACCGGTCGCGGATCTCGGGGGTATCCTCGAGCTCGGAGGCGATCGGCACTAGGGCGAACAGCGCGCTGTGGTCGTCGGGTGCGACCGTATCGTCGGTTCGGGAAGGAACACAGAGGTAGTAGGCGGGATCGTCGGGCCAAGCGGGTTCGTCGAAGATCTGGGCGAAGTGGGGGTCCCAATCGGTCGGCAGAACGAGAGTATGATGGGCGAGCGGATCGACGTCGCCCTCGACGCCGAGGTAGAGCAGGAAGGCCGAAGGCGCGTACGTGCGATCCTCCCAGTACGCTTCGGAGTACCCCCGTTCGTGTTCGGGCATGAGTTCCTGTTCGGTGTGGGCGTAATCCGCGTCGCTCACGACGATGTCGGGCCGGCGCTCGCCGTCTTCGGTGTGGACCGAAAAGCCCTCGCGTCGGTGGGTGAGTTCGGTGACTTCAGCGCCGGTACTGATCGTCGCGCCGCGTTCGCGTGCGAGGTCGGCGAAGGCGTCGACGACCGCGCTGATCCCGCCCTCAGGGTAGTACACCCCCATATTGAAATCGACGTGGCTCATCATGTTGTAGATCGCGGGGGTGTTGCTCGGCGCGCCCCCGAGGAAGACCAGCGTGTACTGCATCACCTGCTGGAGCTTCGGATTGTCGAAGAAGCCGCTTACGTAGTCGTCCATCGTGCTGAGCAACTGGAGGCCAACGGGCACTGCGCGCATCACTTCGGAGTCGATCCAGTCGCGATACCGGGGTCGGTCGGTGTAGACGAACCCGTCCATCGATCGGCGGTAGTTCGCCGCGCTGTTGTCGACGTACTCATCGAAAGCCTCGGCAGCGCCGGATTCCCGGGCTTCGAAGGTCGCCCGGACCTGATCGAGATCGGGTGTGATGTCCAGCCGGTCGCCGTCCTTCCAGAAGATCCTGTAGTGTGGGTCGAGCCGTTCGAGGTCGTAGTAGTCCTCGGGTTGCTTTCCGAAGTGCCCGAAGAAACGCTCGAAGACGTCGGGCATCAGATACCAGGAGGGTCCCATATCGAACTTGAAACCCTCGGCGTCCAATGTGCTTGCTCGGCCGCCGATTTCCTCGTTCTTCTCGAGTATCTCGACGTCCGCACCCACCTCGGCGAGGTAACACGCCGTCGACAACCCGCCGAACCCGCCGCCGATCACGGCAACCGACCGACCAGAAAGCGACCCCTCCGAACGCGAACGGTCGCGACCCGAATCCATACCAAAAGGTAGGGCGCGGCAGGTAAAAACCGTCCGTCATGTGCTGCGTCGCACGTAACTGATCGCCCTCGGCATCGGACACGCCGGGCGAGGTGCGATCGGAGGATCGATTGCCGGCTACCGACCAGCAACCACCGAGCGGCAACCGCCACGCGAAGCTACAACCGCCTGGGGCGAGCAACGGCGGTATGGCTGCCGATCACCGGCTGGGCTTTCGGCCCGTTCGCGAGGAGGTCTCGAGGACCCTCCCCATCGAGGGCGAGGTGCCCGAGTGGCTCTCGGGGACGCTCCTCCGCAATGGGCCGGGCACCTGGAGTGCCGGTCGCCAGTCGCTTACCCACTGGTTCGACGGGTTCGCGATGCTCCGGCGGTTCCGGTTCGCGAACGGCGAGGTCGCGTATTCGAACCGCTTTCTCGACAGCGAGGCCTACGCCTACGCGCGTGAACACGGTGAACTGGGCTATCGGGAGTTCGCGACCGACCCACCCGCGGGACTGCTCGGGCGGCTTCGCCGGCTCCGATCGCCCGAGTTTACCGACAACGCCTGCGTCGATGTCTGCCGCGTCGGCGACCGGTATCTCGCGATGACCGAATCACCCCTCGTGACCGAGATCGATCCGGATACCCTAGAGACGGGCCGCCGGTATCGCTTCGGCGGGTTCGCCGATACGATCACCGTCCATTCCCACTACGATCCCCACGAGCGGGAACTGCTCGGCTACGGCACTCGCTTCGGCGGCACCTCGGACGGCGGATACACCCTCTATTCCGTTCCCGACGGCACGGGAGACGTCTCGATCCTGGGGGAAGTCGCGAGCGACCCGCCGGGCTACCTGCATAGCTTCGCGCTCACACCGCGGTATGTCGTGCTCACCGAACCACCCTTCGTCCCGGATCGACTCGCGCTACTGGCCGGGTCCTCAGTCATCGATGGCTACGAGTGGCGTCCCGAGCGCGGCACCCGATTCGGAGCACACGGTCGTCGATCTGGTGGCCTACGAGGACGCTTCGGTGATCGACGCCCTCCGGCTCCGGCGACTGGTCGCCACGAAGCCCTCCCTGCCGACCGGCGAGTTGCGTCGGTTCGAACTGCCCCTCGGAAGCGATCCCGATGGCGGCGAGGTCGAATGGGAGACGATCTACCCCGGCCACATCGAGCTGCCGATGATCGACTACGAGCACCGCAATACCCGCGAGTATCGGTACGCCTACGGCGTCGGGAACGACGAACACCCCCCACAGGAGTTTCAGAACCAGCTCGTGAAAGTAGACGTGCACGAACGGGAGGCCGAGACTTGGAGCGCCGAGGGGACCTACCCCGGTGAGCCGGTGTTCGTCCCGACGCCTAACGAACAGCGAGCGGAGGACGACGGCGCGTTGCTCTCGGTCGTGCTCGACGCGAGCGAGGAGCGATCGTTCCTGCTCGTACTCGACGCGGCGACGATGAACGAGCGCGCGCGGGCGTGGTGTCCCCACCCAATTCCCTTCGGGTTCCACGGCCAGTTCTACGCCGACGGCGAGGACCGACCGACCCGCTCGATGGCCTGACGTCCGGTCGGGGTCGTTGGTTCCCGAGACCTATCGACCGATCAGGGCGGAGGTATAACACACTGGGGCGAGCAGGGCGACTATGCTCGTACTCAGCGGCGGGACGGTCGTCGATGCCGACGGGGAACGCGAGGCCGACGTGCACATCGAGGAAGGGGAGATCACGGCGGTCGAGACCGATTCTGGTACACCTGATTCGACCGACGCCGAGGAGGTCGACGTCTCGAGGAAGTACGTCTGTCCCGGGCTGATCGACGCCCACGTCCACCTCATGCTCGACGGTCGCCCGGACCCGGGTTCGACGACCGACCAGTCGGAGTTCGAACTCGCCTACCGGGCGGCGGCGAACTGTCGGGCAGCCCTCGACGCGGGCGTTACGACCGTCCGGGACCTGGGCGCGCCCGGAACGCTCGCACTCGACGCCGGCCGGCTGGTGGAGGAAGGCGTGATAGACGGGCCCCGAGTCCTGGCCTGCGGGGAGAACGTCGTGATGACCGGTGGGCACGGCAACTGGTTCGGCCGGGAAGCGGACGGGAAAGGCGAGGTCAAAAAGGCCGTCCGCGAGCAGTTGGCCCGGGGGGCCGAGGTCGTGAAATGCATGGCGACCGGCGGCGTGCTCACCGAGGGCGCGGTGATCGGCGCGCCGGAACTCGACGTCGAAGAGTTAGAGACGCTCGTCGGAACGGCGAACGCGAAACGGGTGCCGACGGCGGCGCATGCCCACGGCACCGAAGGGATGCGAAACGCCGTCCAGGCCGGGATCACGAGCATCGAACACGGTACGTTCATGGATCGGGAAGTAGCGGAACTCATGGCCGATCGGGGGACCTACTGGGTGCCGACCGCGAGTGCCTTCCGTGGCATCCTCGACAATAGCGAGGCAGGCATTCCTGAGTGGGCGGTCGCGAAAGCCCAACAAGCCGCCGAGGCCTTCGCCGATACCTTCGAGCACGCGTCGGCCGCCGGGGTGCCGGTCGCGATGGGCACCGACGCCGAGACGCCCTTCAACTTCCATTGCGAAATCCCTCGTGAACTCGAATTCATGGTCGAGTTCGGCCTCTCGCCCGCGAACGCGCTCGAAGCGGCGACGGCGACCGCCGCGGACCTGCTCGGACTCGACGACGTGGGAAAGGTCGAGGACGGGTACCGGGCCGATCTGGTGGTGCTCCCCGAGAACCCAGTCGAGGACGTGAGTGCCTGGCAGGAACCTGAAGAAATCCTCAAAGCGGGCGAGCGGGTGCGCTAAGAGCAGTCGAGTCGGCTGTCAATTAGCACGCCACTCTTCCTGGCGCCGCCACGGCCGTCTCGCAGTTGTGACAGGGTAGATGTTTTGCGATACTGTCTTCTTGTCCTACGATTGTCTTATTCTATTATTACTTCATTATAATATAAAGTAGTCACTTGATTGGTATTTAGATAATGAGCAGCCTTCTAGCCGATGGAATAAAGGGCCTTGGTAGATATCGTGTACCTATGGCGGGGGAGTCAGGAACTGCGCTATGGGTGTGCCCGGCTTGTGCTCGAGGATACGATCTGGAAGTCGATGCCCATGACGAATTCGAGGAACTCAGTGCAGTATGTAAGAACTGTTTGGAAGAAATGGAGGGGTTAGTCGAGGCCCATCAGCAGACCTGGGCGCAAGGACCCATACGAGGAGGCGGTGAAGCTACGCAGTCGGAGAGATCCGTGGCACTTCCTCTAAGGTGGGAAGTAAGCAGGATCTATTGCAGACTACACGGTGAGGAGTGCTATTATCGACCGGACTGTCTCGTTCACCAACTCGCGTTCCTTGCCAGGCGATTCTATTAACCAGCCAGACCTATGAGGAGAGCGAACTCCGGCTCGCCGAAGGACTCGATGGCAGCGGGTTCCGATTTCTGCTCTACGAGGATCGCTTCGCCGAGGCCTTCTCCGCAAGGGTCCGCGATCTCGGTCCGGCCGACGGCGATCTGATCCCTGGCACGCGACGTGTCGTGCGCGGGAGGAACAGTCAGCGCCTCGGCGATATCGACGGTAGCCTTTACCGAGCGGTCCGTCGCCTACGGGAGATAGACGCCGAAGCGATCCGGACGTTACACGGAGCGGAAGCCGAGAGCGGCGCGGAGGAGTTCTTCGCGATCTCCTGTACGAACGCCCGGATCGGAAAGCAGGTCCGGAAGGCGGTCATCGGGGAGACCCCCGGGTTCTCGCGGTCGATCATTGAGGACCTCTACCCGCGGGTCGTCGTGGACGTCTGGGCCGAGGAGTACGAGGCGATCGCCCGGCTCGATTTCGCGCTCGTCCCGTCGGAGGTTCGCCCGCTCGTCGCGCGGCGCTGTGCGGAGGTCGCAAGGACCACGGAAACCAACGCCCGGCCGAACGACGCGCGGCCCGAGACGCTGTGGACCGAGAAGTGAGCCGACGAGCGATCGCCCGGCCGGCGGGCGGCCGATGGGACGGGTAGCTATCCGGCCTGCAACGACAGGCCTATTCCGGAGCCGTGGATCGATCGAAACGGTTGAGAGGACAGATGCGAATCGCGATCTTCGGCGCGGAAGACGGGATGGGGAAAGCCCTCACCGAGCGGGCGCTCGCGGCGGGCCACGGGGTAAACACCCACGCGAGCGAGCCGCGTTACTACCCGATCAACCGGCTCGAATACGACCGTCTCACCGTGATCGAGGGCGACGCCTTTGACGTTCGTGCGGTCGAGGGGATCGTCCGGAACGCGGACGCGGTCTGTACTGCGATCGGCCGCGGTACCGACGGACTCCCCGGCGTCACGCCCTCCGAGGGCCTGGAGAACGTCTTGGGGGCGATGGACCAATACCTGGTTTCTCGCATCGTCGCCGCGACCGCCGCCGGGGTCGGCGAGAGCGCGGAGTACGCCGGCCTGGGGAGTCGCCTGCATGGGTTGTTCGATCGCGAGCGGGTCGCGGATCTCACGCGCCAGGAACGACTCGTCCGCAGGAGCGATCGCGAGTGGGTGATCGTCCGCCCTGCACGCCTCACCGACGGGTCGGCAACGGGCACCTATCGGGTAGGTTCCGACGTCGAGACGGGCCTCCGATCGAGCGTCTCGCGAGCCGACCTGGCCGCGTTCATGCTCGAAGCGGCCACCGAGGACACCTACCGAAATCGAGCGGTGACGATCGCCGACTGAACGACCTATACCACCCTAGCCTCGCAGTCGCCTCGCTTGCAGGTCCTACCGCGTCGGGCGTCGTCGGTATCGGTCGACGATTATTCCCCATCGACACGATAGATCCGGGCCTCCCAGGGCCGGAGCGTGTCGTCTCGAAGAGCAACCCCTGTAGTCGCCGCTGGCGGGTCGTAGTTCGCAAGCACGAGCGAGAGCGTTGCCGAACCGTCGATGGCTTCGGCCGGAAGCGAGACCGCTGTCGGCTCGTCGGCGAAATTGAGGGCCACGAGCAAGCACTCCTCGCCGAGCGTTCGGGTGTAGGCCCACAGCGACCCGTGTTCGGGGGTGAGTTGCTCGTAGTCGGCGTAGACGATCACGTCCGAAAGGTCCTCGTCCGACCGCAACGCGATCAGTTTTCGATAGTAGTGCCAGACGGAGTCGGGGTTTTCCCGGGCGCTCGCGACGTCGATCGCCTCCCCTTCGGGATGGGGCGCGATCCAGGGTTCGCCCTCGGTGAAGCCGGCGTTCGCGCTACCGTTCCACCGCATCGGCGTCCGAGCGTTGTCGCGGCTTCGTGCGGCCGCGCCCTCTCTAATCGCTTCGAAGGAGTCGATCTCGCCCGCTTCGATCGCGCGCTCGATGGGGTTCGTCGTCGCGGCGTCGCGGAACTCCTCGAGCGATCCCCAGGGGTAGTTCTCCAGCCCGAGTTCCTCGCCCTGGTAGACGAAGGGCGTCCCGGGCAGCGTATGGAGGAGGGTTCCGAGCAGCTTCGCGGACGCGCGACGGTAGCTCTCGCTGCCGAAGCGGGAGACGTGCCGGGGCTGGTCGTGATTCGAGAGGTACTGGGCGACCCACTCGCCTCCGCTCGCGAGCGCGGCCCAGCGATCGACGACGGTCTTCAGTTCCGGAAGCGTCCACTTCCGGAGTTCCCAGGCCCGCTCGCCGTGATCGAGGCGCATGTGCTCGAAGTGAACCAGCATCGAGAGCCCGTCCCGATCGGAGTCGAGGTACGTCCGGGCGTCCTCGATCGGAACGGTAGGAGTGCCGACCTCGCCGACGGTCAGGAGACCGGGCGAGAGGACGCGCTCGCGCATCTCCGTGAGGTACTCGTGGACCGCGGGCTGATTACCCGTGTACGCCATCGTCCCGTTCAGCGGCTCCTCGGGATCGGTCGGCAGCCCCTCGACCTTCCCGAGGTGGGCGATAGCGTCCAGCCGGAAGCCATCGGTTCCCCGATCGAACCACCACTCCATCATCTCATAGACCGCCTCCCGTACCTGCGGATTGCGCCAGTTCAGATCGGGCTGTTTCCGATCGAAGAGGTGGAGGTACCACGCCTCCCGGCCCTCCTCGTAGGCCCAGGCCGGCCCGCGGAAGATCGAGCGCCAGCCGTTCGGCGGCGCTTCGCCCGCCGGTCCCTCTCCGTCCACTCCGTTCCACGGAACGGCCTCGGCGTCGGTGCCTTCTCTCCACCAGTAGAAGTCCTCGTATGCGGGATCGCCCGCCCGCGAGCGTTCGAACCACGCGTGCTCGTCGGAGGTGTGATTCACCACGAGGTCCATGATCAGCCCGATGTCCCGATCGTGGAGCGCGTCCCGGAGAGCCTCCCAGTCGGCCGTCGTCCCCAGCTCCGGGTCGATCTCCCGGTAGTCCGATACGTCGTAGCCGTTATCGGCTCCCGGGGACGCATAGACCGGCGTAAGCCAGACGGCGTCGATGCCGAGTTCCTCGAGATAGTCTACCTTTTCGGTGATTCCCCGGAGGTCGCCCACGCCGTCGCCGTCCGAGTCGTTGAACGATCGTGGGTAGATCTGGTAGACCACCGCTTCCTTCCACCACCGCCGATCGATAGCGAGTTCGCTCACTGGCCACCGATAGGCCTCCCCCAAGAAGGCAGTTGTCCTCTCGAGGCGTCCGCCGACCTAAGGAACTCGGTGTCCTCGATCCGAACCCACGACATCGACCTGAGTCCGATCACACCGACGAGAAATACGAACGCCCGAAGCGGAGCAGGTCCCGGTCGAACTCCGACCCCATCGACCCGGAAGTGAAACAACTGATTGCGCATATCGCCGATCTCGGAGACGAGTTCGCGGATGACGTCCTGGCGATCGTCGAAGATCGGTTCGAACTCCTCCCAGTGGACCGAGAGGAACTGAGCGTAGTGAGCGGAACTGCAGTGCTCGACGGACGCCGGCGTCGAGAGCGGGTGGTCCTCGTCGAACGTCTCGGCGAGCCGTTCGGGAAGGTCCTCGCCGAAGACCCGCCCGAACACCTCCCGGAGCGTCGTCTCGATCGCCTCGATCAGCAAGAACGGCTCTAGTGCTCCTTTCAGCCGCGAGAGCATATCGTAGTCGGTGAGGATCCGCCACCCTCCCTCCCGTTCGACGGCGACGTAGGTCTCCCTCGGCGAACGCGTCGAACAGGGCGAGGACCGTCGCGTCCTCGCTGATAGCGTGTGCGTCCTCGACCGCAGCACCCACCGACAACCGATCGAGATCCCTGACGACATCGAGCCGGCCGAGTGCGAGCAACGACCGCACGACCGACCGATAGGTAAGGACGCCGATCAGTTCCTCTTCGCGCGTGACGCCGATCTGCGTGTAGCCCGTATCGAACATCCGACGCAGCGCCGTCTCGAGCGCGAGGTCGTAATCGACCGTCTCGAGGCGATTGTCGATCGGTAGCTCCCGACTGTATACATTCTCGCCGGGAAGTAACACCGCCGTTGCCTATCCGTCTTCTCCCACGCCGATCGACGGGACTCCCCTTCTTCAAGCTGTTCCATATCGTCGCATGTGGTATATGCGGCTCCACGGACCCCTCTCGATCCGTCCGTCCCGAAGCGTCGGATCGTGAAAAACTGGTACACAGACACATTCACGGATCACTGAGGAAGCCTCACAGCGCGTCTCGATGCTGTCCGAGCGTTCCGCTTCCCCTCCAGCCCGGATAGACGGATCAGTATCCATAATTACCTCCTCCCCGAACCCGGGGTATGAGCCTCGAACTCGATCACGACTGTCCGGCCTGTGGGGAGGCCCGCACCTTCTACCGGGCGGCGAGCACCGAACTCCACCTCGGGACGAAGATCAAGTGGCGCTGTCCGGAGTGTTCCTATGGGTTCGTGACGATCAGCGAGGAGATCGACTCGAGCGTCACCGTCTGATCGATCGTCCCCCGACCGCTACGCTGTCTCTCCTACTCCGTCGGATCGTCTCGAGTGCCGGTCTTCCCCCGCTATCCCGTTTCCTTCTATCACCCAGTTCCGGTTTCGGGCGGTACGTTCGTATCCACTGCTCATGACCGGTCGATCCCGCCCGGCCCGTTCGAACCTTCTCGGCTCGAGACATTCACTGCCAGTGTCCTCCCTTATCGGCTTCAGTGTAGGGCCGGCCGCCGAGTGCGATCACGGCGATGGGTCGATTCAAAGGGACTCGACCTGATTCGTCGCTACCACTCTTCGTCTGCCACGAGTGTCCCAGTAAGTCAGGGGAAGAGCATCGGCCGGCCGGAGAAACGGCCGATCGAAGCGGTCCGCAGTTCCATATGTGCCGGTCGATCCAGGACGACTCGCGGCTATCGGTGCTCATACACCGTATGTGACGACATCGAATAGTCGACGGCGGCAGACCAGAATTACACCGAAACCCGCTGATTTAGCCCGGTGGTCGTACTCTTCTAACCTATCGAGATGGTTTTTACACAACTGCTCGCAGGATAACTGGTATTTGAGAAGTTGCGGGCAATGGGCGACCACCCGAAATCTCGTCACGAGAGAAAGCCGCCGCTACCGACCCGCGAACCCGGAACGAATCCCGACTATCCCACTCGGAGGAGGAACGATTCGATGCAGCCGATAAACTGGCAAACGAGATCACCGGCACCGAGAGTCGCCGCACGACCCGTTCGAGGACTGGGGGGTGCGGTCGCCCACTACCGACGCAGTGACCTCCTCCCCGTCTGCCTGCACAACCTCGCCGACGTTCACCCCACGTGGGAGTCGGGGGAACTCGTCTGCCGGTTCGTACCGTCGAAAGACGTCACCGAGAAGAAATCCTGAAGCAAGGCCGTTGGAAACGGCGTCTCGTCGGATTGGAAAGTCCGGTGTATATAGAGAGGCGACGGGGCGATGGTCGAAAACAAGTCCGCCTAACCACAAGTATTAGAACGGGAGGAGCTGGATTACCGCTATGTTTTCTCGCTCGACCGAACCCCCTCGACGCGGGCTGTGCTTTTCACCCTGTTACCCTGCCAAAGGCGCTGTGGAGGTGGAAACGATGCGATGAGAGTGCTAATCGATTTAGAGGCAGAGATGGACGTGGCCTACGACCCGGAGTACCACAGCCGACTCCGGGCGCGACTCTGGGACGCGCTCCGCGACACCCCGTACGACGAACACAGCGCACAGACACCCGGGTTCTCGTTCTCCAACCCGTTCCCGTGGGGTGAGTTGGACGAGGGCGACGAGCGCCAACTGCTGGTCGCCTCCCCTCGAGAAGAGCAGCTGGCATACATCGTCGCCGACCTCCTCGAGAACCCCGAGGTACACGCGGGGTCGATGCCGTTCAGCGTGACGGACACGCGGGCGCTCGATCCCGCCGTCGGCCCGCCCGGCACGGAGGGCGTCCTCGAGACCGCGACCGGCGTGTACGCCGTCACGCCGCCGCAGTACCTCGACGACCCCGACGCGCACGACGACGAGACGTTCTGGCGGCCGGAACACGGGATGGAGGCGTTCTTCGACCACGTGGAGACGCAACTCCAGCGCAACCACGACCGGTTCATGCCGGATGGTGACCAGGGGCCGAAGGAGGTCGACGCGCCGCTGTTCGAGTCGTACGAGATGATCAAGAAGCTCTGGCTCGATGTCCAGCTCTCGGGAAGACACAGAGTGGACGGTGCTGGTGTCAAAGTGGCGGTTCCCGTACCGCGTCCGTGACGACCACCACCGCCGCCACCTCAACCTCGCCTTGGACGTCGGCATCGGCCGCCGGACGCCGCTCGGCTTCCTCAACAAGCGACAGGAGAACGATGAGTGAGGTCGCTCTCAACGCCAGCGAGGACGCGGACGACATTGAGGAGGTATTCTTTGACCGTCCGATGGCCTCGCTGTACGACATCGCATATCTCTACGGGAAGCTCCACGCGCTGAACACAGCGAAACAGTACGACGTGCCGATCGACGACCAGTACATCCAGCGGATGACCCACGAGTCGCGCACCAGTTACTACGAGCAGGCGGTCGGCCTGTTCAGCGTCCTCGTCGATCTGACCGGCGACAGGCCAACTCTCGGGGAGGCCGGCGAGTTGGAGGAGCGACCGGACGACGACAGGTCTCATTTCGTCGCCGAGTCGCTTGACCGCGAGAAGATGCTCCGTGTCGGGTTCAGCCGGCAGGAGAACTGCACGTCGGGGCACACGCGCTCGCTCGCACATGACAAGACGGTTCCCGTAGAGGAGTGTGCGGATCCGACGACGAAGCCGTTCACTCGGTGGGCAGACTACGGCGCAGTGCAGGAATTGGCCGACGAACACGATGATGGCTGGATACTCGATTCGCTCCGAGAGGTGGGCGAGGATGACGAACTGAGGGGAACCATCGAGGAACAAGCCGAAGATGCTGCGGGGGAAACGTTCGGCGAAGAGGTGAACGCAGTCTTTTCGGTGCGGGTGAAGCTCCCCGAGTCTGGCAGGTACGCATATCCCGGTGAGATCGATGCCGTGAACGAGGCAATGCTGAACTGCTGGATCGAGCAGGGGATGCGGTCGTACTCTGAGGCCGACGACGCGTCCGGCGAAGGGCGGGGACTCCTCACCGGAGACACCGCAGAGGTGTTCGGGCTGAGCGACTCCCCGCTCCAGCGGTACAAGGGGAAGATGGCCGAGAAATTCCCCAACCTCGTGGTGGACGAGAGTTGGCAACAGCGCCCGCTCACCGCCGAGGCGGCGTTCGCCGTGTCGTCAGGCGTGCCGCTTCTGGAGAACTTCGTCCAGATCCTCGGCGAGAAGACAGCGGCGTACTACGTCCCGTACGTCTCCGAGCCGACGGTCGAACAGACGGTCGCGATGTACGAACTGGCGATGGACGCTGCCGACAACAGCGGGGCGGTCGTGGACGTGCTTGATGACGTGGCTAATGACCCTGCCAATCCGCTCCACGGTGACCTCCAGATTCACTACGTGGCATCCTACACACCGGGAAACAAGCGCAAGTTCATCGAGGAGGAGCCGTGCATCGACCCAGACCGAGTTCGCGCCATCCAAGAGGCACACACGAAGGTGCTGACGGACGGCCTCATCGCTCCGGACGGCGACAGTCTGCCCCTCTTCCCCTCGCCACCGTACGGACGACTGACTGACGACGGGGACGACGAGCAGGGCAGCAAGTACCTGCGGTCGAACGCGCCGGTCGTCACCGGCGTCCTCACTGGCGGGTACTTCCAGAGTACCTTCCGCGACCAGAGTACGGACGAGGACAGGGACGACCATGGCACGACCGACCTCCGCGCGGAGACGACGAGTACCGCCCTCACGTCCGACGGCCAGATCGACCCGGACTGGCTCCTCGCCCAGTACGTCCCGCGCCTGATCAGCGAGCAGCGCAGTGCGTTCGAGGACGGCAACGAACTGCCGGAGTCGCTGCTTACCCGCCAGTACATCCAGATGCAGGCACTCGCCCGCGCGGGCGTCCTCGGCGACGCATCATCGGACGACCCACGAACCATCCCAGCAAGCACTGAAACCATGAGCGACACGACCGACTTCAGCAACAGAGACGACCGACTCGCACAGTTCATCGACAGCCACCCCGCCCTCGCCGAGGACGAGGAGCGCCGCGCGGCGTTCCTCCTCGGTGCTCTGGTGGGCCGGGTGGCCGCCTACCAGAGTCGGAACGGCATCTCCAGCACCGTTATCCGCCAGCATCCCATCGACGCGATGACTCGGCGCCGCATCTCCACCACGCTCAACAAGGTGCTGGAGAAGAACGCCCATTACTCGGACGACGACGAGAACGCGGGGATGCTGATGAACGACCGCTATATCACGCGACTGAACGACATCGTGAACCGCCGCCCGCCGGAGGAGTGGTCGCTCTCGACCGACGACCTCCGGATGCACTACGGTCTTGGCCCCACCTACGGTAAGAACGACACCACGCTCGACGAGGCAGACGAAGGTGAGCCCGAACCGGCAGCCAGCGAGGCACAGACTGACGACTGACCCTTTCGACCAGCCAGATGCGACCCCGACGATGGCAGATAACACCGACGACACGATTCAGAACCGTTCCGAAATCGCCTTCGTGATCGACGCCAAGGACACTAACCCCAACGGCGACCCGCTCACCGCCGACAACGAGCCGCGCATCGACCCAGTTACCGGGCAGTGCGTCGTTACCGACGTGCAGCTCAAGCGGTATCTCCGCGACCAGCTCGTGGAGGACGGCTACATCGTGCTGATCGCGAACCCGAGCGACGACGTGCTGACCCGTGAGGAGATGTACGACGCCGTCGAGGAGGAGATGGGCGTCAGCACCGAAGACGCGGAACCCGAGGAACTCCTCGGGGCGTTCGTCAAGACCGCCGCCGACGTGCGGTACTTCGGGGCCACCATCGCGCTCGATACGGAACTGGCCGACGACCTCCCCGACCAGTTCGAGGGGCCGGTGCAGTTCAACCACGGCCGGAGTTACCACGAAGTCGCCCGCAACACCGAGTCCAAGCAGCTCGCCACCGTCATCGCCAACCCGAACGACGACGAGGAAGAGGAGGCTGAAAAGAAAGAACAGGGCACGTTCGCCACGGACAATCGTATCAGCTACGGCGTCATCGGATTCGGCGGCCGCATCAACGACAACGCCGCCGAAGACACCCGCCTCAGCGAGAGGGATGTTGAACGACTCGACACGCTCTGCTGGCGGGCGCTAAAGAACCAGACCGTCACCCGTTCGAAGGCCGGTCAGCAGCCCCGTCTCTACGTCCGCGTCGAGTACGAGCCGGACGGCTTCGAGATCGGGCGGCTCAACGACCGCATCGGCGTGGCGAGCGACCTGCCCGAGGACGAGATTCGGGGGACGGACGACTTCCAGCCCGACGTCTCGGAGCTCGTGACTGCGCTCGACGACAACGAAGCCCGGATCGACACCGTCCACGTCACCGCCGATAGTGCCGTGGACTTCGCGCTCCCCAACGGCGAGACGGGCGACCGCGAGGCCTTCTACACCACCCTCGGGGACGCCCTCGGGGCCGAGGCGGTCGACGCCTACGACGTGTACGAGCGGTACGCGAACTGACACCGCCGCCTCACCTCTCCACATATGACGCAACAAGACCTCACCGACTACGCGTCTGGTGGCGGCGACTCGTCGACCGCTCGGTATGCCCCCGACACCTGCATCGGGTTCGACGTGACCGCTGGCTTCGCCCACTTCCGGAAGGTGGGCACCAACAGTGCCAAACCCAGCTACCGTGTCCCGCCGCGGACGACCGTCGCCGGCTTGCTAGCCGGGATTATGGGAATGCCGCGTGACAGCTACTACGACCTGTTCTCTCCGTCATCCTCCGCGCTCGCGGTCGTCCCAAAGAAGCTGCCCCACACGTACACGATGGGGATCACGACGGTCAACACGAAGGCCGACGATGCCATCCAGTACCTCCCAGAAGAGAAACACTACGCGAAGTCGGCGGAGATGCTGACGCCCGAGTCCTACGTGAAGTACGACCGCCAGCGCGACACCTACGAGATGCTCGTCGATCCGGTATACCGCGTCTACGTCGCTCTCGCCGACGAGGGGACGTTCACGACGAACTACGGGAACGTCTCGAGGCCTCCCGATACCACTACTCGCCGGCACTCGGCCTCTCCGAGTGCATTGCCGATATCCGAAACGTGGACACCCACGCTGTCGAACCGGCAGCCACGGACGCCGTCGACTCCGCCGCGTACGACGACTCCGTGGTCGTTCCCAGACCCGGCGTCACGGTCAAGCGCGAGCGGGCACCGCTCTACATGGAGGCGACCGACGGCGGCCGGCGCACGACCGCGTTCGGCAACATCACGTACGCGGCTGGCGACGACCGCCTCCCGGTAGACGCCTCGCGGATGCACGCGGTCGGCGACCACGAAGTCGTCCTCTACTGACAGGCGAACCATGACCTTCGAGCAGTACATCTCGCACCCGGCTGAGACCGACGACGGCGAGCCGACGCTCCTCGTCGGTGAAGGGGACCGGTTCGACGACGATGGACACCTCCGAACGGTCGCCGACCGGATGGTTGAGGCCTGCCAGGGGCAGACGCTGACCGACGGAACGCCGGCAGAGCCGGTCGCGGAAGTGATCGGTCTCACCCACGACTTCGCCAAGCTGACCCGCTGGGCACAGAAGCACCTCCGAGACCAGCCCTTCCAGCACTCGGACGAGTACCGGTACCACGCCTTCCCAAGCGCCCTCGTCACTCTGTACTGCCTGCTGGAGTGCCGCGACGAGGTCGGCGACTATGCGGCCGAGGTGGCCACGCTCGTGGTCGCGGGCCACCACGACAGGCGGTCGCCACCGGAGCCGTCCAAGTTGGCGGAGAACTACGGTCGAGCCACTCCCGAAGGTCAACCCACCGCGGACGTTCGAGAGGCATACGAGCGCGTCGACAAACAGTTCGACGACATCGACGACAAGGTTCCGGATCGAGCCGACCGCATCGTCCGCGCCGCGGCCGAGGGCGAGGGCGAAGGGTCCTGGAGCGGCCTTCGAGAATGGCACTCCGACCGTACAGAACCCGTAGATGGTCTCCACGATCACCTGATGTGCTTCGCTCAGATGGGTGATAGAGACACCGGCGACGGCTACTACGCGGACGTGGTTCGCCTCTGGACGGCACTCAAGCTGGCCGACCAGACCGCCGCGAGTGGTCTCGAAGACGACGACATCGGCGGGACGCTTCCCGACCGAGAAGCCCTCGGCCAGCACGTCGACGACCTCAACGAAGGAGAGGGCATACTGGCGGATCTCAACTGTCTCCGCGACCGGGCCCGACGGGGCGCGACGGATAACGTCGAGGCCCTCGTCGCGTCCGACGACGTGGACCTGATCACGCTCCCGACCGGATTCGGCAAGACCTACGCCGGGCTCTCCGCAGGCCTCCGGGCGGCTGACATCAACGACAGCAGGTTGGTGTACGTCCTCCCATACACGAGCATCCTCGACCAGACCGCGGGCGAGATCCAGTCCGTCTTCGGCGTCAGTCCCTACAGCAAGGCGTTCACCCTCCACC
>PXRA01000059.1 GCA_003021725.1 Halobacteriales archaeon QH_8_64_26
GCCCGCGAGTGGATCACCGAGAACCAGGCGAACCGGCCGACCTATCGCCAGCTCCGCCAGCAGGAGAAGGCTCACGAAATCGAGGCGGTCGGCGAGCAGCTCCGCGGGCTGTTCGCCTGGGCCGAAGAGAGCGAGATCGAAACCGAGGACGAGGAGAGCGACCGCGAGGAGGTACGCGCATGAGAGAGACGACCACTACTACCACGACCGGCCACGACACCGAGAGCAGTCCCGAACCGAACTATCGACCGACGATCGGGGACGTCGATCACACCAACCCCCACACCGACGCGCCCTTCGGCGCGGCGATCGCCTACAAGCGCGGCCCGCGCGTCGCAGCGGACGGAGGGGAGCGCGACGCGGTCGAAGCACCGACGGGAGCCGAGGCCGATGAACTCGAAGCCGAAATGGAGGGCGAGGAGGCCGACGAACGGATGCGCGACGTCGATCACGCCCCGCCCGACAGGGACGAGGTCAATCGCGTCCACGAGCGCGGCGGCGAGGGCCAAGAAGAGCGATGAGCACGGTCACTCCCACTCACTCACCGCCGTTCGCTCGTCTCCCGTTCCCTGGAACACTCGTGGTTCGAGAGAGCTTCGCTCTCTCGTCATCTGCTCGCGGGCGAAGCGCGCTCGCATGGTCCGTGGGACCTCCGGTCCACGCTCATTGCGGGAAATCTTCGATTCCCCGCTTGCAGCGGTCACCGAACTCCCGACGGGCCAGACCCAGCTGTTCGTCGGCTTGCATCTCATCCACGAGGTGACCAGCCCCCAGGCCTTCGGGATGCTCGCCGAGCGGGACATCGAGGTCGCCTATCCGGACCTCACCCACGCGACGGTCGATCACATCGTCCCGACCGCCGATCAGTCCCGACCCTACGCCGACGACGCGGCCGAGGAGATGATGGCCGAACTAGAGGCGAACGTCCAGGGAACCGGTATCGAGTTCGATCACCCCGGGACGGGCGAGCAGGGGATCGTCCACGTGATCGGCCCGGAACAGGGCCTTACCCAACCCGGGATGACGATCGTCTGTGGCGATTCACACACCTCGACCCACGGTGCCTTCGGGGCGCTTGCCTTCGGGATCGGGACGAGCCAGATCAGAGACGTACTGGCCACCGGGACCATCGCTATGGAGAAACAGAAGGTGCGCCGGATCGAGGTCACCGGCGAACTCGGTTCCTACGTCGGCGCGAAGGACGTGATCCTCACGATCATCCGCCGGCTGGGGACCGACGGCGGGGTCGGGCACGTCTATGAGTACGGCGGCGAAGCCATTTCCGCACTCGACATGGAAGGGCGGATGTCGATCTGTAACATGTCCGTCGAGGGCGGCGCTCGCGCGGGCTACGTCAATCCCGACGCGACCACCTACGAGTGGCTCCGGGAGACCGACGCCTTCCGGAGTGATCCCGGGGAGTTCGAGCGCCACAAGTCCTACTGGGAATCGATTCGCTCCGAGGAGACGGCGGAGTACGACGACGTGGTCGAGATCGACGGGAACGAGATCGAGCCAGTCGTGACCTGGGGGACAACCCCGGGCCAAGGGATCGGAGTCGGCGAGGCGATCCCCGATCCCGACGCTCTCCCGGAGGACGAGCGCGAGGTCGCCCGATGCGCCCAACAGCACATGGGCGTCTCGCCGGGCGATCGGATGGAAGGCTACGGCATCGACGTGGCCTTTTTAGGTTCGTGTACGAACGCTCGACTGGCGGATCTACGGGCCGCAGCGAAGATCGTCGAGGGTCGGGAAGTCCACTCCGATGTGCGCGGGTTGGTCGTCCCCGGCAGCCAGCGGGTGAAAGAAGCCGCCGAGCGCGAGGGGCTGAATCGAGCCTTCGAGGCAGCGGGCTTCGAGTGGCGCGGGGCGGGCTGTTCGATGTGTCTGGGCATGAACGAGGACCAACTCCGAGGCGCTGAGCGGTGTGCCTCGTCCTCGAACCGGAACTTCGTGGGCCGGCAGGGCTCGAAGGAGGGTAGAACTGTCCTCATGAGCCCCGTCATGGTCGCCGCTGCGGCGATCGAAGGCGAGGTCACCGACGTACGGACGCTTCGAGAGGTGACTGCAGCATGAGCGACGAACCCGGAGCGGAGCCGGAACCCGACGCCGATAGCGACAGCAACGCCGAGACGGACGGCGTACCGACCGTCGAGGTAGCCTCGGGCACCGGGGTGCCGGTCCGCGGGAACGACATCGACACCGACCAGATCATCCCGGCACGATACCTGAAAGCGATCACCTTCGACGGATTGGGCGAGTACGCCTTCTACGATCAGCGATTCGAAAACGGCGAAGAGACCGACCACCCCTTTAATAACGAGCGCTACCAGGGAGCGTCGATCTTGGTCGTGAACGCGAACTTCGGCTGTGGCTCCTCGCGCGAACACGCTCCCCAAGCCCTCGATCGCTGGGGGATCGACGCGATCGTCGGCGAATCCTTCGCCGAGATCTTCGCGGGCAACTGCCTCGCGCTCGGGATCCCCACGGTGACCGCTCCGGTCCAGGACATCAATCAGCTACAGGATCACGTAGAGGAGTATCCCGAGACCGAGATCGCAGTCGATGTCGCAAACGAGACCGTCTCCTATGGCGAGCGCCTCCTAGAGGGCACCGTCGATACGGCTCAGCGGACCGCGCTCCTCGAAGGCGTCTGGGACACGACGGAGCTACTGAAATCGAACCGGAAAGCGATCTTCGAGACCGCACGATCCCTACCGTACATCGAGGACGCGGCGATCGAGGGCGCGCCGGGTGCTCCTGCAGGTAGCGAGGATCGGAGCGCGAGAAGCGAAGCGACCGGCGCGAGCGAGAACTGAAATGAGTGAAGCGAAACGGGTTGCCGTCGTACCGGGCGATGGGATCGGTCGGGAAGCGATCCCCGCCGCCCAGCAGGTACTCGATGCGGTCGCCGACGGGCGAGAGGGGATCGACTTCGAGTTCGTCTCAGGAGAGGCCGGCGACCGGGTGCAAGAACGGACGGGGAGTGCACTGCCCGAGGAGACCCGGGAACTGGTTACCGGGGCCGATGCGGCGCTGTTCGGTGCGGCCGGCGAGACGGCCGCGGAGGTGATCATCCCCTTGCGCCGCGCGATCGACGCCTTCGCGAACGTCCGGCCCGCGACGGCCTATCCCGGCGTCGGGGCGCTCCAGCCCGAGGCCGATCTCGTCTTCGTCCGGGAGAACACCGAGGGGGTTTATGCGGGCCACGAGGCCGACCTCGCGCCCGGCGTGACGACGCTCACACGGGTGATCACCGCCGAGGCCTCCGAGCGGATCGCCCGCTTCGGCTTCGAGTACGCCGCCGAGCACGACTATAGCGTGACCGTCGCCCACAAGGCGAACGTCATGCAGACGACCGACGGTCAGTTCTTAGAAGGCGTCGCAACGGTATCCGAGGAGCTAGATGTCGAATACGAGACAGTACTGATGGACGCACTCGCCATGGAGTTGGTTCGCGACCCGACCGACTACGGCGTCGTAATCTGTCCGAACCTCGCGGGCGATGTCTTATCGGACCTGGCGGCGGGGTTCGTCGGCGGCTTAGGCCTACTCGCGAGTGCGAACATCGGTCCCGAGCGGGCGCTGTTCGAGCCGGTTCACGGTACCGCGCCGGACATCGCCGGGCAGAAAGTAGCGAACCCGACGGCGGCGATCCTCTGTGGGGCCCACCTACTGGAGTACTTCGAGTTCGAGGCTGCGGGCGCGGACGTACGGGAAGCAGTCACCGAAACGTTGGCCGACGGTCCGCGAACGCCCGATCTGGGCGGGGAGGCGAGCACCGATGAGGTTACCGCGGCGATTGTCGATCGGTTGTGAGCGAGCCGACGAACGGCGGGTGTCGGCGTCGAGCCATGCACTATCAGCGCCGGAAATTAAGAGGGCGGCCGGTCTACGTGCTTCCTATGGCGACGATCGACCTCGACGAGGAGACGATCGATCGGCTGGACCGTCTCCGCGTCGAAGACGAGTCCTACGACGAGATCGTCACCGAACTCATCAGTATCTACGAAACCGAGGAACGCACGCTGTTCCACAGCGGCTGAGACGCTCTTCGACCGGCTTGTTTCCCTCTTTACCCGATCACGACCACCGGCTACTCGCTCGCGATCGTCCTGATCTCGGCCCACTTCCCGCGGTCTTCGAGACGGCGCTGGAGGTCGCTCGCGTACTCCTGGGCGAGCCGGTCGGCCGCCTCGATAGTCTCGTCGTCCGCGCCACCGCCGCCCGACCCGAGGCCGAGCGCGTTCCTGAGCGAGCCCAACACCCCGCCACCGCTCCCCGACATGCCCCTACCGCCGGCAGCGCCAGCGCCCTCGCCGCCGGCCCCCATCGCGCCGGCCTGGGAGCTGATGCGATCGAGTTCGGGAATCACGGCGGGGAGTTTCTCGGTGTTCGCGACCAACTGCGCTCGTTCGTCGTCTTCCGGACTCTCGATCTCGAACTCGGTCGCAGTCATAACCAGTCCCCACTCTTGGCGGGAGAACTGGGAGGCCTCGATACGATCGGTGAACTCGCGATCGACGGCCATGCGATCGCCGACGATGCGGTCGGTCCACTCGCGCTCTGCCATATCCCGACCTGGGCGGGGAGTGCTATCAGCGTTGCCCTCAATGGAACCGACCGGGGCTCGACGAAACCGACCCGTTCGTGTCCGGATCCGCTCGTAGCGCCACCGAACACATAGAAAGTACTTACCGAATACGTTCGAATAACCCACATGAACCGTCGCTCGTTTCTGATCGGAACTGCGGGAACGACCGTCGTGCTCGCAGGCTGTGTCGGACGCAGCACGGATGACGGAGCGGGCAGGGCGCAAACGGTTACGGAGCGATCATCCGATCGTACCACCGCCGGTCCGACGACGGGGGACCCGGACGCCGATACCGAGACAACCGAGGGACCGAAGGCCGAGTCATCACCGAACGGTTCGGAAACACCCGAGTCCGACGAACCGATGAGTGAAACCATCCAACGACGCGTCTCGCTCGCAGGAGCGGACGATATCGAGCGCGAGCACGACCTGCGTATCGAGGTCGAAGCACTCGAAACGACGATCACCGCCTCTCACACGGCGAAGCTGCGCGTCACGACGACGAACGAGGGGGAGGAACGGCGGATTTCGATCGGAACGGGTGCCTGCACGTTGTTCAATCGGAGCCGCGGCGCCAGCGAGCAACCGGGCTTGTTTCTCCATTCGCCGGGAAGCGACGAGTGGATCGAACGGGCGGGAAATCACTGGACGCGCGACGCCGATCCGAGTCGGGAACGGGCGTGGGCAGCCGTCGGCTGTGTGCCGTCAGTCTACGCTGAGGGCGAGTCGGTCACGAACGAGTATGCCGTCTGGGATGATTACCAGATCGGCACTGTCTAGTTGAGCGGCTTCAATAAGCAAATTACCGTAATTTTGATCTGCTGACCAACTACCCTGGCGATACAGAAGCTAATTCGGCTGATTACGATTTGATTTACGGTAAACGTGAAACGCTGGTTGCTGAACTAGACAGTGCCACCAGATCGAGGGCTACCTCGTTCCGGGCACCTACCGATTCGAGGAGCCAGTACGAATCCTGTCTCCTGGCGATTCGACCACGGACACCCCTACTCGGGAGCCGATCGCCGAGTTCGATTGGGGATTCGATCTAACCATCGCGAACCCGACGGATCGATGAGATAGTCGGCCGACTGACGGCGGCCGAACGGGTCTCCACTTTCGGGCGAGAGGCGAGCGGCCGATTACAGTTCGACGGACTCGTCGCCCTCTAAGATGTGGACCTCGGCGTCGCTGCCGGTGTTCCGTACTTCCTCGGCGAAGTTCTCTGGGTCCTGTTCGATCGGTGGGAGGGTGTCGTAGTGCATCGGGAAGACGTGCTCGGCGTCGACCCATTCGGCCGCGATCGCGGCCTGCCAGGGGCCCATCGTGAAGTGATCGCCGATCGGTAGCGCCGCAGCGGTCGGCTGGAGATAGGGACCGATCACGTCTTTCATCTCGCTCATGAGACCGGTGTCCCCAGCGTGATAGAAGGAGGTTCCCGACCCATCGCGGCTCGGCGCTTCGGTGCTGACCAGGAAGCCACCGGGCATGCCGACCTCCCGGTCGTAGCCCATGCCGAGTCCACTCGTGTGATCCGCCCGATGCATCGTCACGTAGGCCTCGCCACACTGGGTCGTCCCGCCGATGTTCATGCCGACAGTCTCGGCGGCACCGAACTCCTCTTCGGCGTACGTGGCGATCTCGGGGGTGGCGATCACGGTCGCCCCGGGGAACTCGCTCGCATGGGAGACGTGATCGGGGTGGCCGTGGGTGAGCAATAGGAAATCGGGCTCGTCGACGTCCGCCGGTTCGAGCGAGGTCTGGGGGTTGTCGAAGAACGGATCGATCAGCAGGCTCGTGTCCTCGACTGTGACGCCCCAGGTCGAATGGCCGTACCAGGTGAGTTCCATTGCAGCCCCTCATACTCGCGTCGATGGTTTAACGTTCGGGAAAGGTACCGGACGTCACCGCCAGGTCGAACCCAGCCCTGATCGGCTCACAGGAAAGCCTTCGAAGCCGAGTCCCGCGCGGGCGAGCTACCAGGGACCCTTATTCACCCTTCGGCCGACGAACGGCCATGCGGGAAGTCAGGTTCCGCGATCCGGCGGGAACGATCAGAACCGGCGAGTGGCTCGGCGATAGCGAGGGTTATGTACGCTTCGGCGACCGGACCCACCCGATCGGGGAGGTCGACGTACTCGCCCCCTGCGAGCCGAGCAAGATCGTCTGTATCGGGCGGAACTACGCCGATCACGCTGCCGAGCGCGATTCGGTAATCCCTGATCGACCGCTTCTCTTTCTCGAGGAGCCGAACGCGGTCGCGAGCCACGATTCGACGGTTCGACTGCCGGCGGGCAAGGAGCGAACCGAGCACGAAGCCGAACTCGGCGTCGTGATCGGCAAGCAATGTCGGAACGTAAGCGAAGCCGATGCGATGGCGATCGTGGCGGGCTTTGCCTGCGGGAACGGCCTCTCGAATCGCGACGATCAACGCGTCGAGCGGAACTGGGTGCGGGGCAAGGCCTTCGACAACGCCGCGCCGTTCGGACCCGTCCTCGCCCCGCCGGAAGAAGTGCCCGCCGACGCAACGATTCGCCTGTGGGTCAACGGCGAGTTGCGCCAGGACGGCTCGCGGGCGGATCTCGTTTTCTCGATCCCGGAGTTGGTCGCGGAGATCACGACCACTCTGACCCTCGAAGCGGGCGACGTGATCCTCACCGGCACCCCGGAGGGCATCGGCCCGCTCGCCGATGGCGACGAAATCGAGATCGCGGTCGAAGGGATCGGGACGCTTCGGCACTCGGTACAGGTTCCCTGATTCCGACGCTCGTCGATCGTTAGCCTCGCGTCTCGCTGGAGAGCACGGGGCCTAAAAAGGGAAATCGTGAGCAGTCAGCAGTCAGTTCCGCGATCAGTCGCTCGAGGAATCGGGGTTCTGGCCGACGTTTCCGAGCAGGTCCTTGGCTTTCGATTTCACTTCGTCGAAATCGACCGAGGAGTCGAGTTGGTCGTCGTCGACCGCCGACTCCAAGGTCTCCTTCTCGGCGACGGCCTCGACGCCTCTGTCCTCGACCTCGGATTCGACCTCCTCTTCGTCGATAGCCTGCTCGACGTCCTCCGGGTCGTCCTGCGGGCCGGTCGCAGCGTCGAGCGCGCGTTTGACGATCACGTAGCCGACGAGCGCGATCCCGCCGGCGGCGAGTACGCCCTTGAGCCCATAGCGTTTGTAGCCTCTCTGTGCGAGTTTCAATCCGGCTCCGAGTCCGACCATAGCAAGCAGAACTCCGCACAGTCGGTTATAAGCGTATACCTTTCGAACGCAGGTCCAGGGAGGCGAGCTCTCGATACGCCGACCGCCGCCGCTGCAATCGTATCCATACCGTTTTCTATCGTCGGGCACCGAGCGAACGATACATGCGCAGACGACGGTTCCTCGCGTGCGCGGCGCTCGCCGGACTGGCCGGCTGTCTGGGGAGCGAGTCGGGGAACCAACCTTCCAGTGACGAGGGATCGGCCGATGGGGCCGACTGGGAGCCCGCGTCGACGGCGGCGAGCGCAACGGAAGGACCTGGGACACAGGACAGCGGACGGGCGACGAACCGAAGGGAGGAAAGCAGAGGATCGGACAATAGCACAGACGCCGAAGGCAAAGGAGGACGGGACGAGGAGACCGAGGTCTTCGAGAACGGCGAGGACTGGCAGGCCGACCGAGCACAGGTCGCAGCCGAGGACACGGGGACTGGGCGGGCGATCGAGTTCGAGCTGAGGACCGCGCCCCCACGGAAGTGCGGACGGACCTGCCGGACGCTACGCGGGGCGCTCACGAACGCCGGTAGCGAGGGGGCTCGGGACGTCGCGGTGCGAACGACGCTGCGAAGCGGCGGTATCGTCCTCCGGGAGCGCCGGGACGCGGTCGGCGACCTGCCCGCAGGATCGACCTACCGGACGAGCGAGCGCGTCGAGTTGGGACCCATCGAAGCACTCCAGGTGAGACGAAACGGCGCGATCACCGTCGAACAAGTCGTCGTCTCCGCGACGCGGCGGGAAGTCTTCAGGCGACGGATCGAACTCTGATCGACTCACATCGAAGGAAAGCACCACCTGCACTCGGCGTCGAGATCCGCCCGGTGCCGGGCGAAAGAATCGGCAAGGTATAAGTTTAGGATAGCCGAAACCTGCCTGATGGAACTGACGCGGCGGGACACGCTAGTGGCGGCAGCGGGCACAGGGGTCAGCGTGGGCGGTGTAGCGCTCTCGATTGCGCACTCGGAGCCGGGTAGGGAAGTCTCGGGGTCCGCGTCGACAGCGGGCGCGGGGAAGGGAGTCGACGAGGGGCTCCCGGCAATGTTCGTCGCGGTCGCGCGCGCGATCTACCCGGACAGGGTGGAGGGAATCGGGGAACTCGTCCGAACGTACGTCGCCGAGCAGTTCGGAGCCGACGGCGAGAAGGTCGAGTTCCGCCGGACGGCGACGCGGGAGACCGCCCGCGAACTCGACGAGTTGGCGGCGACCCGGCACGACGCGTCGGTGGTAGATCTCGATCCGGAGACCGTAAGCACGCTGCTTCGCGAGGTCGGGGCCGATGTCGCCGAGCCCGACCCATCGGGCACGTTCGCCCAGCGCCTCCGTCTCTACGTCGTGAACGAACTCCACTATGCACTATACACCTCGCCGACCGGGGGGAAGCTCGTCGGCATCGAGAACCCGATCGGGCATCCCGGCGGAGCGAGGAGCTACAAGCGAGGGCCCTCCGCATGAGCGGATCGAGCGGCGATGCCGGAAGCGATAGCGCCGGCGGTGCCGGGAACGGCAGTGGGGACGGAGCCGATCGCCGTCCCTCGAAGGGGGCCGATGTCTGTGTGATCGGCTCGGGGCCGGCTGGCACACTTATCGCGAACGAACTCGCCGGGAAGGGCCACGACGTCGTCGTCCTGGAAGCCGGGCCGCGATTCGACTTCGACTCCCGGCCCGAGCGTATGGAGCGGGCGATCCGGCCGAGCCACTCGAACGATTCAGTTTGGGGGATGGGCGGGGAGCGCGACGCCTTCTCGGCCTCCGGGGAACGGTACTACCCGCTGAACGCCGCCCGAGCAAAGGGCGTCGGGGGATCGACGCTGCGCTGGCAGGGGATGGTGATGCGCTTACACGAAGCGGACTTCGAGCGCCGAACTCGTGATGGAGTCGGCGCGGACTGGCCCCTCTCCTATGGGGACCTGCAACCGTACTACGCTCGTGCGGAACGGGAACTGGGAGTCGCCGGGGCGGCGGACAACCCCTTCGCGCCCCCGCGCGAGCAACCCGCCCCCCTGCCGGCATTCGATCCTTCCTACAGCGACGCGATCTTCGCCGAGGCCTGTGAGCGCCTCGGCGTCACGACCCACTCGGTTTCGAATGCCCGCAACTCCGAATCCTACGACGGTCGCTCGGCCTGTGTGGGCTATGGCACCTGCCAGCCGGTCTGTCCCTCCGGCGCGAAGTACGACGCGAGTACCCACGCCGAGAAGGCCGAACGAAAGGGCGGGCGGGTGATCGACCGCGCGCCGGTCCAGCGCTTAGAGACCGACGCGTCGGGCACTCGGGTCGAGCGGGCGATATACGCGACGCCCGACGGCGAGCACAGTCAGAAAGCACGGCAGTTCGTCGTCGCCTGTGGCGGCGTCGAGACCCCGCGATTGCTCCTGCTCTCCGAATCGGAGGACCATCCCGAGGGACTCGCGAACTCCTCGGGAGCGGTGGGCAAGTACTTCATGGATCACCTCTTCGCCGGGACGGGTGGCACGCTCGATCGCGAGACCGGACAGAACCATATCGGCTTCATAACGAGCGAAACCCACCAGTTCTACGACGAGCCCGGGCAGGGGACGAACGGTGCTGGCGGCGGGATCCCGGCGTGGGAGGGCAACGGCCGAAAGGGAGATCTCGGCCCGATCAAACTCGAATTCCTCAACTACGCTGGCCCCTCGCCGGTCGGCTCCGCGCTCGGCAGCGAACAGTGGGGCGACGAGCTTCTGTCCTCGCTCCGATCGGAGTACGGCGGCCACATCGCAATGGGGGGGCTCGTCGGGCAACTCCCCCGAGCGGAGCACCGGATCGCGCTCGATCGGAGTACCACCGACGATCAGGGCAACCCGGTGCCCGATATTCAGTGGTCGATCGACGACCGGACGAAACGCACTTTGGAGCGAGCCAACGGGATCCAGCGCGCAATACTCGAGGAATTGGGCGTCGATATTTCCTGGAGCGTCGGCCCCGCGGAGACCGGCCCGGCCTACCACCACATGGGCACGACGCGAATGGGGACCGATCCCGCAACGAGCGTCGTCGACGCCCGGCTGCGGACCCACGACGTAGCCAATCTCACGCTCGCGTCCTCCAGTGTCTTCCCCACGAGCGGCGCGATGAATCCGACCTTGACGATCGCCGCGCTCGCACTCAAAGCCGCTGCTCACCTCGATCGGGACCTCTGACACCGTTGACGGCGACGCTTCCGCACGGATCGATCGGCGAGGAGGCGACCCTCTCGGTGAGGCCCCGTCGTCGGAGTTCGCCGAGGGGGAAGCATGGAGTCGGCAACCGGGAGAGTGGTCGGTTACGCCCCGCAATGCAGGCCGGTTGGAGCAGGGGTACTTCCAGGTCCGGTAGGCTGTGGACACGACCGAAGAGGATACCCGACCGGTCCCGGCCGAGCGAGCCGTTCTCGACAGGAGGGCGACCGGTAGTGGATAGGCCGTTCCCATAGTTCAAGCGTCGCGCGCCCCGAGCGATACTCAGCAGTGCCCAAGGATCTCGAACGCGATCTCGGCCTGTACGCTACCATCACGATCAGCATCGGCGCGATGGTCGGCAGCGGCATCTTCGTGCTACCTGGGCTGGCCGCGAAGATCGCCGGCCCCGCGGTGATCCTCGCGTAACCCCCTCGCCGGGCTGATCGTGCTCCCGGCGGCGCTCTCGAAAGCCGAGATGGCGACGGCGATGCCCGAATCGGGTGGCACCTACCTCTTTATCGACCGGGCGATGGGCCCGCTCCCCGGCACCATCGCCGGGCTCGATGCGTGGTTCACCTTGCTCTTCAAGAGCGCGTTCGCGCTCGTCGGTCTCGGCGCGTATCTGTTGCTCTTCGCCCCGCTGCCGACCAAGCCCGTGGCGATCGGTCTCGGCGTCGTCCTCCTGATCATGAACCTGCTAGGCGTCAAGCAGACCGGCCGCCTCCAGGCGACCATCGTGAGCCTCGTGTTGCTCGCGCTCGTCGCCTTCATCGGGACCGGCGCGATCAACGTCGACAGCGTCAACTACAACCCGTTTTTCGCACACGGCGGCGGTGGCGTCCTCGAAGCCGCGGGGTTCGTCTTCGTCTCCTATGCGGGCGTCACCAAGATCGCGAGCGTCGCCGAGGAGGTCGAGGACCCCGGTCGGAACATTCCGCTGAGCGTTCTCGGCTCGACCGGCCTGATAATAGCCGTCTACACGCTCGTCGTATACGTCATCGTCGGCGTCAGCCCGCCCGGCGGCCTCGAAGACGCGCTCACGCCGATGGCCGTCGCGGCGAGCCAGTTCCTCGGAGCACCCGGTCGAATCGGCATCGCCGTTATCGCCGTCCTCGCGCCCGTCAGTATGGCCAATGCTGGAGTACTCTCCTCCTCGCGCTATCCCCTCGCGATGAGCCGGGACGCACTCGCCCCGCCCGCCTTCGGCCGGATCAGCGAGCGCTTCAACACTCCGGTCTACTCGATTACCTTTACCGGGACGATCGTGCTCGTGTTGATCGCCTTCGTGCCCGTGGTGAGCCTCGCGAAGCTCGCCAGCGCGTTCCAGTTGCTCGTGTTCGTCTTCGTCAACGGGGCGCTGATCGCCTTCCGCGAGAGCGGGCTGGAGTGGTACGATCCCGCATACACCGCGCCGGGCTATCCGTGGGTCCAGCTGTTCGGAACGGGCGGTGGGCTCCTCCTGCTCACGCAGATGGGGCCGCTCCCGCTTGCCGGTGCGGTCGGGATCGTCGTCGCCGGCGTGATCTGGTATCGCCTCTACGGCCGAGCGCGAACCGAACGCGAGGGAGCCGCACTCGACGCGATCCGGCGTACGACCGACGAGTACTCGCTCGAAGGCGTCCGCACGCTGTTCGCCGACGGCGGGAGCGGAGGCGTGCTGGTGGCACTCGGCCCGGACATCGACACGGACCGGGAGACGACACTACTCCGGATCGCCGGCGATATCGCGACCCAGCGCGGCGGTCAGGTCAGGGCGATCCGGTTCGAGGAGGTGCCCGATCAGGTCACGCTGTCGAGCGCGTCGGCCGAACACACCGCCGCCGACGAGACCTTCGAACGCGAGACTGCTGTGCTCGCCGATCGACTCGGCGTGCCGGTTGACGTCGGCGAGATCGTTAGCCACGACGTCAAACACGCCGTCGCCAACTACGCAGCCGAAACCGGCGTCGACGTCATTCTCGGCGAGTGGCACCCGGACGTCTTCGGCGGCGAGTTGCTCGGCCGTGACGACGACTGGTATATCGAACACGCGTCCACCGACCTCGTGTTCGTGCGCGCCCGCGAACTCGATGGGATCGAGGCGATCGCCGTGGTATCCGACGGCGGTCCCTACGACCCGCTCGAAGTGCTCGTAGCGAACGCCCTTGCCGTCGAGAGCGGGGCGACGGTCCGATTCCTCCGTGCGGTCGGCGACGGCGCGAGCGACGAGCAACTCGAAGCGATCGCCGCGTACCACGAGGCGGTAGCCCGAGTGTGTGCGGTCCCGACCGAAAGCGAGACCCTCGCTACGAACAACGAGGTGGAAGCACTGCTCGAAGCGGCGGCAACCGTCGATCTCGTCGTCGCCAGCACGTCGGCCCACCACTGGCTTCTCGACGTCGTGTTCGGGACCGTGCCCGACCAACTGGCGACGAACGCTCGCGCGACGGTTCTGCTCACTCATTCACAGGCACCACGCCGACGGACGTTCATCCGCTATCTGCTCAACGAGTACGTGTTCTGAACGCCCCGTTGGTCTCGCGTTCGACTGCCCTTTGCCCCTCGTCGGTCGGTGAAGTCCCTGGGCGTCGAACAGCGTCGGCCACCGCACCCGGTAGTCGCCGATCCCGATCGGAACCCGTGAGTCCCCTGGTCGGGTGCCCGCCGTAGAGCCGGTCGAGATCGACGGTCGTTAGTCCGCTCGCCCCCGCCACGGGAGTATGCCAGGCCCCGCGTTCATCGAGGGCGACTCGGTTGCGCTACGGACGATCGAAGAAGAGGACCTCGAGTTCCTCCAGCGAGGGATCAACGACTCGGAAATCCGGCGACCGATCGGCAACACGACGCCCTACAATCGCGACCAGGAGCAGGAGTTCTTCGAGAACGTCGTTTGCGACAGCGAGACCGTCCAGTTGCTCGTCGCAAGCGAGGGAACGCCGGTCGGCACGATCGGATTGGCCCCGATCGACCGGGAGGCCGGCGTGGCCGAGGTCGGCTACTGGATCGTCCCCGAGCGCTGGGGCGAGGGGATCGGAACGGCGGCCGTCGAGTCGATCGTGGAGTACGCCTTCGGACAGCTCCGATTGCACAAAGTTACCGCACGAACCTACGCGGGAAACGAGGGCTCGGAGCGCCTCTTGGAGAAAGTGGGGTTCGCCGAGGAAGGGACACGGCGCGAGCAGACCTTCATTGATGGCGAGCACCGGGACGTTCACTGGTTCGGACTCTTAGCCCGGGAGTGGCGGGGAAGGTAGCGCGACGCCGACCGACCCATATCGAACACAGCGGGACCTGCTATGTGGGCAGACCGGTGGGGACGGACCCTCAGCAGCGTAGCACCCCGGATCGATAGCGGGGAAAACCCAAAACTACGGCTGGTCGACCGTGAATAACGGAGAATCGTACTCGATCGCCCGATAACGCCTTCGCGTCGTACCGCGGGGTCGACTTACAGTCGGGTGAGGTTCGTCGCGCGCGGACCCTTGGGGGCCTGCTCGATCTCGAACTCGACCTCCTGGCCCTCTTCGAGGTCCTCGCCGCCGACGTCCTCCATGTGGAAGAACACGTCCTCCTCGGAGTCCTCGCTGTCGATGAAACCGTAGCCGCCCGTGTCGTTAAAGAAGTCGACCGTACCTTGCGCCATTGCTCTTAGGAGTATAGCCCACCCACGGATAAGGGTTGTGTGACCGACGCTACCATCGGCCCCGAGCGAACCCGACACGAACCCGGGGCCCAGTTACGCTTCGCGACGGTGATTGTCGACTGCTATCCGAGTACCGCCGGTTCGACCGCTCAGTCGTCGCCGAAGTAACGGCGGACCGCCGCGGCAACCGCCGACCGAAACGCCCGTTCGTCGAGCGGCCGATCACCGTGAAAGAGCCGTTTGTGCTCCTCGCGGAAGACGTCCTCGAGGACGCGCTCGTAGACCCGATCGAACGTCGGGGAACGATCGCGGTCCTCGATCTTCGCGACGGTCTTTCGGACCCGCTGTTCGGTGACGTATCGTCGGGCGAGGGTCTCGGGATCGCCGTTCAGGGGCAGCGTCTCGTCGACCTCCCGGTACTGGGGGTGAAGCAACTTCGCCCGCGTGCCGGTCTTGTTCTGGAGGACGACGCCCTCGGCCGGGCCGTCGTACCAGCGTGATCGAGGGATCCCGTAGCTCGCCGGATCGAAGTCGACGGCCCGGACCTCCTTCGCGAACGTGTTGTAGATATCGAAGCCGAGAAACGAGGGCAGCCGATCGAAGTCATAACCGATCGTGTGGCGATGAGTCGCCTCGCCGAAGAAGGTGATATCCCCGACGGTCTCGGTGGCGGCCCGGAAGGCCTCGCTATCGAAGCGCTCGCGGACGTGGCGGGCGGCATGGCGGTAGGGCTCGGGGACGCCTTCCTCGTAGACGCGACTGCGATCGCCGAAGACGAGTCGGCCCGACTCCCGGAGTTCGAATCGGAGGTTCGCGCCGTCTATTTTCTCCTGAATCCAGAGATGCCCGCCCGAGAGGAGTTCGGGCGGTGCGTCCTCGACCCGTGGAATCGAGGGAAATTGGTACATTACCCGGTCTCGCCGCTCGTTTGGTCCCCGGCTACCTAACGGCTCGCCCGCGGATCGGAGTCGAGGGACCCGGCAAATCGGAGACCCGGGACCAGGCCCCGTGCGCTCACGCGCGGTGTCGGGAGATCGTGTCGGCGACCGCGGGCACGAAGAGCACCCGAGCCGAGGGCGAAACGCTTGAGCCGACGGTGACCGTACGCGAGAGGAATGGCACTCGTCCCCGCTCGGGCATTCGCCGCGGCGCTCGACAACCTCGACCGGGCGGCCTTCGACGAGTTCGTCCGGGATCTCCTCGAAGCGCGCGGGCAGGGGGTCGAGTCCCTCGACGAGCGGACGGTGCGGGTCGCCGAGGAGGGCCGCGAGCGACTACTCTACCTCTATCAGCCCGGCCGACTGAGCCTCGGCTCGCCGAGAATGCCCGAGCGCGAGATAGACGTTCTCCTCACGAGCCAGTTCGGCTCCGAGTCCGACCGAGCGCGCGCGTTCGCGGCCGACCTCGAAGCCGACCTGCTCGACGCGAGGGATCTCTATGACCGCTTGGCCTACGGGCTCGATCGCGAGACCGGCGAGTCGATCGCACAAAGACACTTCGATCGCCCGCTGTCGGCCCCGGAGCGATGGCCCGCAGTCGAGCGGTCGGCACGATCGGCGATCGATAGGGCGGGACGGCTGGGGAGGGCGGGCAGCCCTCGCGGGGCGCTCGTCGGTGCGGCCGTGCTCGCGATCGTGCTCGCGGCCGCGATACTCGGGGCTTCACTTCTCGATAGCTCCTCCGGAGTTATCCTCTCCGAGGGGGCGGCTGGTGGTGCAGTGGGCGGCGCGCCCAGTGCGGGGGAGCGAGCCGGAAGCGAGGTATCGGTGACGCCCGCACCGGCCGCGAGCACTGGACCGGAGCTCGACGCGACGAACGAGAGCTTAGGAGCGTTGCCGCCGGGACTGAGCGAGTCGGGGATCGCCGATGCCGAGGCGCTGGCACGCGCCCACGAAGCGGCGATATCGAACCGGTCGTACCGCTGGGTCGTTACCTACGAGGAACGCAGTGGGGGCCGAACAGTGAGTACGGTCCGGGAGGTCGTCACGATCGAGGCACCCGACGTCTACACGGTAGCCCTGGATCGGAAGGGCGACCAGACGTACGCAGCCACGCTGTTCTCGGAGACCGAGGCCTACGCCGACGGCGAGCATCGGTACGAACCGGTACGCGTCGCGGGCTCGCGCGATGACGTCCGAGAGACGGCATTCGGCATCGAGGACGACACGTTCCCCGACCGCGCGGGAACCTACGTCGAGTGGTACCTCTCGGCGTCGCGCTCGGCGATCACGGGCGTCCACGAGCACGACGATCGAACCATCTACCGAATCGAGACGGCCGGCGATCCCTACCCGGGCGCGGAGAACGCGCGAGCGAGCGCGATCGTCGGTTCGGAGGGAACGGTCTACCGACTCCGAGCTGAACGGGAGATCCCCGACAGCGACCGGACGGTCGTGTTGACCTTCCGGTATGCGAACGTCGGGAACGCGACCGTTTCGCCACCGGCGTGGTACGCGGCGAACGCTTCGAACGACACGCGGACGACGACCGAGGCGGCCATCGATTCGGCCACCGCTGTGAGTGCGGCCGAAG
>PXRA01000060.1 GCA_003021725.1 Halobacteriales archaeon QH_8_64_26
GTCGATCTCGACTACTTGATCGAGGTCGACGATCGGGATCCTCGCTTCCTTCGCGAGGTCGTGGGATTGCAGCGAGGTCGCCACGCCCTGGATGTCCTCTAGTTCACCGTCGCGCACCTTGCGGCCGATCTCCGCGACCGCCCAGGCGGTCATACTCCCCGTTCCGAGGCCGACGGTCATCCCACTCTCGACGACGTCGGCGGCCTCCCGTCCACATTCTCGCCGCCGCTCGTCGAAGACGCCGTCCTCGCCCGACTTGATCCGTCGCGGCGAGGGGATCACTTCGACGTGCTCGCAAATCCCCTCGTCGGTCAACGAAATCCCGCGCGCATCGAGTTCCTCGCGAGCCTGTTCTGTGACTTCGTCTTCGCTCTCGGCCCAGACGCTGATCTCCTCACCGTCCTCGTCGTATCTAAATTCCTTGGCCATGATCGTGTGCTCGTTTTCGTGGTCGTATGGTTCGTCCGCGCGCGTTCGATCGTCCGTCGGATCCGATCGCCGGCCGTCGCTCGCGGGTCTCAGCTCCCCTCACCGTCGCTTCCGCCGTCCTCGTAGTCCATCGGGTTGAGAGGATCCGCTTCGTCGTCGGCGCGCAGGTCGTGGCGTGCTTCCTCGTCGACGCGGCCCTCGAAGCGCTCCTGGCGGATGGTCTCGCTCTCGCCGAAGGGGTGGTTGCCGAAGCCATGGCGCATCAGCGCGATCGCCCGGTAAGCATGGCGCTGATTGCCGCGGGATTTGAACAGCTCGATCACCGACTGGGTGATCACCGGCACAGGGGTCTCGCCCTTGATCGCCTCGTCGACGAGCCAGTTCACCTCGCCGGTGTCCTCGACGTAATTCGGGATGTCCTCGAAGTCGGGCGTGTCGGTCTCGGCGAACTGGTCTTCCTTTTTGAGGCCCTTTGCCATCAACTCGACGAGCCAGCCCTCGACGACCGCGCCGTTCGACCAGTTCGTGAATACGTCCCCGAGATCGAGATCGAACTGCCCCGCTTCTAGGAGTTCGACGCCCTCGGCGATCGACTGGAGCATACCGAACTCCACGCCGTTGTGGACGAGTTTCACGAAGTGGCCGCTGCCCGGCGGACCGGTGTGGAGGAGTCCGCCACCGACGGAGAGTTCGCCGAGCAAGGGTTCCGCGATCTCGAAGCCCTCCTCCTTCCCGCCGACCATGAAGCAAGCTCCCTCCTTCGCGCGGAAGGGGCCGCCGCTCGACCCACAATCGAGATAGTAAATATCGTCGTCCCACGCTTGCTCCTCGCGGCGGATCGAATCACGCCAGAAGGAATTCCCCCCGTCCATGATCACGTCGCCGGCTTCGAAGGCCGCGATCATGCCCTCGAGTTCGTCGTCTACCATCCCGCCGGCCGGCAGGGACAGGTAGATCACGCGCGGAGCGTCGAGCCGGGGTTTGTCCTGTGGGTCGACCCCGATGACCTCGATGTCCTTGCGGAGTGCCTGTTTCGCGAGATTGCTGCCCATCGATCCGAGTCCGACGATTCCGAGTTGCATTTTAGCTGACATCGTCCGTGTCCCTGTGGGGCCGAGGCGTCGGGTGACGCCCCCGCCCGCGACGTGTGCAGGTGATACGGGCGACTCTCAAAAAGACACGCCTTCACAGAGAGAGCGTACGTCCGGGTCGTCCCGAGTTCAACGCTCCCTCCGACACTCACCTGCTAGTCGAGGGCCGCCCATGCCGTCGACCTCACGCCCGCCGGATGGCCCGCCAGCCACTCGCTACCCAGCCCCCGGCGACCGTCGCGTTGAGAACCGTCGCCCGACGGTAGGTGCTACTGAGCGCAGCGACGGCGAGCACACTGAGTCCGTGCAGGAGATCGATAGCCACACCGACGGCCAGCAACCCGCGCGATCGGGTCCGATCGAGGGTGAGTGCCTGCAGCAGGTGGCGCGCGCCGAGCATGCGAGCGACCGCCGCTGCTACACGTGAGTCCGTGCCGGTGACTTTCCGGGTCAGGTCCTCCGCGGCCACTAGAAGGAGTGCACCGTAGACGGCGCGCGCGACGGCAGCGCCCCTCATTCGGCACTACCGTTACCGGAGCGCTCGTCCGGGTCGGTTCTCCGGTCCCGATCGCCACTACCACCGCTTCCCCTTCCGAGAAGCGTCGCGACCAGCGCGAAGAGGACCGCGACCACGCCGATCCCGCGGCGGTGTTTCGCGAGTTGCAACTGTCGGCTGGTCGGGATCGCTCCCGCGTCGAAGGGCCCGTGTGCGCCCGGATCGCCCGCGACCGGCTCGTAGAGGTTGTCCGGCCGGTCGGGATCGTAGTCCATATCGGCGAACTGGCCGCTGTATGCCGTTCGCGCGAGGTAGCGATCGACCACCCACGGGAGGAGCTTGTTGCCCCAGACCGTCTTCAGGGTCGCCCGGCCGACGTAAAGCGTTCGTCGATCGTGATAGGCCGCCCAGTGGATCGCATCGGCCATGATCTCGGGCTGGTAGATCGGCGGCACGGGCTGGGGGTGTTCGTCGAGGTGGCCCCGGCAGTGCTCGAACTGGGGGGTGTTGACGCCGGGGAGGTGGACCATCGTGACGTCGACGTCGCTATCGTCGTGTAACAGCTCCGCCCTGATCGAGTCGGTCATCCCGCGCATGGCGAACTTCGACCCACAATAGGCCGACTGGAGCGGGATGCCCCGGTAGGATAGCGCCGAGCCGACCTGGACGAGTTTCCCGTCGTCGCGGGGGACCATCCGATCGAGCGCGACCCGCGAGCCGTGCATCGCCCCGAGATAGGTCACCTCCGTGACGCGCTTGTACTCATCGGGATCGACGTCGGTGAACTCCGCGAAGACCGTCGTCATCGCGTCGTTGATCCAGACGTCGATCGGCCCGAACTCCGCTTCGATTTCGTCGGCCGCGGCCTCGACCTGGTCGTACTCGGCGACATCGGTCCGGACGGTGATCGCTTCGCCACCGCGTTCCTCGACGTCCCCCTTCGCGCCCTTTAGACCCTCTTCGCCCCGGGCCAATAGGCCGACGCGCGCGCCGCTTTCGCCGAATTTCTGGGCTACTGCGCGCCCGACCCCCGAGGTCGCGCCCGTGATGACGACGACGTCGCTGTTACTGCCGGTCATTCGATCGCCACCCCGTCGTTCGCCGCCCGTTCACCGCTCGATTCCGTCCCCGTCCGTCCCGTGTCGCGCTCGCTTCCCGATCGTCGGTCGTCCATCGGCGTTTCATCGCCCGATGTTCTACCGGCCACTCACTTACGTGGTCGGGTTGCAACAGAGCACACCTACCGCAGTGCCCGCCCGCTGCCGATGACTCGGACATCGGTCCCGGTTTCAACCCGATCCGATAGCGAGGAGCCGAACGCGAAGCGGGAGCGGAGGAAAGACGGAATCGACGCATCCAGTAACGCTTTGTAGCGTCGGCCAACACCTCGGGCCATGAATCGACGACGCGCGACCGGAACGGCCCCCTGTTCACGCCGACGATGACCGACGGCGACTACGAGCCCATCGAGGACTACGGGCTGATCGGCAACACCGAGACCGCTGCGTTGGTGAACCGGGAGGGCTCGATCGACTGGGCGTGTTTCCCAACGATGAACGCATCGAGCGTCTTCGGGGCGATCCTCGATAGCGAGCAGGGCGGGCGCTTCGCGATCCGGCCGACCGCCGACTACGAATCCAGCCAGGAGTACTTGGACCGGACGAACGTCCTGCGAACGACCTTCCGAACCGAATCGGGCGTCGCGACGATCACCGACTTCATGCCGCTTTTGGGGAACACCGGCGGGAGCGCACCGACCTACCGGGCGATCTACCGGAAAGTCGAGTGCATCGAGGGCACGGTCGAACTCGGCGTCGAGTTTGGCCCCCCGCTTCGATTACGCCCGCGCGGAGACGCCGGTCGAACCGATCGATGAGGGGGCGCTCGCCAGCAGCGACGCGGAGCGAGTAGTGCTCTCGGTTCCCGATTCGACCGCGCTCGACGTCGAGGGCGAGGGCAAGAGCAATGGCGGGGGCGAGAACACTGCGAGTGCGACACACACCCTGGAGACGGGCCAGAACGGCTGGTACGTCTGCCAATACGGTATGCGAGCGCCGACCGACCCGACCGACTGCCAGGGGCTGCTCGATCGGACGGCCGAGTACTGGCGCGACTGGGCGCACGACTGCGACCGCGAGGACTGTCCCTTTGCCGGGTCCGGTCACGATCTGGTCGTGCGCGCCGGACTCCTGATCAAGCTGCTCACCTACAAGGACACCGGCGCGATCGCCGCCGCACCGACGACCTCACTGCCGGAGGTCATCGGCGGCGTTCGCAACTGGGACTATCGGTACAGCTGGATCCGGGACGGCGCGCTCACTGTCAGGGCCTTCGATAACCTCGGCCACGAGCGGGAAGCTAGACGCTACCTGAACCGCTTCCTCGATCTGAGCCGCTCGATCGATCCCGCCGAGTTGCGCCCGCTATATGGCCTCGAACACAGCGCGGGGTTCGAGGAGCGAGAACTCGACTCGCTCGAGGGCTACGAGAACTCGAAGCCGGTGCGGATCGGCAACGCGGCCTCCTCACAGATGCAACTCGGGATGTACGGCGAGATGGTAAACGCCATTGCCCACCTCGCCGAGTCCGAGGACGGCGTCGCCGCCCAGGACTGGAAGGCGATCACCGAGGTCGTCGAGTACGTTCGCGAGAACTGGGCGGAGAAGGGAGCGGGTATCTGGGAGCAACGCGGCGACCCGAAACATTGGGTCCACTCGAAGATGATGTGCTGGGTCGCGATCGACCGCGCGCTCGAACTCGCCGATCGTGAAGGTTTCGACGCCCCGGACGAGGAATGGCGCGAGACTGCCGCGGAGATCAAAGAGACGACGATCGACCGCGGGTTCGACGAGGAGCTAAACGCCTTCACCCAGTCGTTCCGGAACGAACAGATGGACGCGAGCGTCCTCTTAGGGTTGTTAGCGGGCTTTCCCGCGGATGACGACCATCTCACGGGAACCATCGACGCCGTCGAGAACCGTCTGATGCCGGATGGACCCGAAGAGGGTCTCGTCTACCGGTACGAGGACGACGGGCTCCCCGGCGACGAAGGCGCGTTCGTGATCTGTTCGTTCTGACTGGTCGGCTGTCTCGCCCGCGCCGGCCGGATCGAGCGCGCTCGTGAGGTCTTCGAAGCGATGCAGGCGTACACCTCCCCGCTTGGGCTCGTTGCCGAGGAACTGGACCCCGAGAGCGGCCGCTTGCTCGGGAACTACCCACAAGCCTTCAGCCACATCGGCTTTGTCAATAGCGCGCTGTACCTCGCGGAAGCCGAGCACGGCGAGTCGATCGAGCCCTTCGACGGCGGGTCGGCGGAGTAATCGGTCGGCCGGCTCTCGAGTTCGGGGCCACACCCGAGTCGGGCTAACGAACGGGGAGGCCGACTCCTTTATTACCCGAGCCGCAGCAACTCGGTAGGTATATGTACGAACTCCGGTCGCGCGGTCGATCGATCAGCGCGCGTACCCCGAACGCGCTTGCTTCCTTCGGTGTCGCCTCATGACCGAGGCCTACAAGCCGCTCGCCGAGTACGGCTTGATCGGGAACTTAGAGACCTGTGCACTCGTCGGCATGGACGGCTCGATCGACTGGTGTCCACTGCCCACACTGGAGTCCTCCAGTCTCTTCGCCGCGATCCTCGACAGCGAGGCGGGCGGGCACTTCTCGATTACACCCACCGAAAGCTACGAGGCGAGCCAGCGCTACGCCGAGCGCACGAACGTTCTCCGGACGACCTTCGAGACGGCCTCGGGAACGGTGCGGGTCACCGACTTCATGCCCCTGCTCGTCGAGGACACGACCGAGGAACCGGAGGTGCGCGCACTCTACCGGCAGGTCACCTGCACGGAGGGTAGCGTCGAACTGGACATCGAGTACGCGCCACGCTTCGAGTACGCCCGCGCGGAGACGGTACTCGATTCCGTTTCGGCCGGGCTGTTCGGCGACGGCGAGAACGAGAAGGTCTTTCTCTCGACGCCCGCGGACCTCTCCTTCGCGATCGATACGAACGACGCGCGGGCGACTCGTACTATCGAGGCCGACGACACCGAATGGTTCTGTCTCCAGTACGGCATGCAGGCCCCGACCGATTCGGACGGGTGTGAGGAGATGTTAGAGCGCACGATCGAGTTCTGGCGCGATTGGACGCATGACTGTGATGGCTCCCAATCGGACTGTCCCTTCGGCGGCTACGCCCACGACTTCGTGGTGCGCGCAGAACTCGTGCTCAAGTTACTCGCCTACCGGGATACCGGCGCGATCGCCGCCGCGCCGACGACCTCCCTCCCGGAGGAGATCGGCGGCGTTCGTAACTGGGACTATCGGTACAGCTGGATCAGGGACGGAGCATTCACCGTCCAGGCACTGACGAACCTCGGGCACACGAGCGAGGCGACGGCCTACCTCGATCGCTTCCTCGAACTCAGTCGTGCCTCCGATCCCGCCGAGATCAAGCCGATGTACGCCCTGGAGCACGCGGCCCTCGAAGAGGAGGAGTTAGAACACTTCGAGGGCTACGAAGAATCGAGCCCCGTGCGGATCGGCAACGGAGCCTTCGGCCAGCTCCAACTCGACGTCTACGGCGAACTGGTGCTCGCGATCTACCAGTACGCCTGGTCCGACCAAGAGCTCTCGGCCGAGGACTGGGCGTCGGTACATCGGATCGTCGAGTTCGTCTGTGAGAACTGGGCGGAAACCGACGCGGGGATCTGGGAAGTCAGGGGCGAGCCGAGCCACGTCGTCCACTCGAAGGTGATGTGTTGGGTCGCGATCGATCGCGCGCTCGCCCTCGCCGAGGAGGGGGACTTCGACGTCCCTGTCGAGCGCTGGAAGGCGATCCGCGAGGAGATCCGCGAAACCACCCTCGAAAGGGGGTTCGACGAATCGATCGGTGAACAGGGGAGTTTCACCCAGACCTTCGCGGGCGATGCGCTCGACGCCACGGGACTTCTGCTCCCGATGAGCGGCTTCATCGAGTGGGACGACCCGCGCACTCAGGGGACGATCGAGGCGATCCGAACTCACCTGACGACCGAGGAAGGACTGGTCTACCGCTACCGGGCCGACGACGGCTTGCCCGGCGAAGAAGGGGCCTTCCTGCTCTGTTCGTTCTGGTTGGTCGACGCCCTCGCGCTGTCGGGTCGACTCAAAGAGGCCCGCAAGTTGTTCGATTCGATTCTGGAGTACGCCAGTCCGCTGGGGCTGTTCTCCGAGGAGGTGGACCCCGAGACCGGCCGACTGCTGGGGAACTTCCCGCAGGCTTTCAGCCACATCGGGCTCATCGATAGCGCGCTGTATCTCAAAGAGGCCGAGGAGGGCATCGACGTCCAGCCCTTCACTCCGCCCGACGCCGAGTAACTTCGCTCGTCGGTCCCCCTCTTCTCGCCGCCCGCTCCCGAACTACCCTCATAGCGGTCCTCGACCGGACGCCGACCGCCCGTCGGTCAAACACGCCGCGCGAAGCGGACCGTACGTCCGAGATGTTACGACTTCGAAGATATAGAAAATGTGATCGTTCGAAAGCCACATCTCGGGCCATGATAACGAGTATCGGCGAACGCACTCGCTTCGAGCGCTGAAATCGAAGTTGAGAACCCCTGGAGATATGTGAGAGATATTGACAACATCTAATCGAATCGAAGTATTCAATACCGAGTAAATCTTATGAGCAGGTATGGGATGGCAGCATCCGAACGATCGGTCAAAGGCACAGTACAAGCAAGAAGAGTCGCGCTCGGGCACCCGCTGGTGGTTCATCGCCGGCGTGATCCCGGGGGCGTAACTCCGTTTCCTATCGATTTCTGCCGGTCACGAGCGCTGCGCTCACCGCTGTAACCGCTCCCGTGCGTTCGAGTTGCTTAGACGTCGCCGATCGAACGCGACCAGACCGGGTCTTTGGGCGCTTCGAGGCGTTCGATTTCTCCTTCCGTAAGCGAGACGTCGAGCGCGCCGACCGTCCCGTCGAGCTGGTCGATCGTCCGCGGGCCGACGATCGGCGCGTCGACCATCGGTTTGTGTAGCAGCCACGCGATCGAGAGTTCGACGGGCGAGACGCCCTTTTCATTCGCTATGTCGCGAACGATTTCGAGCACTGCCCAATTCTCCTCGGTGAAGCGGCCCCTGGTACGGTCGTCGGTGGCCGCCCGGCCTTGCTTGGTGTCCTCGTCGCGATCGTACTTGTCGGCGAGAAAGCCCCCGGCTAGCGGGCTCCAGGGAATCACCCCGATACCCTGGTCGCGACAGAGCGGGAGGACGTTCTGTTCCTCGTGGCGATCGACGAGGTTGTACTCACACTGCATCGAGACGAACCGTTCTTTATTGTCGAGATCCGCTTCGTAGAGCGCTTTGGCGAACTTCCAGGCGGGCATCGTACTCGCCCCGACGTATCTGACTTTTCCATCGCTTACCAACGTATCGAGCGCAGAAAGGGTCTCGGTGATCGGGGTCGAGTCATCCCAGCGATGGATCTGATAGAGGTCGATGTACTCGGTCCCCAGCCGATCTAAGCTCGCCTCGGCTTGTTCCAAGACGTGCCGGCGGGAGAGCCCCTGGCCATTCGGGCCCTCGCGCATCCGACCGTAGACCTTCGTCGCGATCACGGACTCCTCTCGTCGACCCTCCAATGCCTCGCCGAGGATTTCCTCGCTCTCGCCTCGGGAGTAGACGTTCGCGGTGTCAAAGAAGGTAATGCCATGTTCGATCGCCCGCTCGATCACCTCTTTACTCGCCTCGCGGTCGTCGAGCATCCACTCGGCATCGCTGCCGAAGTTCATACAGCCCAGACAGAGCTTCGAAACTTCGAGTCCGGTCGAGCCCAGCGTGGTGTAGTCCATCTCGGTCACACTCACTCGATCGCCGGCCCGGGTTGAAAAGCCCCGCCCCTCGTGCCGCTCTCCCATCGATCACCTCGACTCGCCCATACCAGCTAGTCCACGTCGACTCGTTCGCCCCGCCCGTTCAGGCCGATTCGCGAAGCGTGCGCACTGCCGCACGATCGGGCAACGCGTCGATTGCGCCCGCCTCCGTAGTAGTGAGCGCGGCGACCCCGGTGGCGAACCCGAGTGCCTCCCCGAGGTCCTCCTCCGCGAGAAGTGCTGCGAGAACTCCTCCGGGTGCGCGCTCAGCACTGTAGACGCTCGCGCCACCCGCCCCCTCGGTCACGAAGACGGTATGGGGGCCGGCCTCCTGTACGTTCCGGGCGAGTTCCCCGACGCTTTCGGCGGCGAGGGGCGTTCCCCGGAGGTCCTCGGTCGAGGCCTTACAGACGTCCGTTAGCGAGAGCAGCCGATCGAGGCTCTCGAGGAAAGTCTCCTCGTCGGACCACTGGTCGCGGCGGGTGTTCGGATCGAACGCGACCGAACAATCGTGCTCGCGGGCGCGCTCACAGAGATCGACGATCGCTTCCCGCGAGTTCGGCGCGGCGAGTGCGACCGGCGCGTCGACACAGACCCACGAGAGTTCTTCGAGCATCGCCTCGGAAACGACGCTCGCCTCGAGATAGCCGTCCGCGGTGTCGGTGCCGTGAAACGTAAAGGTTCGATCGCCCGCGGCGTCGTGGGAGACGAACGCGAGCGTCGTCTCGTGGTGCCGGTCGCGGGTCACCAGCTGCGCGGAAACGCCGTTCGACTCGAGCGTCTCGATCAGGAAATCGCCGAAGCCATCGGCCGAGACGTTACTCAGGAAGAACGGCGCGGCGTCAAGCTTCGAGAGACAGATCGCGACGTTCGCGGCCGCGCCGCCGGCCCGCCGGCTGAAGCTTTCGACGGCCGATAGCGGTCCCGGTTCGCTCGGCAGGAAGTCGATCAGCGTCTCGCCGGCGACGAGAACCTCGGGGCCTTGGGTCATGCCATCGCCTCGCTTCACGCGGCAAAAGAACTGCTGGTCGTCCGTCGTTACTCGATCGGTACCCACTCGCCGCGCTCGTCGCTGCGCGCGATCGCGTCCAGTACTCTCTGGACTTCGTAGCCGTCCTCGAAGGAGGGGCGGAACTCGTTGCCCCCGGCGACGGCCGAGAGGAACTCGCTGTTCTCGTGAACGAAGGTATGCTCCCAGCCGATCACGTGGCCCGGCGGCCACCACGCCTCCATGTATGGGTCTCCTTCGTCGGTCACCGATATCGTCTCGTAACCACGATTGCCCTCTCGCAGGACTTCGAGTTCGTTCAGCCGTTCGAGCGAGAACTTCAGGCTGCCCGTCGAGCCATGTACTGCGATCGTGTGGTCGTTCTTGTGCCCGGTCGCGAAACGGGAGGCTTCGACCGTGCCCATCGCGCCGCTCGCGAAGGCGAGTTGTGCGCTGTAGGCGTCGTCGACGGTCACCGATCGGGTTTCGGTACCAGCACTGTCGCCGTCGGTGTCGGTCGTGTCGTTGCTCTCATCGCCACCATCGACCGGTCGCTCCTCGACGAACGTGGCGAGGTGGCCGCTCACCCGCTCGATCCCGCCGACCCGACCGCCGAGGAGGTATCGCACGAGGTCGATAGTGTGGGCCCCCAGATCCCCGAGCGCACCGCTGCCTGCGAGTTCTTCCGATAGACGCCAGCTCCAGGGCACTTCCGGGTCGACCCAGCCGTCTTGGAGGTACTGGCCCCGCACGTGGCGGATCTCGCCGAGTTCGCCCGCTTCGATCAACCCCCTCGCATACCGAATCGCGGGGACGAACCGGTAGTTGAACCCACAGGCTGCGATCGCTTCCGAATCGCGTGCGGCCGCCCGCATCCGGTCGGCCGCTTCGACGGTCGGCGCGAGGGGCTTCTCACAGAACACGTTCGTCCCGGCTTCCAGTGCACTGATCGAGGGCTCGGCGTGCAGGTGGTTCGGCCCGAGATTGTAGAGGACGTCTACCTCATCGATCACCGCCTCCCAGTCGGTCGCGGTACGAGAGAAGCCCAGCCGGTCGGCTGCGGCGTCGAGGGCGGCTTCGTCCTGGCCGATCAGCACTTCCCGGGAGATCGCGGGCGCGTCGGGAAAGAACATCGGGAGGCGAGCGAGTGCGTTGGCGTGTGCGTAGCCCATGAACCGATAGCCGAGCATTCCTACCGAAACAGGCGTCTCGCTGTCCCCGTCGTTGGTATCGTCCGTATCACTCCTGTTGCTCATCGGCTATCACTCCGCCCAGTAGGCCTCGTCGGGCGTCGTCTCGAAGACCGCGCGGTCGAGTACGTCGATGGCCTTCTCCAAGCCCTCGCGCGCGCTCGTGAGCGAGTCCTCGTGTTCGATCGAAAGCACGTCGTCGTAGCCGACCATCCGCAGCGTCGAGACCACTTCCTTCCAGTGGGCTTCGCCGTGGCCATATCCCACCGACCGGAAGAGCCAGGACCGATCGGCTTCCTCGGTATACGGCGTCGTATCCAGATAGCCCTTCACCCGGGCCTCGTTCTCGTAGAGGCCGGTGTCCTTCGCATGGCAGTGATGGATCGCACCGCGTCGCCCGAGATACCGGATCGCCGCCGGGATATCGATGCCCTGCCAGTAGAGATGGGAGGGATCGAAGTTCGCGCCGATACGTTCGTTCGTTTCCTCGCGTAGCCGAGCCATACCGGTTGGCTCGTAGACAAGCATATTGGGGTGCATCTCGATCGCGATATCGACTCCCTCCTGCTCTGCGTGGGTGGCGGTCTCGCTCCAGTACTCGATCGCCCGCTCCCACTGGTATTCGTGGGCTTCCCTATGCTCGCTCGGCCAGGGGGCGGTGATCCAGTTCGGCACCGACTCCTCGGGCCCGCCGCCCGGCAGCCCCGAGAAACACGTCACGGTATCGACGCCCAACCGCGAGGCCAGCGTTATCGCCTCCCGAAGTTCGGTGTCGGCCTCGCTCGATCGCTCCGCGTCGGGATGGAGCGGATTGTTATGCGTCGCGAGCGCCGACACTCGGAGGTCGTGTTCGTCGAGCAGTTCCCGCAGTTCGTCCCGCTTCCCCTCCTCGTCGAGGTATACCTCGCGCGGGAGGTGGTCCTCGCCCGTGAAGCCCCCACAGCCGAGTTCGACCGCGTCGACGCCCAGACCCGCGAGATACGACAGCGTCTCGTCGAGCGAGTGATCGCCGAGCGGGACGGTGAGTACGCCGATGTCCATACTCCCGCGTTCTACGAGCCGGCGAATAAACCTCCGGGTCGCTCGGGTTCGATCGGTCGGAGTCCTACCGTCCGAACTCCGAGTCGCTGAATCAGGTCGCGATCAGGTCGGCTCGCCCTGCTGGTCGGGTCGTCGCTCCCGTGATCGGGGTCTGCGATCCCTGCTGTCGATTCTCTCGTGCTGACTTCCTCGTCGGCCGGCAGCGTAAGCGGCGACGCGGCGAGGTCCTCGATGTCGACATCGCCGCTCACGAGTCGTTCGAAGCGGTTCGTTATCGTCGGCAGATAGACGATCCCCCGAAAGTCGTCGAAATCGTCCCCGATCAGCGGATAGCGGGAGTGCGAGTGTTCCTCGATGATCGCGAGGTTCTCCTCGAGGGTGTTCTCGGTCGACAGCGCAACGGCCTCTTCGCGGGGAACCATGATCGCCTGGACCGGGATCTCGCCGACGGCCAGCGCGTTCATCACTTCCTGCTGGCGCTCGGCAGGGAGATCACCCGCTTCGAGCGTCGATCCGAAGCGCCTGTACAGGTCCGCACGCCCCTGCATGACGTCGGCTTCGGTCTCGAGCCACGCGCCGGTCATCTCGACGCCGAACAGCGAAAGCGTCCACTTCGACGCCCCATCTCCGAACTTGATGACCGGCCAGGTGATCCGCGTCCACCAGTACAGCGGCGTCGCGCCGTACCGACAGACCTGCTTCGAGCGCTCGACGCCGAGGTAGGTGGGAGTCTGCTCGCCGTGGGTGAGGTGTAACAGATTGATGATGAGAAACGCGAGAATCGCCCCCGCACCGACCGACGCGAGAACCGTCCCACCGAACAGCGGCTCGAAGAGGGCGACGAGTGCGGGTTCGGCGACGATACCGACCGCGATGCTCGTAGAGGTAATCCCGACCTGACAGCTAGTCAGGTAGATCTCCAAGTTCTGGGTCATCTCCCACGCGCGTTCGAGTCCCGATACCCCCGGTTCCACGAACTCCGCCTCGGTGAACTGTCGGGCGCGGGTCAACGCGAACTCGACGGCAACGAAAAAGCCGTTCGCGAGGATGAGTAACACGCCAGCAATAAGTCTGAGGGAGATCTCGAGCGAGGCCATCGCCATGGGAGACTATGTGAACGACAGCACACATAAGGGGTTTGCCTGCGGACCGAGCCTCCGTGCGCCGATGGGAACCGTACTTGCCACGTACCTCAGGTCGGATCGGCCTGGGAGTCGATCCCCGATGATTCGGGCTGGCGTCGGCGTCGTTCGCGTTGGTAAACGTCTATGGGGTCTTCGATCTCGCCCATGACCTCCTCGAAGGCATCGGTCGCGGTGAGCAAGCCGACGACCTCGCCGTCCTCGACGACGAGCGCGAGTTCCTGTTCTTCGGTCTGAAACCAGTCGATCGCGTCGCTGACTTCCTCGTCGGCCGGCAGCGTAAGCGGTGACGTGGCGAGGGCTTCGAGATCGACCTCGCCGTTCTTGAACGCCTCGAAACGACCCGTGATCGCCGCAAGGTAGACCACACCCCGGAAGTCGTCGAGATCCTCGCCGACCAGTGGAAACCGGATGTGAGGGTGCTCCTTGACGACTGCGAGGTTCTCTTCGGGGGTGTTCTCGGTCGACAGCGCAGCGATCTCTTCGCGGGGAATCATAATGTCCCGGACGGCGATCTCGCCGACGGCCAGCGCGTTCATCACTTCCTGCCGGCGCTCGGCAGGGAGGTCGCTGTCTTCGAGCATCGACCCGAGCTGTCGGTGCAGGTCCGCGCGTCCCTCGATGTCCTCGGATTCGTCCTCGGCTTCGAGCCACGCGCCGGTCATCTCGACGCCGATCAGCGAAAGCGTCCACTTCGCTATCCAGTCTCCGACGCGGAGGATCGGTCGAATGACCAACGTAAACCAGTACAGCGGTGTCGCGCCGTACCGACAGACCTGCTTCGAACGCTCGACGCCCAGATACGTAGGCGTCTGTTCGCCATAGACCTTGTGTACAAGGCTCATGAGCAGGAACGCCAAGAGCACGCCCGCGCCGACCGACGCGAGAACCGTCCCGCCGAACAGCGGTGCGAAGACGGCTGCGAGTGCGGGCTCGGCGACGATACCGAGTGAAACGCTAGCGGCGGTAATCCCGACCTGACACCCAGTCAGGTAGATCTCGAGTTCTTCGGTCATCTCCCAGGCGCGTTCGAGTCCTGGGCCCACGAACTCCTCTTCGGTGTACTGACGCGCGCGGGTCAACGCGAACTCGATCGCGACGAAAAACCCGTTCGCGAGAATGAGTAACACGCCAGCAATAAGTCTGAGGGAGATCTCGATCGATCCCATCGAGTGGGCTTGGGCGAGAACCATTAGTACACGAGGGTGTGCCACCGACCGATTTGAGTCTTCGGCCTTTCGTCCGCTATCCGAGTCGCCGTTGCGACCGGCCGGCGATCGCAGCCCGGCGCTCAGTAGAGCTGTCGTTCTTGCTCCTCGCGTTCCTCTTCTTCCTCTTTTTCCTCTTTGAGCCGGCGTCGCCCGCGGAGGTACTGGCGACCACCCGGGATGAACTTGTTCTTAACGTCGAGGACAAACGAGACGATGCCGTACGCCCAGAAGAAAAACAGCACCGTCATTCCACCGAGATATAACCAGCCCAGTTCCGTGACCATTGTTTTGATCAGTGTTCTCGGGTATAGGATAAAAATACTCCGCCGAGTAGCCCCTTAGTCGTCGGTTTCGGCTTCCGCGCCACTCACCGCGTCGGCTTCGGCCTGTGTAGATTCGACGAGACCGTGCTGGATGGCCTCACCTGTCTCCGCGTCGAACAGGTGGACCTTCCGGCGATCGAGGACGACCTGGAGTTCCTCGCCGGTCTCTAAATCCCGTTCGGGATCGACGCTGACTAGCAACTGACCACCCGCGTCCGGGTTGTCGAGGTCGATCTCGGTCGAGTCCCCAAGCATGAGGTACGCGAGGATCTCGCTGCCCATCGGTTCGAGGACGTCGACCGTCGCTTCGATCTCCCCGCTCGCGTGACTGAGCGCCTCCGCCCGATCGAGAAGGTAGATGTCCTCCGGCCGGACCCCGAGGGTCACCTCCTCGCCCCTGCTCACGCCCACCGAGGCCGGGTCGAACTCGATGTCGAAGTACTCCGAGTCGAACCCGTTCTGACCGACCGTTCCCTGTATCATGTTCATCCCTGGCGAGCCGATGAAACCCGCGACGAAGAGGTTGGCTGGCTCGTTGTAACAGATGAGTGGCGGGTCGATCTGCTGGAGTTCGCCGCCGTCAATGACCGCGACCCGGTCGCTCATCGTCATCGCCTCCTCCTGATCGTGGGTGACGTAGATGACCGTCGTTTCCAGATCGTCGTGAATGCGCTGGAGTTCCGTGCGCATGTGGACCCGGAGTTTGGCGTCCAGGTTCGCGAGCGGTTCGTCCATCAGAAAGACCGCCGGCTTGCGGACCAAGGCCCGAGCGATGGCGACGCGCTGGCGCTGTCCGCCGGACATCTCGCTCGGCATCCGGTCTAACATCCCCTGCATCTGGACGGTCTCGGCTGCGCGATCGACCCGCTCATCGATCTCCTCTTTGTCGTACTTGCGTAGACGCAGGCCAAAGGAGATGTTGTCATAGACGTCCATGTGGGGAAACAGCGCAATGTTCTGAAAGACCATCGCGATGCCCCGATCCTTCGGTGGGAGATTCGTGACCTCCCGATCGCCGATGTAGATCGTCCCCTCGGTCGGGAGGGTAAGCCCCGCGATAGTCTCCATCGTCGTGGACTTCCCACAGCCCGAGGGACCGACGAGCGTAATGAACTCCCCGTCGGTGATATCCAAGTTCATGTCGTCGACTGCTGTTACCTCCCCGTAGCGTTTCGTGATGTGTTCGAGTTTGACGCTTGCCATAGTGTGTCTTCCTCCGTGTTACTCCTTAAGTGCTCCGCTAGTGAGGCCACTGACGATCTTTTCCTGGGCAACGACCACGAGGATCGCCACCGGCAACACGCCGACGATGCTCGCCGCGGCCATCAGATTATACGACGCGGTGTACTGAGTCTGATAGCCTAGAATGCCCCAAACGATCGGCGACCAGTTTGACGCTTCCCCGTTGGTCATCAAAAAGGAGAAAAAGAACTCGTTGTAGACGTAGATAAACGAAAGGACCCCCGCTGTGGCCACGCCCGGTGCCGATAGTGGGATGATCACCCGAAAAAGCGCGCCCAGCCTGGTGGTGCCCTCGATGCGGGCAGCGTCCTCCAGTCCGTCGGGGATCTGTGAATAGAACGTCGTGAGAATGAATATCGAGAGCGGCATGTAGATCGCCCCTGCGGGAAGCATGATTGCTAACGGCGTGTTGTACAACATGGGACTGCTTACACCCAGGACTTCGATGTTACCCGTAAAGAGCCGGAAGAGCGGCAAAATGAATCCCACCGGCGGGAAGAAGCTGATTGCGAGTAAGAGTAACATCAATGGCCCCCGACCCGGGAAACGAAGCCGCCCGAAGACGTAGCCCGCGAGGCTGCCCAAGATCAGCACCATCACCGTTGAGGCCAGCGCGATCACGAAGCTGTTGAACATGTAGATGTGGAAAGGCACGCGTTCGAAGACCGTCACGAACGCGCCGGGATTAAATCCGTTGGGGAGCAACCCGATGTTCGACAGCGCGCTTTCGGGGGTGAGTGCGAGCACTAGTAGCCAGTAGAATGGAAACAGCGTGGTGAGAAGAAAGAAGATCGTCAATACGTAGAACATCGCGCGGTAAGCTCGTTGTGGATCGTCGATCGAGTTCTGGACCCACCGGGTGAACGGTCCGACGTCGCGTTCGGGTTGCTCGTCCCGTCCGGTTTCGCTTTCGGTCCCCTGTTCAGTCGCCATCTCAGATCCCCCCTCGGCTGCGGTAGAGCTGAATGATGAAACCCATGGCGACGAGGCCGATAAGCGCCGCCGTCACGAACGCGACGGCCGAGGCGGTACCGTACCGACGGACACTGAAGGTCGTCACCACGAGACAGGATAGCGACGGCACAGTCGTACAGCCCGCCGTCGACTCGATCAACCCGTAGATCCGGGCCGCATCAAGCGTCCGGAACAACATCGCAACTAGCACCGTCGGAAGCACGATCGGCAGCGTGATCAGCCTGAACTGGTGCCACTTCGATGCACCCGAGACCCTCGCGACGTCATATAGGCTGCGATCGACGCTCTGGAGACCCGCAAGGATCAACAGCGCCATGAAGGCGGTCGTCTTCCAGACATCGGCGAGCGTGATGATCGCGAGCGCCTCCGCGCTGTTGGTAAGGGGCGTTCCTGAGAAGCCGATCGCTTCCGCGATGCCGACGCCGAAGCCAACTCCGGGCTGGAAGATCAGGTAGAAGATCATCCCTTGGATGACGATCGGGATGGCCCACGGAATAATAATCGCGACCCGGACCCAGCGCCGACCCCGGAAGTCCTGATCGAGCACGAGCGCCTGCCCGAATCCTAGCAGCGTCTCGAAGACGACGCCGACGATGGTAAAGATCGCCGTTACGATCAGCGCACTCTCGAACGGCGCGCTCAAATCGAAGAAGGGGTTCGGCAGCGCGACCGTATCGAGTTCTCCGGTTAGAAGCGCCACGTAGTTCTCGAAGCCGACGAATTCCCCGAGCTGTGCAACGCCTCTGAGGCTGTCCGCGTTCAGCGAAATAATGAATGTTCTGAATAGCGGCCAGAACGCGATGAACGCGAGCAGCAGAAAGGCCGGTGCCAGCAGCAGGTAGGCGAACTTGTCCTCGTCCAAGTTCTCTACCCAACGGACGGCACTTGCGTACGCCCCCGATCGTTGCTGTACTCGGCTTTCGGGTTGTCCTTCTGTTACCATCGTTACTGATTGTAGTTCTCGATTTCGTCGAGCTGTGACTGTAACTGTTTCATCGCCTGCTCCGGTGCGACGCTACCAGCGTACGCCGAATTGACGAGTTGTGCGATCTTCGTTGACTGCTGGGGCCAGACGACGGTAACGGGCCGGGGAATCGCGTTCTCTCCGGCGACCCGTAGCGGTTCTGCATACGGCCCAAGGGTGTCTCTGGCTTCCTGTGTTTGAAGTAACTGGGGTTGCGGTGGCAGCCATCCGATCAGCTCTAAGAGCACGAACCTAAAGCTGCGCTCGGCCATGGCTTCGAGCACCTGTACGGCCTGGTCCATCTTGTTCGTGTTCGGGTTGATTGTCACATGCCAGCCACCAAGCGATGCAACCGGCCCGCCGATGTTTCGATACTGCGATTCCTGTTCAGTGACTGCATACGGAATCGGCATCACACCGAGTCGATCCCCGAGTTCCTCCTCGCTGGCCGTAATCGCGTACGGCCAGTTGCGGTGTGCAACCGCGTTCCCGCCGGTAAAAGGCGACAGCGAGGAGTCTTCTATCCACGAGAGTACTGCCCGTGGGGAAATGTTCCCCGCATACCCTTCGAGTGCGTACTGGTCTCGTTGACCGCGCATGAACGTCCGGACCATCCGGATCGAATCGATCACGGGTCGTTCGTTGACCGTTATTGGCCGATCGCCGACCGGGCCGAAGAGGTTCTCGCGACCACCGAAGTAAGCGCCACCCCACGAAGATAAGAATTCGTTGAAGTCACAACATGACAACCCTTCGTACGCGCTCGCTTGGAACGTATAGCCGTACTGAACGTCCGATTGGTTCATCGCGTCCTTCACTGCCTGGGCGAACTGCTTCCAAGTGATAGACTCGGTCGCCCAGTTATTCCCGCTCGGATCGTAGCCAGCCTGTTCGATCAGGTCCCGTCGATATAGCATCGTCGGGAAGTCCGGAAACAATGGCATCGCGTACACGTCTCCGGAGTCCGGGTGTTTCGCGGTCTGAACAGCTGCTTCGAAGTACTCGTTCTCAATGAGTTGGACCAATTGATCGGGAACCACGTCGCTCTTCGTGAAGTTGAGGAGTTGCTCACGAATGATAAACGGAATTGTCCACCCACTGTCCATCATGAATAGGTCCGGGGTGTCGACGTTCGCGTCCAACCACCGCTGGATCTGTTGTTGTCGAGCGGCCGAGTCGCTCGGTCCGGCGAGGATTTCGAGGGAGATGTCCTGTGAGAGCCCTGCGTCCCACAACCCCTGCCGAATGTCGCCGGCTGCATCGGATGCATTCGAATCGGCGTACCATTGGAGCTGGTTCGTACCTGACTCACCTCCGAGGGCAGTACAGCCCGCAAGCCCCGTAGCAAGCCCCGAGGCCCCTGCTGCCCTCACAAAGTCACGACGAGAAACCACGCGGTAACTGTTTCCCTGTGTGCCATTGCCATTCATCACTAAGAACACACACATGGGACTACTATTTATACTTATTGGCGTTACAACACCGGTTGTAAATCGAGTCAATAGTCTAAAGCTCAGGGTCACTTTCGCTCGTTTCTAAGAGTCGAAAGTGCTCTCTCGTGCATCGGAGGGGCAGGTATGCCATTGAGTAGCGGGTCTTCAGTTTCTTTCATCCAGCGGTGCAGACGAGTTAGCATGTCACGACGTATCGGTTCGTACTCCGAGTGTTCGGCTAAATTGTTGGTTTCCATTGGGTCCTCGTCCAGATCGTACAGTTCAACCGGTTTGTGGTATTCCAGTGCCGGGTCCGGTGGGTCACGGCTGACCGCTTTCGGTCGCCATGTTTGGCTGGGATTCATAAAGGATAGTGCAGTGGTGAAATTAATAATAAGTTTATATTTGTTCGTACGTATCCACCGGCGCGGATCGCAATAGTCGTGATAAGTCATCTCGCCGAATATTTTCGTGCGAGTCTGGTACGACCCGCTATCAGTCAGCAGCGGGGCAAAAGATAGCCCCTGTATGGTTTCCGGTATAGGGTGGTCCACCAGATCAAGTACTGTCGGCAAGAGGTCAATATTGCTGATCATCTCATCATATGTCTTCCCCCGTGGGAGAGGGCCTCCTGGCCACCGTATAATAAAACAGGTTTCGATGCCTGGGTCGTAGGGCGAGCATTTGGCCCGCGGAAATGGGATTCCGTGGTCAGTTGTCATAAGAATAAGCGTCTCCTCAGTACGACTGGCCTCATCGAGTGCTTCTAGCACATGGCCAATAGCGGTATCGACCCGATGGATGGCTCCCTCAAACGCCATCATTTCGTCCTGCGCATCCGGCTCATCAACTAAATACTCAGGAAAGGTCGCTTTCTCGCTATGATCAGACGGCATTTTGCCGAATCCGCTGGACGATCGTGGTTCCCGGTGAGGTTCAGTGAATCCGAGTTGTATGTAAAAAGGCTGATTGGCGTCTCGCCGGTTATCTAGAAACGCTGCTGCATGATCTGCAACGATTTCACACTGATCGCTCGTGGTGACGATTTCATCAAACATACGCTCGGGATCCTGTGTTTCGTGCTGGAGCCCGACTAACACCGAACGCCAGCCTGCATCGCTTAACAGTCCCGCGAGATGACGTTCGTTTCTATTTAGATCCCAGGCGAAATCGCCGTGTGTGAGCCCCATTACGCCGTTGTTGTGTGGATAGCGACCAGTGACCATTGACGCCCGACTCGGGCTACACTGGGGTGCTACGCAGAAACTATTCTCGAAGCGAATTCCGGTTTCAGCTATTCTGTCAATGTTCGGTGTACGGACCGTCGGTATCCCATAACATCCAATATGTTGACCTAGGTCGTGGCATGTTATCTTTAGTATATTTGGTTGCGCCTCTTTGCGGTTGCCTGGCATATCGTGACTATCCTTGTTCTGGATACTTATACCCACGTACGCGGCTTGACTCGCTGTTATAGCTATTCCTATGGAGCATAATCGAGGCTCGATGGATTCGATCATATATGATTATATGTTGTCCATAGAAAACAGAGATTCGAGCGGCTCACTGGTGAGTTTGGAGAAAATATTAATCATCTATCAACATGAAGTGAGGAGTAACTGGAGGCGTTAGTCCAATAGTAAATACTATCCATAGCTAAGAGTTGGGCACAGGTAATTACTGTCAAATAATAGTAGGTGGCTTACATGTGTTGGCAACGACAATAGTACGATAGTGCTTACCTGTATGGCCGCGCTTAGCGCTCGATCCGCTCGATCGTGATCCGGGTCGCCTCGATCGATTCGCCGATCGCGCCCCACCCGCCGACGTCGTGGGTCTCGCCGTCGGCACCAGTACCGGTATCGAGGACGATCGTCGCTCGTCCGGCCAGGCGCACCAGCGGCGTGACTCCCGTCTCGGTGGGTTCGCCCGCGTAGCGGACCCTAGTGACCCGGCCGGCGAGGGTGAGAGGGTCGCCGGTCGCGGTGTCGGTGCCCTCGACGCTCGCGTGGATCGTCGCACCGTCGTTCAGGGGCGCTTCGATCTCCCGGATACACTGGCGGACGTCGACGTACTCGATCGGGGGGTCGTCGTTCCGTCCGTCGTGGACGATCTCGAAGGCCTCCCAGAGACACGAGAGGAAGTACCAATGGAAGACGTAGGCGTGCGTGCGGTCCGCGACGAGTACCCCATAGCGGTCGGCCGCCTCGGGGTGGGGCGCGAAACACGCCACCGTTCGATCGACGATCACCAGGAAGGGGGCGGGAAGCGTTCGGTGGCGGGCCTCGGTGCAGGTCGCCGCGAGCGCGTCGGGGTCGGGCAGCGCTTCGGGAGTTCGGGGCTCGGTGTTCACCGATAGCCGCACGTTCACCCCTGATCCGTGCGCGTCTTCGAGGGCATCCCCGAGAGCGTCGAACTGTCCGGGAGTGACCGAGAGCTGTACCTGGTCGGCCGCATCCTCGATCGCGCGGCGGGCGCCGTCTAAAACCGTCTCGAAGCGGGAGACGATGCTCGCGTCGTGGCTCTCGATCGCTGGCGCGGGACGCTCCCAGCGCTCTTCGATCTCGGCGGCCGCGTCCTCGAAGCGCTCGGCCCGCCCGCGCAGGTCCGCGAGCACCGCCGCCGGGTCGTGCGCGCGAACGTGGAGTGGTCCCTGTTCGTAGGTCTCGACGTAGCCCTCCGCTTCGAGATCGCGCAACACGTCGTAGATCCGGGGATCGGGCACCTCGCTCGCCGCGGCGATTTCGGTAGCAGTTGCCGACCCGCGTTCGAGCACGGCGAGGTAGGCCGCGACCTGATAGGGCGAGAGCCCGGCGTCGGCGAGCACCCCTTCGAGATCCGTGGTGTCCATTCCCTTGCAGTGCTCCCCCGACGATATAAACGGTTCCGACGCTCGCCGACGGGCGTTCGCTCGGGAAGTCGATCCCCGTCGGGTCGAGGGACGCTCGGACCAATGTATTTATTCGCAAGCGAGTACTCCTAGGTGTATCATGATAACCGCCGACGACGTAGACGGACTTGCGGCTCGGGACTGGCAGCAGGCCGACGCCGAGGACGGCCCCGTCCGGGTCGCGATGATCGGGATCGGCTGGTGGACCCGCGACCGGGCGATCCCCGCCGCCGAGGCCTCCGAGTTGTGTGAGACGACGGTCGCGGTCAGTAGCTCGATCGAGAAGGCAGCGGACGCCGTCGAGGGCCACCCGACGATCGATGAAGCGATCACCTACGAGGAGTTCCACGAGGGGGCCGCGAGCGAGGCCTACGATGCGGTCTACATCGCGACGCCGAACACCGTCCATCCTCAGTACGCCGAAACCGCCGCGGAGTTAGGGAAGGCGATCCTCTGTGAGAAACCGATGGCCGACAGGACCGACCGCGCCGCCGAGATGCTCGAAGCAACCCAGGGGACGACGCTCATGATCGCCTACCGGATGCACACCGAACCGATCGTCCGGCGAATGCGCGAGTTGGTCCAACAGGGGTTCGTCGGCGAGGTCGTCGAGATCCGGGGCCGGATGAGTCAGCGCCTGCTCGAAATGATCCCCGACCCCGATCAGTGGCGTCTCGACCCGGACCTGTCGGGCTACGGCGCGAGCGTGATGGATCTGGGGATCTATCCCCTGAACACCGCCCGGTTCGTCCTCGATAGCGATCCCGAACGCGTGCAGGCCTCGATGTATTCGGTGAGCGAGAACTTCGCGGCCGTCCCCGACGAGCGCGCGAGCTTCCTGCTAGACTTTCCGAACGGCGCGGTCGCCTCGTGTGCGGCGAGTCAGAACGCCTTCAAGGACGACCGCTTCGTCGTGATCGGCACCGAGGGGAGCTTGAGGATGCGAAACGCCTTCCACTCGGGTGATGGTCGCGAACTCGTACTCGAACGCGATGGCGCTCGGACAACGCTAGACGTCGAGCCGGTCGATCAGATGGTCGAGGAGTTCGATTACTTCGCCGACCGCGTGCTCCGGGGCGAGACGCCCCACCCCGACGGTGAGCACGGCCTCTTCGATATGCGTGCCCTGGAAGCGATCTACGCGGCCGCCGAGCGCGACGAACCCGTCCCGATCGACGCCTGAATCCTTTTCGTTGCCTCTCTCCTGTTAGTCCCCATCACGTACTGATCCGTCCCTGAACCAACCACCGACAGCCGAGTCGATAGTCGAGCCACCGTGGTCGATGATCGGCCTTATAGTCCGGCTGGCCCTCCTCGGGGCATGGAGTCGCTCGACTCGAAGGTCAGGATCGTCTGGCTCGTCGGCTCGCTGCTCACCGCCTCGATACTCGGCGGCGGGGTCGCGGCGGCCGGTCTCCTCCTGTTCGACACCGGTGTCTGGCCCGGCGTCGGCGTCTTCGTTCTCCTACTCCTGATCGGCGTCCTCGGTGCCGTGTTGCGCTACCGGCGCTGGCGCTTCGCGCTGGAAGAGGACGCCGTCTACCTCGAACGGGGCGTACTCACCCACGTCACCTCGGTAGTACCGTTCGTCCGGGTCCAGCACGTCGACTCCCAGCGCGGCCCCATCGAACGGACGGTCGGGCTCGCGAGCGTCGTCGTCTACACCGCCGGCTCCCGGGGCGCGGACGTCACGATTCCGGGACTCTCGCCCGAGCGTGCGGACGCACTGCGCGAACGGCTCCGCCGGCTCGCCATCGAAAGCGAGTCCGACGACGCCGTCTGAGTTCTTCCGAGGACCGGTGACCAACCGGTCCCGATCGGTCGGCCAGTCCGCCGGTCAGTGCCCCAGTCGGGCGAGCGCCTCCTCTAATTCCTCGCGGTAGCGATCGGCGTCGAAATACCGGACGTGCTCTATGAGGGGATACAGCACGTAGACGTCCCGACGGTGCTTCCGGAAGCCCTCGTCGATCGATCGCTCGGCGTCGTAGGCCTCGAAGAAGGCCTCGCCGAATCCGACGAGATCGGCGTATGCCAATTCGACTTCGGCGTGCCCATAGAAGCAGGCCGGATCGAGGAAAGCCTGCACCGCCCCGTCTCGACAGCGTAGATTGTCCGCCCAGATGTCGCCGTGCAGCAGGGATGCCGGCGGGTCGTCGGGAACGAGCGAAGCGAGTTCCGAACATAGCGCTTCCAAGCGATCGAATACCGTCGTCGGGAGAGCACCTTCGTCGCGGGCCGCCCTGCATAGGTATCCGAGACGGTGCTCCCGGAAGAAGGTCACCCACGAGTCGGTCCAGGGATTGAACTGGCGATACGGTCCCGAGAGCGTATCGAAGGGAAAGCCGTACTCCGAGGCCGTCCGTTCGTGTAGCGCGGCGAGGTGGTGGGCGACGTCGCGTTCGACCGCTGGTGTGAGGATGCTCTCGCCCGGGACGTATTCGAGACAGAGCAGCGCGTCCGAGGCGTAGTAGATCGCTGGCACCGGGAGGCCGTGTTCGTCCAGAGCCCTCAACATTCGCGCCTCGACGGTCAGCGGGGTCGGCCCGGTCTTCGCGACGATCGTCCGACCGCTCAGGAGGTTACAGCGATGGACGCGACCGACTTCCCCGCCATCGAGTTCCGCGCAGTCGGTGACGTCCGTTCCGAGGGCCGCCTCGACCCGGCGTGCAACGGTCGCTTCGGACTCCGACCCCGGCATCGACCGTGCGTACTCACCCTGTTCGGAAAGTGCCATCGCGTTCCGATTCCGGGTATCGCTCCCCGGAATCGCCCGAGGAACTGAAGCGCGCGACCCCCGTGTCGGGGACCCCCCTCGAATCGGCGGTCTCGAGCGCCATCGCGGCCACCGTGTGCCGAGTGTGGCGGTTCTCGGGCATCTCTCCAGGGACGGCGACCTCGCGGAGGGCCTCGCGCCAGGAGTTGCCTCGCTGTGAGCGCCCGACCGCGCTGGAGTCGGCGGAGCGGGTTGTCTCGACAGCGAGTAAACAGGCAAAATCTTTTATAACGTAGATACGTCCGAGAGATACGGCGACTTCCATGGCAAGCGAAGACGAACTCCGACGACGACAGTACCTGAAACGCGCCGCGGCCGGGACTATCGGTATGACCGGGCTCGCGGGTTGTACCGGCGGCCCCAGCGGTGGCGGTGGTAGTGGCGGCGGAAACGGTAGCGGTGGCGGGAACGCGAGCGGCGGTGGCGGTAGTGGTGGCGGTGACGGCAGTCTGGAAGTCATTCACTGGTGGACCGCCGGCGGCGAAAAGGACGCGATCAACGCCCTGTTCGAGGGGTTCAGACAGGAGTATCCCGACGTGGAGATCAACAACAACCCCGCACCGGGCGGGGCCGGCAGCGCCCAGGACGCGGTTATCCGCAATCGCATCCTGAACGAAAACCCCCCGGGAACGTTCCAGATCTGGCCCGGCCAGTCCCTCGCACCCTACCTCGAAGCGAACGCGCTCCGGGACGTCGGGGACATTTGGAGCCAGGAGATGCGGGACGCCTACGTCGACGGGCCGAAGAACCTATCGAGACCCAACGACACTTTCGTCGCGGTACCGATCAACATCCACCGGCTCAACAACCTCTTTTACAACACCCAAGTCGTCGAGCAGGCCGGCGTCGACCCGACGAACATCACCGATCCGGCGAGCCTCACCCAGGCGTTAGAACGGGTCGGGCAGAACACTGACGCCCTCGGCATGGCCCAGGCCACCCAGAGTCCCTGGACGACGCTGCAGCTCTGGGAGATGATCTTCATGAGCCAACAGGGGGTCGGTCCCTACCTCGACATGCTCTCGGGCAACGTCGGAGCCCACGAGCAGGCGATCAAAGCCGCGCTCTCCCGGGTGAACGAGTACCGCGAGCACTGGAACGACGACGCCGGCTCGATATCCTGGGACCAGGCGAACTCGATGGTTATCAACGGCGAGGCGGCCTTCATGCACCAGGGCGACTGGGCGGCCGGCCAGTACGAGGCCCAACAGAACTTCGCGTTCAAGGAGAACTGGAATTACGTGCCCTTCCCCGGTTCCCAGGGAACGTACTCGATCGTCGTCGATTCGTTCGTCTTCCCGCAGAACAACCCCTCGCCCGACGCCACGCGAAAGTTCCTCTCCTATTGTGGAACGAAAGACGCTCAACGCCGGTTCAACCCGGTGAAGGGATCGATCCCGCCGCGAACCGATGTCTCGAACGAACCCTTCGGTCCCTTCCTCCGCAACCAGCGCGAGGAGTTCGCGAACTCCGAGGCCCAGCCGCCGACGATGGCCCACGGAACCGGCGTGACCCCGGCAGTAAAGAGCGCGGTCGAGGGGGCCTTCGCGAGTTTCACCTCGAACTGGAACGTGGGCCAGACCTACAACGGCTTCGGGTACGACCGACGGCGCGGAAGGGGTGGAGAGCGAGACCCGGACGGGAAGAACTCGAACCGACGGCGGGACGGCCGTTTCGGGAAGCGAAGCCGAATCCGGGAGAACGGCCGGTGCCGGTGATACCGGCTCCGGTCGGCTGAGCGGGCTCCGTGACAGCGAGTTCGTCCGCTCCCTTCCCTTCTGGCTGCCCGCCGGCGTGCTCATGGCAGTGTTCGTCTACGGAACGATCGGCTGGAACCTCTTGATCTCGCTGACGGATTGGAGCGGGCTGGGCGAGCCCGAATACGCGAACCTCGATTTCTCGATGTACGCGCGGATGCTCTCGGACCCGAACTTCCTCATCGCCGCGCGCAACACCTTCGTCCTCCTGATCGTCTTCACGGTCGGCTCGCTCGCGATCGGGCTGGCGGTCGCGATCCTCATCGATCGGGGCGTTCGGGGCGAGAACGTTTTCCGGACGATCTACTTGCTGCCGATGAGTCTGTCCTTCGTCGTGACGGCGCTGTTCTGGTCGTGGATCTACAACCCCACCAGCGGGCTGATCAACGTCGGCCTCAGGTCGGTCGGCCTCGGCTTTCTCGCCCAGAGCTGGCTGTCGAATCCACAGTACGCCCTCGGCGCGGTGATCTTCGCGTTAGTGTGGCAGTTCAGCGGCTACGCGATGATCGTCTACCTCGCCGGGCTCAGGGCGATCCCGAACGACCAGTTCGAGGCCGCCAGGGTCGACGGCGCGAACACCCTGCGCATGTACTGGCGGGTGATCGTTCCGCAATTACGTGCCTCGACGGTGAGCGCCACGGTACTGCTGATGGTCTTCGCGCTGAAGGCCTTCGATTTCCTGTTCGTACTCTTCGGCGATACGCCCGGCCCGGCGGTCGACATCCTCGCGGTGATGATGTTCCGTGAGGCGTTCTCGGCGACGAACTGGGCGTATGGCTCGGCGATCGCGGTCGTCCTGTTCCTCATGGCGCTTGCGGTCGTCTCGCCGTATCTCTACAGCCAGTACCGACGGGGGACCCTATGAGCCGACGGGACTCGGCTGATGGGAGTCGGGACGCCGAAGAGAGGGGTAACGACTCCGAGGAACGCAACGAGGGAGAACTGCGAACCGATGGCAGCGGCGAGGTAGGAACGAATCGACTCGGGCGGTTCCTGGCCGACCTCCGCGCACACCCACGTAGGGCGGGGTTATACCTCGTACTGATCGGGCTCGTGGGCTTTTACCTGGCACCGCTCGAGACGGGGCTGCTAACGGCGTTCAAGACCCAATCGGCCTTTACCGAGACCTCGCCGTTCGTCCCTCCCTCGCTCGACGGACTGACGATCGACCCGTGGCTGACGGCTTGGAATCGACTGGCCTACGCGCTCGCCAACAGCGCGCTCTTTGCGATCCCGGCGACGATCGCCTCCGCGACGCTCGGCAGTCTCGCGGCGTATGGGCTGACCCACATCCGCTGGCGCGGTCAGGTCGCGGTTATGGCCCTGTTCCTGGCGGGCGTGTTCATCCCCTACCAAGCGGTGTTGGTACCGCTGACGCAGTTGTGGGGTTTCATCGACATGACGAGTCTGTTGGCTCCGATACCGATCGTCGCGAACTACGTCGATCTCGTCGAGCTGATGATCACCCACACGGCGTATGGTATCCCGATCTGCACCGTCTTGTTCCGGTCGTACTACCGGAGCTTCTCCGAGGAGATGTTGGAAGCCGCACGGCTCGACGGCGCGAGCGTCTTTCGGGTGTATCGGCGGATCGTCCTGCCGCTCTCGAAGCCGATGTTCGCCGTGGCCTTTATTTTCCAGTTCACCCAAGTCTGGAACGACCTGCTCTTCGCCCTGGTGCTCATCACGACCCCCTCGAACGGGGTGGTCACGATCGCGCTCAATCAACTCTCGGGATCGTTCGTCCAGCAGTACAACCTCCAGATGGCCGGGGCCTTCCTCGCGGCGCTGCCGACACTGCTGGTCTATGTCCTCTTCACCGAACAGTTCGCCGAAGGGGTCGCCGGTCGGACCACCTGATCGGGCCGGAAAGCTACCACACAGCACACACCACACGGCACACTATCATGACACGAGTAACGCTCGATTCGCTCACGAAGCACTTCGACGACGGCGGCGGTACGGTCGTGGCCGTCGACGACGTATCGATCGACATCGCCGACGGCGAGTTCATCGTCCTCGTCGGACCGTCGGGCTGTGGGAAGAGCACCACCCTACGGATGGTCGCCGGTCTCGAGACGATCACCGGCGGCGAGATCCGCCTCGACGACACCGTCGTGAACGACCGGCAAGCCAAGGACCGAAACATCGCGATGGTCTTCCAATCGTATGCGCTGTACCCACACATGAGCGTCCGGGAGAACATGAGCTTCGGCCTCGAGGAGTCGACGGACCTCGGCGACACGGAGATCGGCGAGCGCGTCGAGAACACGGCGACGATGATGGGCATCGAGGACCTGCTCGATCGCAAACCCGGCGAGCTCTCCGGCGGCCAACAGCAGCGCGTCGCTCTGGGCCGGGCGATCGTCCGGGATCCCGCCGTCTTCCTCATGGACGAACCGCTCTCGAATCTCGACGCCAAACTGCGTGCCCAGATGCGCACCGAACTCCAGCGCCTTCAAGAGGATTTGGGCGTCACCACGGTGTATGTCACCCACGATCAGACCGAGGCGATGACGATGGGCGACCGGATCGCCGTCTTGAACGACGGCCGGCTCCAGCAGGTGGGAACACCGCTTGAATGTTATCACGAGCCGGCGAACCTCTTCGTCGCGGGCTTCATCGGCGAACCCTCGATGAACGTCTTCGAGATGCGAGTCGACGGCGAGGAGCTGGTCGGCGAGGAGTTCACCTACCCGCTTTCGAGCGGGACCCGCGAGGCACTCGGCGACGCTCGGGAAGTGACCTTGGGGATCCGCCCGGAGGACGTCGAGGTGCTTACCGGGACCGAGAACGGTCGGCGCGACGGCGATCGGAGCGACGATCAGGACCGGAACCGAGACGGCAGACACGACTTCCGGACGATCGTCGATGTCGTCGAACCGGTCGGGAACGGCAACAACGTCTATCTGGCCTTCGACGGGGCGGAGGCCGGCACCGAGGCCCTCGGCGAGGCGGCCGGCGACGGGAGTGCTGTCGAGGACGACGAGCGGGTTGCGATGGACTTGGAGGACTCCGATACGTTCGTCGCGACGGTCTCGGGGCTGCGCCGGATCGAGGCGGGCGAGGAGGTGTACGCCCGTCTCCCCGAAGACGCGATCCATGTCTTCGATGCCGAGACCGGCGAGGCCCTTCGCAATCGAGCCCTCGACGAGGAGGAAACCGTCGAGCCGGCGGCGTGAGGCTCTTACCTTCCCGATTCCTCGATTCGTCGGCTCGGTAACGGAGTGGTTCGATGCGAGCAGGGTCGTCGCAGTCGAGACCGTCGCGTCCCTGGTCTTTATCGCGCCGTCGGCTGAATCGGCGAGCATGGCACCGGAAATCACCCGCATCGAGACGACGGAGTTCGCCTACCCGCTCGAGGATGTCGGGACCGACGAGTACGGGTTCAATCTCGTCTACGACCCCGGCAGCGAGACGACGCGTCATCTCTATGCGATCCGCGTCGAGACCGACGCGGGCCTTACCGGCGAGTACGTCGGCGGGAACTCTCCCGCCTTCGCCCAAATAAATACCATCGCGGAGTACTTGATCGGCAAGAGCGCCCTGAGACGGGAACGGCACTTCTCGGAGATCAAACGCGCCCTCCGGAAGTACGACCGAATGGGCATGGGTCCGATCGACATCGCGCTGTGGGATCTCGCGGGCAAACACTACGACGCGCCGATCCACGAGTTACTCGGCACCTACCGCGAGCGCCTGCCCGCCTACGCTTCGACCTATCACGGCGACAGTAATGGCGGGCTCGATTCTCCCGAGGCGTACGCCGACTTCGCTGCGGAGTGTCGCGACATGGGTTATTCGGGCTTCAAGATCCACGGCTGGGGCGGCAGCGACCTCGCCCGCGACATCGACCGGGAGATCGAGACGATCCACGCGGTCGGCGAGCGCGTCGGGAGCGAGATGGACCTGATGTGCGATCCGGCCTGTGAACTCGAGACCTTCGGCGATGCCCTAAGTGTGGGACGGGCCTGTGACGAACAAGGGTTTTTCTGGTACGAGGACCCCTACCGGGAGGGCGGCCTCTCCCAGCACGCCCACCGGAAGCTCGGACAGTCCCTGGAAACACCGCTTCTCGCGACCGAGCACGTCCGCGGACTGGAACCACATACCGACTTCGCCGCGAACGAAGCGACCGACTTCCTACGCGCGGACCCGGAGTACGACGCCGGGATCACCGGCGCGATGAAGATCGCCCGGATGGCAGAAGGGTTTGGACTGGACGTCGAGTTCCACGCGCCCGGGCCCGCCCAGCGCCACTGTATCGCCGCGACGCGCAACGCCAACTACTACGAACTCGCCTTGGTCCATCCAAAGTGCGACAATACCCCGCCACCGGTCTATGGGGGC
>PXRA01000058.1 GCA_003021725.1 Halobacteriales archaeon QH_8_64_26
GCGGCAGCTCCCGGCCAACGCCGGTCTTCGCGAAGGTCGCCCACGGCGGGGCCTCCAAATCCTCGGCGAGGCGGTCGGCGAGCGCGTCGTAGAGATCTTCGGCTGGAACGTCGTAGAACGTCGTCATGGTTGGGTTAGCCCGGCGGCGAAACTTAACCCCGTCGGCTTCGCCTCCGAGAACGACCTCCCCTCGGGAGCGTGGTGGTTCCGGAGCGGACCACCGGGTCACGACCGACGATCGTCCCGGGTGGCCGTCGTCCTTAGTGGTCCCAGTAACGTGGCTAGGCCTTGCTATTACGACGGGTCACGCCGAGCGCAGCGGCCGTGCCGCCGCCGACGACCGTCGGTAGCATGTAGGTCGCCCCTCGGTGGATCGTGACGGCGGCGGTCGCGGTCGCGAGGTCGACGCCCGTCGTGGCGACTAGAAGTGTGACGAGGACGAACTCGACGCCGCCCAGTCCCCCCGGTAGCGGCGTGACGCCCGCGATCGCCCCGACGGGGATCACCACGAGTGCGGTCGCAAAGGCCGTCGTGATTCCAAGCGCGAAAAGCGAGAGCCACAGCGAGGTCGCGAGCCCGATCCACCCCAGCAGCGAGAAGCCGAGCGCGAGCGCCAGCGCCTCCCGGTCGCCGGCGACCCGATCGACCGAGGTGAAAAAACCCTCGATCCGCGCTTCGAGCGCGCTCGCTTCCGGCGGCGACCGCCGCGGAACGAGTCGGCCCGCACCCTGGAACAGCGGCGTGAGCACGTCGATGGCCCTGGCCTCGATGCCATAGCGGTGGCGCCACCCCAGAAAGGCCCCGACCGGAAGGGCGATCGCGATCCCGACGACGGCCGCGGCGGCGAACTCCAGTTGGCGCCCGAGCGTGATCGTCGCGGCGAAGTAGCTCACGCCCACGAGTGCGAGCATCGTCGAAGGGACGAAGTTGAGCGCGTCGACGCTTGCGATCGCCGCCAGCCCCGTCTCGTACTCGCTGTGTGAGGCCCGCGAGATGAGAAGCGCCGAGATGGGCTCACCGCCGGCCTGGCCGAAGGGTGTGACGTTGTTCGCGAAGGTCGCCGCCGCATAGACCAATACGGCCATCGGGGCGGTGATCGTTGCCCCGAGCGCTCCCAGTACGGTGCGCAAGGACAGTCCCCACGCCGAAAGCCAGGCGATCGCGACGACGCCGACGCCGGCGAGCACGCTCGTCCGGGCACCCGAGAGCACTGTGAGCACGTCGCCGATCCCGACGAACCAGAACAGCGCCCCGAGAACGACGAGCGCCCCGAGGAAGCCGACCGTCGTCGCTCTGAGGTCGCCGTCCATCGTCCCCGGCTAACGACGGTACCCCGCTTGAACCCTCCGGAACGGGATCGTGACACGCCACGCCCGCCGACCTACGTTCGACGGCCCGAAGCGCACCACGTCGACCCTCCCGAAGCTTTCTCCGGGGGTCGCAATCCCCGTCGTTCGTCGCGATAGCTCCGTGACGATGGCTCCGATGCCTGCGGGGTTAGCTGTCGATAGCAGGGAGTATCGGGCCAAAGCTACTTGCGTTGCTCGAACGTAATTCGTAGTCGATGGCAATACAGGAACGCGACGCTAATGCGGACTGGAGTCGATAGTACATCGATGGCGAGTGGGTCGCGCCGACCGGTGGCGAGACTATCCCCGTCGAGAACCCCGCGACGCGCGAGACGTTCGCGGAGGTCCCCGCGGCAACCGAAGCGGATGTCGACACAGCCTACGAGGCCGCCGCGGCCGCCCAGCCCGAGTGGGAGGCAATGGGCCGGGAGCAACGAAACGAGTTCGTCGAGGCCGCCCTGGGGGAACTGAAAGACCAGTTCGGCGAGATCGCCGATCTACTGGCCCGGGAAGGCGGCAGCGCGGGCGGTAAGGCAAGCGGCGAGGTCGGCATCTCGATGAGCGACTTCCAGACCGCACTCGAACTCGAAGCGCCCGCGGAGGACGTCCGGGACTCGCAGTTCGTCGACGGAAGGACCACCACATCGTCCACGAACCGGTCGGCGTCGTCGGCGTTATCTCGCCGTGGAGCTATCCCCTCCACCTGACGACGCGGGCGCTAGCCCCCGCCCTCGCGCTCGGGAACACGGTCGTGATCAAACCCGCCTCGGACACGCCGATTACGGGCGGACTCGTCCTCGCGGAGATCGCCGAGGAAGTCGGGTTCCCCGAGGGCGTGATCAACGTCGTCACCGGTCACGGCTCGGACATCGGCGACCGAATGGCCGGTCACCCGATCCCGCGAACCGTCGCCTTCACCGGATCGAGCGGCGTTGGCAAGCGGGTCGCCAGCCAGGCCGGGAGTTCGATTTCCCTGCCGGCACTCGAACTCGGCGGCAATGGCCCCAACGTCGTCACCGAGGACGTCGACGTCGAGCAGGCCGCCGCAGTCGGCGCGGTGGGATCGTTTACCCACCAGGGCCAGGTCTGTATCTCGATCAATCGCCACCTCGTCCACGAGAGCGTCTACGACGAGTACATCGACCGGCTGGTCGAACACGCCGACTCGCTCACCGTTGGCGACCCGACGGATTCGGACGTGGGCTTCGGCCCGATCGTCAACGAGAGCCAGCGCGACGACCTCCTCGCGTACGTCGAGGAGACCGTCGAAGCGGGCGCTACCATAGAGACGGGTGGGGAGAGCGAGGAGCTGTTCTTCGAGCCGACGGTGCTTTCTGGAACCACCAACGGGATGGCCGCGGCCTGTAACGAGCACTTCGGCCCCATCGCGCCGGTGATCCCCGTCGCCTCCGACGAGGAGGCGATTCGCTTAGCGAACGACACCGAGTACGGGCTGGCCGCAGCAGTGCAGTGCCGGGACCTCGATCGGGCCCGCGACCTCGCGAACGGGATCGACTCCGGGATGGTCCATATCAACGACCACCCGATCCAGGACGAGCCGAACGCCCCCCTCGGCGGGATGAAACAGTCCGGTCTCGGCCGGTACAACGGCGAGTGGGTCATGGACGAACTGCTCGAGACGACGTGGATCTCCGTCCAGCACGAAGACCGGGACTACGAGCTGCTCGAATAACGGCGTCGCGCTCGTCCGAGCGAGCCGGCGATTACGAACGCTCGACGCTGCCGGATGCGATCGATCGAGTCGTGGCTCGCGCCGCCCGGATAGCAACCCTAAGGGAACCTCGATCCCGTAGGCCAGGTCGCATGGGTAGGATGGACGAACGACGTGCGCTCGAATCGATCGCGGCGTCGCTTCCGGCTGCGGGCGACGACGCGGCGGTAGTAAGTGAAAACGTGCTCACGACCGACATGCTACACGTGAGCACTGACTTCCCGGATGGAACCAGCCGCTATACTGCCGGCTGGCGATCGGTCGGCGCTTCCCTCTCCGATATCGCGGCGATGGGCGCGGAGGCCGCGGCGGCGGTGGCGGCCTACGGTGCGCCGACCTTCGGGGAGGCGGAGCTATCGGAATTCCTCGCAGGTGCACGGGAGGTCTGTAAATCCGTTAGTGCGGAGTACGTCGGCGGCGATCTCGACGCTCACGAGGAGTTCACCGTCGCGACGACGGCGCTCGGCGAGGTCGGCGAACCGGTCTACCGGTCGGGCGCGCAGCCCGGCGATCGGGTCTACCTCACTGGAACGCTCGGGCGCAGCGCGGCGGCACTGCGGCTGTTCGATGCCGGCGAACTCGAACGAGCGAATGACCTGTTTCGCTTCCGCCCGCGCGTCGAGACGGGTGTCGCGATCGCCCCCCATGCGAGCGCGATGATGGACAGCAGCGATGGGCTCGCGCGATCGACCCACCAGCTGGCCGCCGCGAGCGACTGTGGGTTCGCACTCGACTCACCCCTCCCGATCGACGACCGCTTGGAGGCCCTCGCCGACCCCGAGGACGCCCGCGAGTTGGCCACCACCTTCGGCGAGGACTTCGAACTCCTGTATACCGTTCCGGAGGAGGAGATCGAAGCCATCGAGTCCGCCTCGCTCCCGGTTGAACCGACGTCGATCGGCCGCGCCGTCGAAGAGGGAGTGACGCTCGACGGCGACTCGCTGGCCGATCACGGCTACGACCACGGCTAAAACCGTATCGCGGCATTTCAGGTGTAAGTGTCCCGAACGGTCCGAGCGAGTAACCCCTCGCGTTCGAGCGCGAGGTATACGATCACAAACGACTCCTCGGCCGGGCGGATCACGAAAACGTCGTAGGGTGGATCGGCACCGCCCTCCCCGAGGCGGGCGATGAGCGGTTCGAGCGGGGTGATTCCCTCTTCGAATTCCTCGTAGAGGTTGCGTTCGCCCGTCTGTTTCGCGAAGGTGTAGACGACGCCGTTGTCCTCGCCGTCAGTGCTTTTAGTGACCCGGGAGTTCATCGCCTCGCCTTCCATCGCCGCTTCTTCCGCGGTCTCGCGGGCGGCCTCGAAGATCCCGGTCGCGCCGTCGATGAACTCGATGCGGGTGCGTGTCAGCACCTCGACGTCGCCGAGGCGGGGATTCCCTTCGGGGTCCCACTCGATCGTCGCCTCGATCCGGTTGCCGGCTTCGAGGTCGTCGACTCGCTCCCGGAAGGGCTCCTCGTAGCCCTCGCTCGGCACGTAGGTCGGGTCGGTACTCGAAACGTCGAGCAGGAGTAACTCCTCCCGGTCGCGCGGGCTCGAAAGCACCCGATAGACGCCGCTGGTCCTCACCGACATGACTCACCCTACGATCGTCGCTCACAAAGGTCGATCGACCGCGGGCCGCCAACCGGACCCGGTGTTCGAAGGCCACCTCTCACGTCGGTTCCGGCCCGCGCGGGAATCGGGACTCGGCGATGGCGAACGCGAGGGTACTCGCGAGACCTAAGAGGGTGCCACCGGTGAGCGCCGCCGCCAGCGTATCGAGCGGGACGCTCCCGAGGAAGTAGCCGCTAACGAAATAGAGCACGACCGCGATCGAGAGCACGTAGAAGGGGGCGTTGAGGTAGCGCCACTCGAAGCGGTCGGCGAGGTACTCGTCGACGACGCGCCCGAGGCTCGCGGTCACGCCCGCGGCGGCGAACCAGGTCACCGATCCGCGGACGAGCGCCGCGATGAGCAGTGCCGCGTTGGGATCGGTAGTGGCTCCTCCGAGTCCCTCCACGAGTTCGACGCCGCTCACGCCGCCGATCACCAGCAGGGCGGCGGCGACCACGTAGGTCGTCAGTACCACGCGGCCGGCAAACAGCCCTGAGCGAACGCGCTCGGCGAGAGCGTCGAGGCGCTCTTCGAGCGCGAGACCCCGGAAGAGGACGTACAATCCGAGCAGCGCGGAGGTGAGCCCGAAGACGACCGCGCCGGTCACGCCGTAGTAGTCCGCGACGATCGCGATCGGGTAGATCAGTAGGAGTATCCCCAGCGGAACGAGAACCGTTCCCCGGGTCTCGGGGTCGTCGAGCACCTGTTTGGTCGTGTAGTACACCGACTCTAAGTTCTGGGCCTGGCGGACGACTACTCGGCGGACGCCATCGATGGCGATCCGCGAGCGGATCACCGGAATCACCGATTCGTCCTGGGCCCCGTCGGTGACGACCAGTGCTCGAACGTCCTCGCCGGTCGCGAGACTTGCGAGTACCGTATCGACCTCCCGGCCTACTTCCCGGTTGGCCGCGACGTCGCCCCCATCAGTACCGGTGACCGCGGCCACCTCGACGGTCTCGTCCTCGATGGTCTCGTAGAGGTGGATCCCTTCGAAGAGGACGTTCGCATCGGAGTCCTCCGGATCGGCGGTGGCGAGGGCAACCGCCGCGGACTCGACGGCCTCGCGGCCGATCACGGGCGTCTCGACGCCCGCCTTGCGACCGAGGTCGTCGTCGAGGTCCACACAGAGGACCAACAGCATCGGTCGTCCGTTGGCTGGCGACGTATATTTGTTTTCGGGACGACGGCCCGAGCACGCACGACGTTCGGGCTCGATCGACGAGCACGCCATCGAGTCGGTCGGAGGCTGCACCACCGCGGCGCGCGAGTCTCGATCCAGCGATTCGGCTCACCGGGTGCGATGGTCGAAGCTCAGTCCCCTACGCCGGCCCCACTCGCCGCCTCGGGCAGGTCGTAGCGCTCGATCGGCATGTCTAGCTTCTCTAAGGCGGCTTCCAAGTGTTCGTCGTCGATGTACTCCGCCCCGGCTTCGACGCGGTTGTGGTGGGCCGCCGCGAGGACTTCGCCCCGTCGATCGTCGAGGATTTCATACTTGTCGGCCGCGAGTTCGATCGTCAGACCGTTGTGATCGCGGGTATAGAGCGAATGGAAGGCCCCGCGGTCGAACTCGCTGAAGCGATGGCCCGCCTCGTCGAGGGATCGTTTGGTTTCCTCGAACCCCTCGGGATCGAGGCTGAAGGCGAGGTGATGGACCGCACCGACTGACGGCCGCTGAGGGCCGTCCTGGGAGGGGTAGTCGCCGACGAAGAAGGTAATGATCCGCCCGTCGCCAGTGTCGAAAAACAGATGGGTCGAGTCCGGATCGTCGAGATTGGGCTGGCGGAGCACGAGGGGCATGCCGAGCACGTCGCGGTAGAAGGCGATGGTATCCTCTTCGTTCGAACCGATGAGCGTGATGTGGTCGGTGCCGGTCACCGAGACCGTACTCTCCGGCGGGGCAGCGTTGATCGGCGCTCGCTCGTCGTCCGAGGCCTGCTCTCGGCTCCGGTCCGGTCGATCGGTTGCCATGCTATCAGGTACGCTCGCGAGGGATAAAACGCCCCCAGTTACGCCCGTGTCACTGCGCCTCCAGGCTAGATAACACAGGACAGGAATCGAGCGTAGCTACCGGAAGGGAAACGCGGTGAGACGGCGGCCGGCGGTCCTTCTCTCTACTCGTCGTTGTTCGCAACCGAGAGCAACGACAGCGCCGCGCCGAGCAACGCGGTGTTCTTCAGGAGCTGAAACGTCTCGTTCTGCTTGGCTTTCCTCCCTCGACGTCACAGAAGTCGTGCATCGTCGGCGTCGCGACCGCGAGGAAGGTCGCGATCGCACCGGCGGCGATCCGCGGGAGACGCCAGAGGGCGATCGCGAGGCCGCCGACCAACAGTAGTCCGCCGGAGAACGGAACCGCGAGATCAGCGGCCGGGACACCCTCCGATTCGGCGTAGCCGCTCATGGCTTCGGCGTTCCGGAGGTGGTTGATACGATTAAAGGCGAACACGCCGCCGAAGAGGAAGCGGCCGAGACGGGAGAGGCTCATCGACTACTTTCCCGATAGCTGTACGCTCTAGCGAGGCCGTAACGATCGAAGCGAGTCGCCGGTTTCACGACGACGGTGGCTCAGTGGACGGACGCATATGTCCGCTCCGCGCCGGGAAGGTAACGAGCTAACACCGACATCACCAGTTTCTCTCCCGACGTGCTGCCAGCGACCCGGAGGTCCCGCTTCCGAGCGGGAAAGGAGGATCGTCCGTCCGTGAACCACGGATCGAGACGACTCGATCGGTTGCGACAGAACTCAGGAGCCGCCGGTGCCGGCAGAACCCATAAGTGCTCGACGCTCGCCAGCGCACGGTATGGCAGATAGACCGAAACTCAAGCTCGTCGAGTTTCACCTCCATCGTGGCGACGACGGCGATGAGGAGGACAGCGAAGACACCGACCGCGAGGGTACCGACAGCGACGTCAGCGGTGCCCTCGACCGCGTAGGGGAGGAAGCCGACGACACGGACGGCGGGACGGCAGTCGAGACGAGTGACTCCGGGAGCTCCTGGCTCCGGCGGCTCGGCGGACTGGCAGCTCTCGGCGGGATCGCACTAGCACTCCGACGACGGGAAGAGACCCAAGAGGCCGTCGAGCGCGCCCGGGAGAGCAACGCCGCGGAGCGCCTCCGCGAGAGCGATTACGCCGCCCGCGTCGAGGAACGCGTCCCCGTCGATCAGCTCAGCGAGGACGACCGCGTGAGCCGCCTCCGCGGGAGCGATCCCGCCGACCGGCTTCGGGAGGAGGGCGAAGGGCCTGATACGGGCGCCACCGCACCGACCGGGGCGGACGCCGATATCGGCGCGGACGACGCCGTCGGTACGGGCGTCGGTGCCGAGCCGGCCACTGCCGAAGGCGAAGGAACCGGTATCGAGGACGCCGAGGAGGTCGGCGACGTCGGTGCAACCGAGGGCGTCGGCAGCGGCGTGGACGTCGGCGAGGTCGAGCAAGAGGATGCGTCGGTCGAGGCCGGAGCCGGCGGTGCCGGCGACGAGGACGTCGACCTCGCGGAGAACGCAGGAGAGGACGGCGATCCGACGGCGAACGCCGACGTCGATCCCGGGGAGGATGCCGATACCGGCGCCGGTGACGCCGGACTAGCGCCGAAGGCCGACGGGGAGACCGACGTCGAGAAAGAGAGCGACGAAAACGACGAAAGCAAGGACGAAGCGTCATCGGACGACACGACCGAGAACTAGAGAACCGCCGGACCGAACCGACCCAGCGAACCGGGGCGACCGAGGCCGCGAATACGGCTCAATCGTACTTCTCGGGATAGGCCTCGGCCAAGAGGTCGGGCCGGTCGGCGAAGCGGTTTCTGATCGGCGCGATGGCCTCGTCGATGTAGGTCGCCGCCGCCGCCTTCAAGTCCTGGGGGTGGAGCTCTTCCGTGCGGAAGTCAGCTTCCAACGCGGCGTAGTCCTCGTAGGTCACGTCCCCGCCGTACTCCTCGGGACGGGAGATCGCGAAGGGCTCCCCTCGCTCTTCGAGGATCGGGAAGATCAGGTACTGGAGGTATTCGAGCACGCCGTTGTTCGTGACCTCGCCCTGGGGACAGTAGGCGCCCGCGATCTTCTCTTCGACCGCCTCGGAATCGTCGGTGAGATCGATACCCGAACCCGCTTCGGAGGCGCTCATCTTCCCGCCGGTCAGTCCCGAGAGCAGCGGGGCGAACAGACAGACCGGCGCGTTGTAGCCGTGCTCGGGTAGCACTTCGCGGCTCAGCATGTAGATGCCCCGCTGGTCGATACCGCCGTAGGCGATGTCGGCCTCCAGTGCCGCGACGTCGAGCGATTGGAGCAGCGGGTAGAGCAACCCACCCAGCGTGGGGTTTTCCGATTGGCGGACGACCTCGCTGCCCGCGCGTCTCGTTCGTGCAATCGTGGTGTCGGCGGCCATCCGAAGGAGGTCGAGGGAGTACTCCGCGGAGAGTTCTATCTCCCGACCCTGGATGAACTCGATTTCCCCGGGCTCCGCGCCGGCGGCCCCGACCATGCCCGCAATCGCCTCGCGATAGTAGGCCGACCGAGCGTCGAGCAAGTCGAAAGGGCTTTTCTCATCGTCGAGGTGGGCGTGCAGGTCGGCGATCAGGACTTTCACTTCGAGACCCGCTTGTAGGAAGTCCGCGAGCTTTCTGATCGTGGTGAAGTGACCGATATGCATCTCGCCGGTCGGCGCGTAGCCGATGTAGATCGTCGGGTCCCGATCGAGAAGCGAGTCCAGCTCTTCCTCGGTGACGACCTCGGCAGTGTTGCGCGCGACGAGACGGTAGCGCTCCTCGCGGTCCATAGCCCCAGGTCGCCCGGGTTCGGTTAAACGGTTTCCGATCCCACGGCCGGGCGGTTGGCGGTCTCCCTGCGGCCGCAATCGCTTTCCTTTCGCGGCCGATCGTCCCTCTCCCATTGTTTCCGTCCGACAGGTCCTTTCGTCCGGAGACCCTACCGACAGCATGTACACGGGTAAGACGGAGATGCCCTGCTGTCTCTGTGGACGAGGCGATACGGTCGCACGACTCGACCTCCCGCCGAAGGTCGTGCCGCTCATGGAAAACGCCGATCCCATCGCCTGGCGCGATATCGTCGGGGAGGTGTCGATCCACTTCTGTGCGAGCGACTGGGACCTCGTTTGTGATCTCGTGCTCGATATGGGAACCCATCCCCTCGGACGGTGTAACGTCGCGCGAGCCTCCTTCGACATCCGCGAGGACTTCGAAGCCTTGCTCAACGACGTGCGCAACGAACCGGATCAATCGCCGACCGAGCGCCGGATGCTCGCCGAGAGCGACCGCGTGATCGCCGAGTGCGACGCTGACGACGCGATCGAGACGCGCGATTTCGTGGAAGCGAAGGTGATCCGGTGGGCGCTTGAGGACATAGGGAGTAACGAGAGCGATGGGGCGGCCCGCTCGCCCGCAACGGACTGACTTCTACGGCGCTCTCGTCGCTTTCTCGAGTTCCCTGAAGCGAAGCAAACATATATCAGGGTACACCATCGAATCGTTCGGTACTGAGAGCATCCCCATTCATGAGCGAGACAGTCTGTGCGCGATGTGACACGCCGGGAGAGTCACAGTGGCGGATCGACCTCGAAACCGACCGGAAAGGATCGACCGAACGGACCCACTACTCGGTCTGCCGGGCGTGCTGGGAGGAGATGACCGATCGGTTCGCCGGGCCGGTCCCGGAGGAACGATGAGCGAAGGGGAGAACGGAAGCGCGGACGGGACGGGACCTGTTTCGGCCGACGCGCCCGAAGAGGGGTCCGCCGGCACCGACTGTGCGCTCTGTGGACAAGGTATCAGCCCTAATCAGTACCGGAACTCGCGGGCGATCCTCGTCGACGAAAGCAGGGCGGGCGGCGAGGAGGAAGCGGTCAAGATGGTCTGTCGGGACTGCTGGACCGATCTGGAAGCCGACCTCTCGGCGCACTCGGAGTAATCGACCGCGGGGCGGTCTGACCCCTTACATGCGGTCACCCACCGTAAACGATCCGCGACAGCGAGCGACTGTAACCGATCGCCCGCTCGATCACGAACCGAACTGCCGATCAGTCGATATGGCTCCCCGCTGGTCGAGGATTCAGGCCCTTCGCTCCGAAACAAGTCTCAACGAGGAACCGAAAACGACCTCTACGGGGAGCGAACGTGTGCTGTTCTCGGGTGTAGGGGAAAGTGCTTTTCCTCTGGAGTCCCTGTAATTGACAATGACGGAAACCACCTGCGCCGGGTGCGATATGCGAGCCGAGTTACAGTGGCGGATCGACCTCGAAGAACGGAACGGATCGGCGAACGAGCGCACTCAGTATCGGCTCTGTCGAGGCTGTTGGGAGGACTTCTGTGGTCGGTTCGCCGGGGCCACTCCGTGAGATAGGTGACTGTTACTTCGGAGCCTCATTCCCTCCATCTATATAGAATGTTAAGGTCAGAGGAGTGTGAGCGGGATCGATAGCACCCTCTCGGGTCACATTCAAACTGTGTGCAACTATTCCTTCAGATGTTGATCTACAAATATCTAAGTTCTGACCCATTGTTAGATCATACTCAAACTGTTCGGTACTGTCGTCTTCCTCAGAAGAATAGGTTACCTGGGTAGAAGCTAGTTGATCTCGGAAACCCTCTACGTCATCCAATACATCTGTGCATACCGCATTACCTAATGTCGATAGAATACCATATAATTCGACAAATGACCAATCGTCTTGTCCCTCTGTAAATCCCAATCCACTCTGGCAAAACTCTGCCATTTGGTTGTGCCACTCTCTCCGACGGTCAACTAGCCTATCAACGACTTGTGGCTCGGTTTCATATCGATACGGATCACTTCCTTCTCCTAGTCGGCGATAGATTCTTCCCCTATTTGTGATGTGTGGCGTAGACGGGCTCTTTGCAACACTAGTTAGGGTTGCCGCTCGTTCAGTCTGCATAGAGGATGGATCTTTCAATACCCGTGTCTTGAACTCTGGCGCGGGATTGATTCTGCCTTTAATTACGTTTCGTATTTTCTCCTTCACCTCTACATCCTCATTGAGTTCGATTCCAGGAAATGAAACAGGGATATTAGTATTATTATCTTCGATACCAACAAAGAACAGACCTCCCTCAGTATTTGCGAATGATGAGATCGACTTGGCGATCTTTTTATTACTCGGCATTTCACTCTTATACTCGATATAGAAACCCTCAGCAACCTCATTGTCCGAAAGTTCGGTGAGGTCTTGGTAGGCAACTTCACCTAATGGTTTTGAGAAGGGGTTGAATACAGTCATTCTATATTTATAGTTGTGTTCCTGGCTATAAATTCCTTAACGGATGTTTCGTTAGCACTTCTAATACGGTCCTATCATAAGTCAAAAATCCTTCACCCCATCCGATCAAGAGCGTCCCGGCGATCCTCCACGGGAGCCTGATCGTAGCGTATCATCGTCTGCTCCGACTTGTGACGGAGTTGTGCCTGCGCTGCTGTCAAGCCCTCCTCACGAGTCAGGATTCCTCTCGTTAGCTTTATGTGGGTATTTAATTTAGACTTGGTATGAGAGAGTATCTTGATCTGGTCAGAACAACTCTTGAGAATGGAAATCATAAACCAAACCGAACGAATGTTGACACTTTGTCCTGTTTCAATCTTCAAGCAACATATGACTTACAAGATGGTTTCCCTCTCTTAACAACAAGAAAGATGGATGAAGAACGCTGGAACTCTATAGTATACGAATTTCTATGGCACTTATCAGTAAATTCACATATTAAGGATTTGCAGCAGGAGACTGCTATGTGGAATTCATGGGCTGATAACGAAGGCTATTTGGACTCAGCCGTCGGTCGGTTTTGGCGTCGGTTCCCCTTTCCAAGCACTAAATCGGATAGAGAAAAGTGGGCAGATAGTAGTATGCCATGGGTGAACAAGGACGGCAGCTTTGACCAACTCCAGTATGTACTTTCTGAGCTAGATCAAAATCCTTCCTCAAGAAGACTGGTGGTAAGTGCATGGTATCCAGCCAATGCGACGGTCAGTAAGTTGCCTCCCTGTGATTATACTTTTGTATGTAACGTACAGCGGAACGAACTAAACATTCATTTGACTCAACGTTCAGCCGACCTTGCGCTTGGGGTTCCATTTGATGTCGCCCGGTATGCTCTACTTGCTAGTGTGCTAGCACAACAGACCGATCTTGAACTCGGCAGTTTCGCACATACGCTGGTCGATGCTCACATATATTGTGGATCTGAGAGACGCGGCAATTTCTATGATGATTACCAGCAACAATTACAATCTAAAATGAAAAACGCAGACGATCGTGAAGAGTACCTAGAAATCAGAGATTGGATAGAAGAAAATGCACCGGTAGAAATAGAAGTGGGACACGATCATATTCCTGGACTCCTGACACAGCTGGCGCGAGAACCTTATGATCGACCCATAGTGGATATTAGAAATAAAAATATAGACGAACTGAGTCGAGAAGACTTCAAATTGTTGGATTATTTTTCACACCCCGAAGTACGGTTCGCGATCGCAGAATAGTGCGCATAATGATCACGTACTATGAAGAGAGTCCAGGGAAATTTCCGGTGAGAATGGCTAATACGACGGTCAATAGCGTTAATGTAATTATTGTTACCTCATACAGATCGCGTTTTGTAACGAACTGAGTGGTGAGAGCAAACCCTGGCTTCGGATGAGCTAGTTCTCCTCTTCTTGCTTGGTCTACCGTTACTTGTGGATCTGCGTGTGAAGGGTGTGCTTTAGACTTCTCACCTAATTGGTCATCTATATCTGTTTCTATTAGCTGTAGATATAAAATATAATCACTTCGATTCAAGTATACTGTATCATTAGTCATATTGACCATTGTTCCAGTGAGTTTTCCAGCCCACCCCGGAGCAATATGCCCCGCTGTAAAGAATAGTAAACCTCTATTTGCTATCATCGGTTGCATGAACAGCTGACCACAGACATCAACTGGTAGCCGTATTACTTCCTCAGTAAGAAAAAATACGAACTCACCAGGAGGAACCCTCACTACACCCTCTCGGAGCAGCCCGGTTGATCTGTCTTTCTCAGGACTGTTCCCTGTGCCTTGGTATCCAGCACTCGAGATCCAATTAATGGTCTGCCGGACTTGCTCGGAATTGGACGGGATTAGATCGCGAATGACACCTAACCCACTGTGATCTGGGCTGAAAGTATCACCAATATGAAGATTAATTGCGTTGCCGCTGTACTTTGTTGTGTAGTCCTCAACATCGCTATGGACTAATTTATGAGTAGAATGATCTTCGCAGATCGAGCATTCCCAGTCCATTCTCTGCTCAATTGTGTTTCTCGAAAGGGCTGGCATAGTAAGCTGCTTAGATGAACGAAGTTCAGTCTAATCAATCTTTGCTATGCTTAGATACTATTCCGGTAATATATCCTGTGACTCCTACATATATGCAGTGTGAGTACGCCTATGAACTTTGAACTGAATGCTATGTAGTTAAAGGGCAGTAAAAATCACACCCCAATAGTTACGATGATTGTAATAATAATTACAAACGGGCAACAAAGGCACTGTCTAGTTAAGCCCCTCCTCAGCTGGCGTTCGTCCGTCGAGCGCTTGGTTCGGTCGTTGGAAATTATAATAGTAGCCGAAGGCAGCGAGCCAGCGCGCAGCGCTGGCTGCGCTGCCGGTCCAGGTATTGTGAAACCGTTCAACGCGCATTTTC
>PXRA01000062.1 GCA_003021725.1 Halobacteriales archaeon QH_8_64_26
CCGCCTCGAACTCCCAGGTCATACGCCGCTCCCGTCGGCCAGCCGCTTAGTTCCCGGTGGCGTGAACGGCCGTGTTCTCTCGTCGAACGCCGAGACGCGAGGAGTCACTCATAGGTCAGCGTGTAACCGCCATCGAAGAGCATGTCGCCGCCGTTCAGTTGCCGGCCGTGCTTCGAGAACCCGAGGGTAAAGAGGTTCGCCACCTCCGCGGGCGTCATCATCTCCTTCGTCCGGGCCTGTCCGAGCATCACGTCCTCGATCACCTCCCGTTCCGAGATGCCCCGCTCCTCGGCGGTATCGGGGATCTGGTCCGTGACCAGGGGCGTCTTCACGTAGCCGACGCTCAGCGAAAAGCCCCTAAGGGTGCCCTTCCCTTCGGCGGCGATCGCTTGAGCGAGCCCGCGCAGGGCGAATTTCGTGATGATGTAGGCCGGCTTGGCCTGGGTAGCGTAGTGGGCATGCACCGAGGCCATGTTCCCGATCGCGCCGATTCCATCACCGGTGGCTTCGACGTGGGGGACGACGAGCTTCGAGAGGAGGAACGGCGCTCGGACCATGACGTCGTACATCAGATCGAATTTCTCCATCGGGAACTCGCTGATCCGGTCGATGTGCTGGAGGCCGGCGATGTTCGCGAGATACCTGATAGTGCCCTCCTCGCTCGCCGCGTCGACGACGTCTGCCATCCGGTCGTCGTCGGTGAGGTCACCGGTCGCGGCGACCACCCGCCCCGGCGCGCCGATCGCCTCGGCCTTCTCGATCGTCTCCTCTAAGCCCGCCTCGTCGAGGTCGATCCCGACAACGGTGAGGTCATTGTATGCGAGCGCGACCGCGGTGGCGCGGCCAATCCCCGAACTCGCGCCAGTGACGATCGCGACGGTATCGGTATCGAAGCGTTCGTCGGAGACGGCAAGCAGGTCCTCTGCGGTAAGGGTCGGTTCGGCGACGCCGCCGTCGGTTGCGATCGGGTCGGTAGGGCGATCGGAGTCGGTGGCAGTGCCGGAGTCGGTCGGGTCGTCGGTCATACTGGTATCACCGACCGCATCTATCCCAGCGACGCTCATCAACGCTCCTATGAGTACGAGCGTTTCCGCAGTCGGGTTGGCCATAGGGCAGGCAACTCACTATACCGGTCGAGTCGGAGTCCCAGTCGGCTGCAACCAGGAGGGAAGCCGTTCTGCCGCCATCGTCGTCTGCTCGTCGAACCCCGAGCGCCGAGCCGGTACTAAAAGGCGTTATATCCTTACCCGGAAGAGGATCGGTCGTCCCGTCCGTATGCGCTCCCAATGGATCGGCGAGCGAGCGGCGTGCTGTTAGTGTTTCTGAGCGCGGTCGGGTTCGGGACGCTCGGTATCTTCGGACGGGTAACGGTGAGCGCGGAGCTCTCGCTTCCCACATTACTCCTATTCCGGTTCGTCTTCGCGGCCGCGATCGTGTGGGCACTCCTCCGAGTCCGAGCCCGGAAACAGGGACGAAAGCGGGAGCGAGAGCAGGAGGAAGGGTGGGGGAGGAAATGGGACTTCGGAACTGGGCCTCGCGATGGGCTCGGCGGCCGACTCCTCCTCGCGGAACTCGGATTGGGCGTCGTCTACGGCGGCATGACGATCGCCTTCTTCGAGAGCCTCGCCTGGCTCTCGGCCGGGGTCGCGACGCTGTTGCTTTACACTTATTCCCGTGCTGGTGGCGGTGGTCGCTACGGGAGTATTGGACGAGTCGGTGACCGTTCCAAAGGCGCTGGCGCTCGGCTGCACCGTATCGGGCGTCGGGCTGATCGCGGGCCTCGACGGGCTGGCACTGAGCGTTTTCGGTGTTGCCCTCGTCGGCCTCGCGTCGATCGGCTACGCCACCTATGCGATCGGCACCCGGGCGATGGCGGGCCACGTCCCGCCGCTCGTTCACTCCGGGTACGTACTTCTCGGTGCCGCCGCGACGATCGTTCCCTATGGCCTTCTCGAAGGAACGCTCTCGCTTCCGGCGACGGGTACAGCCTGGGGACTGATCGGCGGGATCACGCTCGTCGCGACGGTCGTCCCCCTGCTCGCGTTCAACGAGGGGCTGGCCCGGATCGAGGCGAGTTCCGCGAGCATCGTGAGCACCGCCGAACCGCTGACGACCGTCGTACTTGGGACTGTTCTGCTCGGGGAAGTACTGACGCCCTCGGTCCTGCTCGGCGGGGCCGCGATCCTTCTGGATGTTTCGCTCACCACGCCGCTCGGGCGAACGCTGGGCCGCGCTCGGAGCCGACCGACCGATCGAAGCTCTCCCGGGACCGAAAGCGAAAGCGAGACCGAACGGCCCGCCGATACCTGAGGCATGAACGACGTCGTCGCCGTTATCCGCGTTCGCCACCCCGATCTCGCGCTCACAGGGACGGTCGCTCACGACGAGAGCGCGACCGTCCAGCCGATTCGGGAGGCCGGTACCGATCCGGAAGGCGATAGTCACTTCTTCTCGGTTCGCTCGGCGGATTTCGGGCGTTTCGAGAGCGGGCTCCGGGCCGATCACACCGTCGCGCGCTTCGAGCGGGTCGTGAGGATCGACGGCGAGGCGATCTACCGCTTCGAGTACACCTCGGCGGCCAAGCTCTTCTCGCCCGAGATCACTCGGGCGAACGGCGTCGCCCTGGACATCGAAAACGTCGATACCAACTGGATCATGCAGGTCTGGGTGCCCGACCGCCGGTCGCTACGCTACCTCTGGGAGTACGCCGCGGCCAACGACATTCGGATCGAACTCCGGCGGATCAACGACTACGCGAGCCTGCTCGAGGGCTTCGGCCTGACGGCAACCCAGCGCGAGGCGGTCCTACTGGCGCTCGAGGCGGGCTACTTCGAGGAACCCCGGGAGGCGAGTCTAAGCGACGTGGCGAGCGAACTGGACATCTCACAGCCCGCCGCGAGCGGGCCTCTCCGCCGCGGGCTGAAACGACTCGTCCTCTCGACGCTCGCCGAAGAGAACCCCCGGGCGGAACGGAGACCTGAGTGGCAACGTTGGGTCGGGGTCGGAAGCGGCGAACCGGCACTGTGGGGTGACGCTCGGCCTTGGCACCGATTACCCCGAAGTATCCGATTCGTAGGCCTCGAGCAGTGCCAGTAGCTCTCGGTCGCGCTCCTCGTTGATCGATTCGAGCGAGCGATCGCCCCAGTCGTACATTCCTCGCCCGGTTTTCACCCCCAACTCTCCCGCTTCGATCCGATCGACGAGGGCGTCGTGGGGCTCGGTGCACCGGTCGAGATCCGGTAGCAGGTACTCGGTGACGGCCTGCTGGACGTCGAGGCCGGACTGATCGACCTTCTCGAAGATCCCCGAGGCCGGTAGCCGGAAGCCGAAGGTGCTCTCGACCGCACGATCGATGGTTGCGGCGTCGGCGACGCCACGATCGAGCAGCGAGAAGGCCTCGTGGGCCATCGCCAGTTGGATGCGATTGCCGATGAAACCCGGGACGTCGCGCTCGACGACGATCGGGGTCTTCCCGACGCTTTCGAGCAGCGCGGTCGCCGTCTCGATCGTCGCGTCGGCGGTCTCCTCCCCGCGAATCACCTCGACGCCGGGAACGACGTGGGCCGGGTTGAACCAGTGAGTACCGAGCACGCGGGCGGGATCGGTGACGGCCTCGCCGATCGCGGTGATCGATAGGCCCGAGGTGTTGGTTGCGAGCACCGCGTCGGACGGGGCGTACTCATCGATGTGCTCGAAGGTCTCGCGTTTCAGCTCGGCGTCCTCGGGGACGGCCTCGGTGACGAAATCGCTCCCCTGGAGGGCTGCTTCCAGGTCGGTCTCGTAGGCGATCCGATCGGCGATCACACCGGTCTCGCTTTCGGGTATTCGCCCGGCGTTCGCGAGCGTGTCGAGCCCCGATCGGACGTTTCGCTGTGCGCGAGCGAGTGCCTCGCTCGCGACATCGTAGAGGGCGACCTCACGTCCGCCCATCGCGTACGTCAACGCGATGCCATAGCCCATCGTCCCAGCACCGATCACCGAAACCTGCCGAACGGCCTCGGCCCTATCAGCACCTCCGGTCCGATCGTCCACAGCACCCGTATCGCTCGTGTCGTTCGCCTCGCTCGCCTCGTCCATGTGATCGCTTCACTCGGACTCGGCATATAGCTTCGGCGCGCGTCGGGTCGCTTTTGGAGGAGTGCCCTCCCGGGGTCGTCCGGACCGGAGAGCTAAACGGGCGTCGAGTCGGTCGGTGTTCGGCGAACAACCCGCAGAACGGATCGATTCAGCCGATCGGGGTCGACACCGATATGTGAGGGGCACCCGAGCGACCGGCAAGTCACGATGGTAGCGAAGCACACCCGCGGACGGATCGTGGTAGCGCTGGTCGCTGCGATGCTCGCCGCGGGCCTGGTGGGGGCGATCGGACCGCTCGGACCGGCCGGACCGACGGGGCCAATCGGAACGGTCGACGCGGCGGCCTCGAGCGCTCCGAACGCAGGATCGAGCGCGGGATCGAACGTGCCGGCAGTGATCGACTCCGGGTTCTCGCAGGTCGAGGACGGAAGCCGGATCACCTTCGAACACACGGGCGAGGGCCGCGCGTCCTATGCGGTGACCGTGAGCGGCTCGATCGAGGCGGGACCGGAAGCCGATCTCGAGGACGCCGAATCCGTCGACACGGTGAGCGAAGGGAGTGCAACGGGGTCGGTCGCGGAGGGCGGCGCGGACGATTACTTCTTCACCGGCGAGATCACGAGCCTCGAAATCGATGGACCGATAACCGTCTACGTCGACGGCGAAGAGATCAACCCCGAGGAAATCGAGGACGCGACGACGACTACCGAAACCGAGACGACCGCCACCACCGCTACCGCTGCTACCCCGACCGAGAGCCCCACGCCGACGACCCGAACCACGACGGAAACCGGAACGGCGACCACGACCGCGACCGCTACGGCGACGGCAACCAGGACCGAGACGAACACTCCGAGAACGGCCAGCGCGACGCCGACCGAGACCTCTACACCGACGGGGACGGCGACGGGAACCGAAACCGTGACGAGGACAACGACTGACACCGAGACGCCCGCCCCGACTCGGTCGCGAGCGACGACCCCTGGTGGCGGGGACGGCCGGGGATCGACGGGCCTCAGTGAACAGGAGCGCAGATTGTTCCTCACGATCGGCGGCGTGCTCCTCCTCGGGATCGTCGCGATCGGTGGGTTCGCACTTCTAGCTCGGCGGTAAACCGACGGTAACGAAGGAGAGGGGGAAAGAAACCAGCGCGAACCGGAGAGAAACGGACGATCCGGTCTCGGGCTGGCTGGGCCCGGTATTATAGCTGGCCTCCTGCTCGGGAGGCCCCGGACGTTCGTAAGACGTACGTAGAGCTAATAACGATTGCGCAAACTGATGAACAATTTCTATAAGTCTTCGTACCTATCGAGAGCAACGGCGATGGTCTTCGATACGGTCGACAGCCATCGATCCCGTTCGTCATCCGGTCCCCACACTCTCGGAAGCACCAGCCATACACCGAAACTGACTGACTCGATACCGTCGAACCGGTGCTGGTCACTACAGGTGTCTCGTCGCGGTTTCGCCGTGGCAATCGGCAGTCATACGAGCGACTCGCTGCGCTCGTCGTTGTTACGTTCCGAAAGCGTCCCGGCGGAGATTTGAACTCCGGTCCCTGGCTCCGCAAGCCAGGAGGATAGTCCACTACCCTACCAGGACTCACCCGAACCTATAGCACCGGTACGTAAATCGGTTCCGATGCCCGGACGGAGGGCCGACCTTACTACCCCAGTCGGCGTCTCAAGGGAAGGTGGTCGCCACAAGAGACTTCATTCCATACAGTGTAAACGTTATATGAATCGCCGTCGGCTGCTCGCGTCGTCGGGAACGATCGCCGGTTCGTTGCTCGCCGGCTGTTTCGGTGAGGAGGACTCGCCCGGGTCGAACGCGGAGACACGAACGGAAACCACGACGACTTCGACCGCGACGCCCTCCCCGACATCGACTCAACGACCGACGACGGAATCGAACCCATCACCCGCGAACGGGACGACCGACTCGCCCGCATCGACCCGATCGACGACCGCAGGCCAACCGACGGGGGGGTCGGCCACTCGCTCGCAAACGAGCACGGGGACGTCGACGCTTCGCACCCGCCGACTTACGGTCACCGATCGGGCCTGTGGGAACCCCACCGACGAGGGGGCGATCGGGTTCGAGAACGGCCGCGTCACCCTGACCGGGACGATCACCGGCAGCGACGGCTGTGCCACGGCGGTTCTCGGGGACGTGACCTACGACCGGGCCGCGGATCGACTGCGGGTCGTCATTACGACGGGAAAGGACAGCGGCGGCGGCGCGATCTGTACGCAGTGTCTCACCGAGATCGACTACGAGGCGAGCGTCGCGCTCGAAAACGGGACTCCGGGGACGGTCGTGCTCGTTCATCGCGGCACGACCGGTGAGACCCGCGTCGCGACCGCGAGCCCCTGAGCGGATCGAGAAAGCGACTCGGGGGGCCGACCTGTAGAGGCCGGTTCGCGTCGATCGAACGATCCAGAGATTCATACCTGATCGGGCGAGTATACCGGCTATGGTCGACACCGACTGCATCGACGGTACCGGGAAGAGTCCTCCCGACACCGACCGGCATGACCGGAAGGAACCACCCAGGGGTATCCGAATAGGGCTAACGACAACGTTTAACCCCGACGCTTCCGATCCGATGCAACTAGCATGGGGGTAATCGAGGACACCTACGCCGACCTCGACACGGACGTCTCGGAGGAGGAGTTCAGCGAGGCCGTCGAGTCGAAGATCGAACAGATGGGCGGGCTCGCCGACGAGGAAACCGCGGCGATGCTCATCGCCCACGAACTCGACGAGGGAGAGGTCGAGGGCATCGCGGACATCGAGCCGGGCATGGAGGAGGTCAAATTCCTCGGGAAAGTGAGGCGGGTCGGCGAGGTGCGCACCTTCGACCGGGACGACGACTCCGAGGGTCAGGTACTGAACGTCGAGGTCGCCGACGAAACCGGTGCGGTCAGGATCGCCCTCTGGGACGAGCAAGCAGCGAGTGCCGCCGAAGAGTTGGCGGCGGGCCAGGTCCTTCGGGTCAAGGGCCGCCCCAAGGAGGGGTATAACGGACTGGAGGTAAGCGTCGATCAGGTCGAACCGGACGCCGAGGTCGAGATTGATGTGCCCGAAGAAGAGGACTCCATCGAGGCCCTCGCGCTCGGGCGCTCGGACGTCACTGTCGACGGCGTGGTACTCGATACCGGAACGGTCCGAACCTTCGATCGGGACGACGGCTCGGAGGGCCGGGTCGCGAACCTCGCGCTTGGCGATGAGACCGGCCGGATCCGGGTCACGCTGTGGGGCGAGAAGGCCGATCGGGTGAGCGATCTCGCCGCGGGCGCGACCGTCGAAGTGATCGACGGCTACGTGCGGGAGCGAAACGGCGACCTCGAACTCCATATCGGTTCCCGCGGGACGATCGAGGGGATAGAAAGCGACGTCGAGTACGTCCCGGAGACGACGCCGATCGGCGACCTCGAGATCGGCCAGCGGGTGGACATCGGGGGTGTGGTCCGCTCGGCGGACCCGAAACGCACCTTCGATCGGGACGACGGCTCGGAGGGCCAGGTTCGGAACGTCCGCGTCCAGGACAGTTCGGGGGACATCCGGGTCGCGCTCTGGAGCGAGAAGGCCGATAAGGAGATCGGGCCGGGCGACGAAGTCACCTTCGCCGACGTCGAGATCCAGGATGGATGGCGCGAGGACCTGGAAGCGTCGGCGGGGTGGCGCTCCTCGATCGTACTGGCGAGCGCGAACCCCGAAACGGATCCGGCATCGGACGCCGGTCGGAACGGCGGAACCGAAGCTGGAGCCGAGAGCGCCGATACGACGACCGAGGGCGAAACGTCGGGCGGACTCTCGGCATTTGCCGACGGAACGGCTCCGGAATCGGACTCGGCGGCGGACGCGGAAGCGACGGGCACGGACGCGGAGGACGCGAGCGACGACGCTGGGACCGAAGTGGGCGCGAGCGAGGGGTTCACCGGCACCGTCGTCCAAGCCGGAAGCCCGGTGATTCTCGACGACGGCGAGCGGACGATCCGCTTCGAGACGGGAAACGACGTCGGGCTGGGCGAGACGGTGACCGTTCGCGGGCGCTCGACGGAGAGTGGCTTCGAACTCGACGAGTTAGAGACACACGACCGATCGTAACCGACGCGGCGGTGACCGAAACAGAGTGTAGTGGCGACCGTCGCTGTGAGTACTACACAGTCGCTTCTCGTCCATCGGCCGGTGCCGGATCGAGTTCGAGTAGGTAACGAACAGCCCCAGACACGCTTTGAGGGCCGGTAGCACCACGGAAACGCTTAAGAGCGGGACACCCCCGGTGTAAGCTAATGAGTGTCGAGCTGCCGTTCGCTCCGGTTGACGCGGTGATCCGGCGCAACGCCGGGTCGCTCCGGGTCAGCGCCGACGCCGCCGAGGAGCTGGCCCGTCGGATCCAGGCCCATGGAGCGGCGCTCGCAGTCGACGCCGCCGAGCGGGCAACGGCCGAGGATCGGAAGACGCTGATGGCAGCGGACTTCGAGAACAGTGACGGAGCGGCGAGTGCCGACGGCGGGACGAACGCACCGGTCGAGAAAGAGGCATTGACACTACCCGTCGCGCCGGTCGATCGCATCGCCCGCCTGGAGATCGACGATCGGTATCGCGTATCGATGGACGCCCGAGTCGCGCTGGCGGACCTGCTCGAATCGTACGCCGATCGGGTCGCCGCGGGCGGGGCGATTCTCGCTCGGCACGCCGGCCGGCGGACGATCACGGCCGAGGACATCGAGACGTACTTCGCTGTACTGGAATGAACTTCGGTTACCGGGAGGAGTGTCTGGCACACGATACCGGCGGTCGCCATCCCGAGAGCCCCGATCGGCTGCGAGCCGTTCGCGAGGGTCTCTCCGGGCATCACGGCGTCGCCTACGTCGACGCGGAGCCGGCCTCGCGGGCGGCGGTCGAGGCGGTCCACGATCCCGAGTACGTCGCGGATGTCGAGGAGTTCTGTGCGGCGGGCGGGGGGAAGTGGGACGCCGATACGGTGGGCGTAGAGGAAACCTGGGCGGCGAGCCTCGCCAGCGCCGGATTAGCACGGTGGGCCGCCAGGGCGGCACTCGACGGCGCAAGCGGCCGGAAAACCCCCTTCTCGCTCGGGCGGCCGCCGGGCCATCACGCGGTCGCCGACGACGCGATGGGATTCTGTTTCTTCAACAACGCTGCGGTCGCCGCCCAAGCGGTACTCGACGGCGAAGCTACCGCTAATGAGGACGCCGACCGGGGCGTCGACGCCACCGCTACCGACAGCGACGAGACTGCCGGGCCCTCCCACGATGCCGAGCGGGTCGCGATCTACGACTGGGACGTTCACCACGGCAATGGCACACAGGACATCTTCTACGACCGGGGGGACGTGTTGTACTGCTCGATCCATGAGGACGGCCTCTACCCGGGAACCGGCGAGATCGAGGAGACGGGGGGTGGGGAGGGTACCGGGCAGACGGTGAACTCCCCGCTACCGGCGGGCTGTGGCGACCCGGAGTACCTGAGCGTCTTCGAGGAGTGTTTCGCGCCGGCCATCGAAGCGTTCGGCCCGGACTTGCTGCTCGTGAGCGCCGGGTTCGACGCTCACGAACACGACCCGATCTCCCGGATGCGCGTCTCGACGGAGGGGTATGGCGTGCTCGCCGCCCAGGCCCGGGATTTCGCCGAGGAGGTCGGCGCGGGCCTGGGGTTCGTCCTCGAAGGTGGCTACGGGCTCGATACCCTCGCCGAGAGCGTCACGACCGTCCAGGAGGTCTTCAACGGTTACGAGCCGGTCGCTCCGGAAGAAAACGCCAACGAGCGGAGTCGGGCAGTGATCGAGGCCGTCCGCGAGGCTCACGCTTTGGGCGAGAAGTAACGAGCGAGTTCGGTACCGAAGGCGGACGCGAGATCGGCCACTTCCGCCCCGACGAGCAGGTCGTATCCGGCGTCGAGGGCGGTCTCGACGTCGACGCCGAGTGCGGCCCCAAAGAGCGCGTCGCTCGCCAAGAAATCACGAGCGCTCGTGAACTCCCGGGGCCGCTCGACGACGTACTGGCCGTCTTCGACGAACGGACCGGTGGCGTCGGCTTCGGCGTAGGCTTCGTAGAAACGCTGGGCGTGCTCGCGAACGCTCACCGGCGGTCCCTCGTGGCGTTCGACGTTCGGGAGGTCTGCTACCGCGAGTTCGAAGAGGAGAACTGCCGTCCGGCCCTCGTCGTCGTTCTCGCTATCGTTGTCGTCAGCTAGCTTGGTAGCGAAGGTCTCGCGTCGAAACACGCGAAAGCCTCGCTCCTCCAGCGCGCGTTCGATGCCGGCGCTCGATTTCCGTAGCTGGGGGTACAGTTGATCGTCCACCAGATCGGGGATCGAAAACCGAAGAACGATCGGAGTCGTCCCACGGGCCGCGATTTCCTCACCGGTCGCCGCGGCCGAGAGCGGATCGGGAGAAGTGGGTTCGAACAGCGAATCGCGGGGTGTGGCGAGCAACTCGCGTGCGTAGTGCTGAAACCGGGCGAGTTGGGTTCCCGAGAGGACCGCCGCGACGTTTCGCTCGGGGTCGGTCGGGTCGATAACGACGAGCGGGTCCTCGAAGGACCCCTCGCCGTGGGACTCGGGATCGAGACGAAGCGGCGGGGACCAATCGGCGGCGGCTTCGATCAGGGCGGCGAAGCTACCGTACTCGCACAGAAGGAGTTCGGCGAGATACCCCGAGAAACCCTCCGTTCGGAGGTCACTGCCGTACGCGTCGATCCCCGTTAGGAACGATTTGGCGGCTCTGATATCGGCGGCGAGTTCCTCGTCGAGCCGGCGGTCGAGATACTGGGTGTGAAAGGGCGTGCGATCGACCGCCGACCGGATCGCGGTCGCGCTTTCGACCCGATAGCAGGGCACGAGATCGACCGAGACTTCCCGAAGTTCGCCGGTAACGTAAGGGTGTTCGGCGTACTCCTCGCGGCCGTCGGGCAGGACCTCCCTGCCGACGGCGAGCCCGTAGCGTTCGAGAATCGGCCGGTCGAGATCAAGGGGAAAGCGGACGAAGACATCGATGTCGCGATCGCCGCTTACCCAGGTGTCCCTCGCCGTGCTGCCGACCTGCAGGACATCGGCGTCGACCGACATAGTAGTGATAGCTTCCTCGGCGCGCTCGAGTACCGTCGCGACGACGCCATCGAGCAGCGCTCGCTCCTCCTCGTCGGGCGTTGCTCGCTCGCGGGCCCGCGCGACGACCGCCTCGAACGCCTCGCCCATATCCCCGCTTCGAGCGGCGGGGCGAAAGCGTGTCGGTGGAAGGTCCTGTGAACGCCCACCGGACGCTATGCGAACCGAAACCGATTTTTACCGACCGGGAACTGGACCTATATAGGCCGTCATAGCTCAGTTGGTAGAGCACCTGGTTGTTACCCAGGTAGTCCCAGGTTCGAGTCCTGGTGACGGCGCTGTCCCTTTCTTCCCTTTTCGTTCTCCGCCTGTCCTCGCGCTTTTCTCCCGCGCTCGGGGATCGGTCGCCCGTCGCACTCAGTGTTCCCGAATGCGATCGACGGCGATCTCCGCACCGGCACCGGCGGGGTAGACGACGTCGTCGACGTCCCCGAGATGTTGGTAGTCACGTTCGCCGTCCTGGGCGACCCGGGCGAGCGTCCGTACCTCGGGGGCGATCTCGCGGGTCAACCCACAGACGACCACGTTCGCTCGCGTATCGTTGGTAAGGGCAGCGACGACGTCGGCTGCCTCCAGGTCGGCTTGCTGAAGGACGTTCCCGTCCGTCCCGTCGCCCTCGATAACGCGACCGACCTGCCGGTTGGCCAGGGTCGCACATTTCCCGGCGTCACGTTCGATGACGGTGACGGAGGATCGCTGCTCGACGAGCGCTTCGGCGGTGTGACGACCCACGCGACCACCGCCGACGATGACGACCGTTCGACTCATGTACGCCATGGTCTCGCTAAGAACTTGGTACCATCGGTCAGTGTGACTCGACTGCAGTACCCGAGATATCACCGGGCCGTTCTCGGAAGTTCGACCGGGCCGCCCGCTATACCCTGTCGATCGCTCCATAGTAATTCGTTCTGCCGACCGATCGTCGACCGACTCAGCGATCGGGCGCTGGGTCGTGCTCCTCACCGACGCCGAACAGCCGGCCGAGTTCGGCGAGACCGGGTGCGCCGTCGAGGAGCCAGACGACGACGGCGAGCAGCGCGAGGCCGAGTTGGATTAGTCCGTACACCGTGAGGTCGAAGCTACCGACGCTCGCGAGCACGGTCGCCTCGGTGTGATAGAAGGGCAATCCGAGCAGCGGCCAGAGGAGATAGGCGACGTACTCGGCATGGCCCTGGAAGAGCGGGAGGAAGGCGTCGGCGAAGGGATGGGAGAGATAGCCAACCGCGAAGGCGACGGCGAGATCCGTAGCGTTCCGGCGGCGGGCGAGCGCGTAGAGGAGCGCGGAGACGATCAGAGCGGTGAGCACCGAGTGGGCGAGCGTCCGGCCACTGGGCAACACCCCGAGCCACCAGGCAAGCGGTTTGTCGATGAGATCGGGGAACTGCGTGCCGAAGGCGACGGCGAGGGTCGCCGGCCCACCCGGGGCCCGGCCCTCTCGGACTCGAACGAACGCTGTATATAGGAGGTAGCCGACCGCAAGATGTCCCCAGGGCCACATTACGCCGATCGGGGTCCCGACGACTTATCGGCCTTCTCATCCGACCCGGCCGTCAGTTGCGAGAGCGATTCGCTCGATATCGCCGGTCATATCCCTGGAGGAGGGCCATCGGTTCGTCGAAGGGCGACGGTCCCGGACCGCCGGTCGATCGAAAACCCTCCGTCAGTCGAGCGGTCCCTTCGCGGCACACTCCCGACACCGATAGACGTCGGTGTGGCGTCCCTCCGAGGTATGCCCGAGCGAGAGACGCCGGAGCGCGTCGCGTTCGCTCGCGGTCGCACCTTCGGCGTCCTCGGCCTCACCACCCTCGCTCCAGTCGGCGTGTGCACACCCCGGTGCGTGACGAAACGTATCGGTTCCGACGTTCATGGCCGACCCTCCGACCCCGATCCCGCAACTCGGCCACACGTCGCTCCCGCGCGGGCCGCTACGCGCCCGGCGCGATCGATCGGCCGATCGGCCCCGGATCGATGCCCCCTTAGCTCCTCTCGTCTACCGATCTCGTCCGTGGGTGTGCTGTTCGCGGCCATCGTCCGTATCCACTTAATAGAATGATCGATCGTTATATATGTGTTTCCGTTCGATCCCCCGGCGCTCGAACCGGTCGACTGGAGCCGGGAAGGGGCGGCTTCGAAGTGAAGCGTCGAGCGTTGGCGATCGGGGTCGCGTCGAAGCCGCCCGCGCGGGGTCCTCGTAGCCGCGTCCGTCCGGAGAGCGGCCGCGTAGCGGCGATCGGTAACGGGAGTTTTTTTAAACCGGCATTTCGTAGCCGATCTATATGTTCAACGCCATCGTGAGCGCCGATACGCTCCGGACGGCGCTCGATTCCGTGAGCGTGTTGGTCGAGGAGTGTCGCTTACACCTCAACGAGGAGGGACTTGCCGTCCGGGCGGTTGACCCGGCGAACGTCGGCATGGTCGACCTCACGCTCGCGGCGGAAGCCTTCGAGTCCTACGAGGCCGACGGTGGCGTGATCGGTGTCAATCTCTCCCGGCTCGAGGACATCGCCGGGATGGCCGACTCCGGGGGGTTGGTCCACATGGAACTCGACGAGGAGACCCGAAAACTCCACATCAGCCTCGACGGACTGGAGTACACCCTCGCGCTCATCGATCCCGATTCCATCCGCCAGGAACCGGACATCCCCGATCTCGATCTCCCGGCGCGAGTCGTCGTCGAGGGTCGGGACATCAATCGTGCAGTCAAGGCCGCAGACATGGTCTCCGATCACATCGCACTAGGGGTTCGCGAGGAGGAGAGCGTCTTCTACGTCGAGGCCGAGGGCGATACCGACGACGTACACCTCGAATTGGAAGAAAAGGACCTGATCGACCTGCAGGCAGGCCCCGCCCGCTCGCTGTTCAGCCTCGATTACCTGAAGGACATGGACCGGGCGATCCCCTCCGATGGCGAGGTGGCCGTCGATCTAGGTGAGGAGTTCCCCACGAAGATGCACTTCGAGATCGCCGAAGGCGAGGGGGAAGTCACCTATATGCTTGCCCCGCGGATTCAGAGTTCCTGACACACCTTTTTTCGGCTCGGGCGTCCTCGCGCGCCACAGGCGCGCTGTGGATACCGCTCGTCTGCTCGCGGGTCGCAGGCCCGCTGCGAAAGGCGTGACATGCCTTTCGAACGACGCCTATCAGCGCTCGGTCGCGAGGAACCGCTCGCTCACGCCATCGGTCGACGCACGATCGACCGACGAATCGACCCGAAAGCGGTGTTACAGCAAGCGTTCGGCGATCTCGCCGAGATCGGGGGTCGCGGCGGGACGGCGACGGTGCGGATCCCGCTGGGACTCGCCTCGGACGCGCTCGACCTCGGTACCGGCGAGAGCGACGAGCACGGTTGCCTTCCGTCGAGCGCATGAACACGAACGAGCCGAACGCGACTCCTCGGTGGCTCGTATGCGTGCTGTGAGTGTTCGGATCGATCGGTTTCATCGCCCCCGAACACGGGGACCGCAGCTACCATCGAGCCCGGTATTCACCCGCTGGCTCCGAACGATCACGAGCGGAGTTCGAGCGCCGGATACGGTCCATCGGGCGTCGTTGATCGGTGGACGAGGTCGACTCGGGGGCGAGTACTTCGTCGAATAAGGGGACGATCAGGTCAGGGCTCCCCGAGGACCCCGGTGGTACCGTTGGCGGGACCGGAGTCGTTGACGCGTACGGTCGCCGGGTTGGTCACCAGCGAGCCGTCACACAGATACGGGAAGTCGGTACTCTCGTTCGTCGCCACGTAGTCGAAGCGGCTATTATTGATCGTATCGAGGTAGGGCACCGCCGTCAGGTTCTGCGTGCGGCCCAAGTCCGTGCGGGCGAAGCTCCGTCCGGGTACGTCGAACAACCGGACCCGGACGTCCTGGTGCGCGCCGCGATCGAGCCGCCGCGAGATCCCGACGATCGGACCCGACGTGCCCTCGCCGCGGTGAACCGCGACGAACCCGCCCGCCGAGAGGTTCGCCTCGTCGAGCACCACCGACGTACCGTAGGACGTCTGTGAGGTGAACTCGAGGGCCGGGGTCACGTTCGACACCGAACCGTTCGATACCTGTGGCTGGACTCGCGGTTCCGGGACGGCGCTCGCGGTCCCGCCCGCCGAAGCGAGCGCCGTCGACGCTCCGCCGCCGACGATCACCGCGAACACGAGCAGTACACTGATGTACGCCTGCTGACTATTCATTCGATGCTCGCCCGACGGCTGCGAACTCATACCTTATAGGTGACCGGGCCAGTACTACCACGGGGAAACTGGAGCGTGCTCACGAGCTCGTCCGAAATCCGGTTCGTTCGGCTTCGAAGCTACGTGTAGAAAACGAGGGGTGATCGCCGCCAGTGCGAACGACGACCGCGGGGGATGAGCGGTCGTTCGGGCCGTTCGGGTCGCTCGACCCCTCCGAACCGCTCGTTCGGGCGGCCCGAGCACGATAGACAACGGTTCCTCGCTACTGAGCCGCGTCCTCATAACGCATCCGGGGAGTCCGGTAATGTGCGATCTACGATGGAATACACCCATCGGGCTACACCCCCTCGAACCCAAGTAGTATCGTTCTCGGAAGGGAGCGATCCCCGCTATCGAGAGACCAGTTTGTTGACTGAGCGTTTAGTCCACAATGGTAGCGGAACGCCGCCGGTACGCAGGTACAGTACGGTAGATCGAAGGGCGCTCCCGAAATCGGCTCGGCAAGCGACCGATCGGCGTGTGCGGAACGCGACGGTCGGCTGGTGGACGACGATCGACAGGGTGGGCGTATCTGTGGAGGCGAGGACCTGTATCCGGGGCTCGATCCGTTCGTACGCCCCTATCAGGTAGGTGATCGATTGTCGGATGCCGGAGACGACGAACTCCGACCGATATCCGCACGATGGGATTCCGCTCCTGCCGGTCAAGACTGAGGCTCCGGTAACGGACGTGCTACCGCGCTGTACGCTCGCGCTCGAGGGTTCCGAGACGGTCGATGCGCTCGTCGGTCGCCGGATGGGTCGCTAATGCAGCGCGGAGGTACCGCTCGTGTAACCACCGGTGGGCCCGCCGAACTGGGAGGCGAACACTCCAGAGGAGAGGCCGGCGTCCCTCGTAGGTGAGGGTCGGTCCCGATGACTCGTTAGTGTCGGGAACGATCGACAGGGAGGCCAGCGCCGTCTCGCGGGCATCCCGATTGGGTGCTGAAGTGACGTCATCGTCGAGCGTGTCGAGGGCGACCGCCAGCGCCGCGGGGTCGCCAAGTAGCGCGCTCGCGCCGCGGTCGGCGGCGAGTTCCCGCGAGCGAGACAGCGAAGCGACCAGTAGGCGGCCGACCCCCCAGAAAGCGTAGGAGGCTAGCGCGACCCCGACCAGGGCGAAGTGAGCCCCACCGCTGTGCTGAAGCACCCGCCCGAAGTTCCGCGCACTCGCCAGCGGCAGTTCGACGAGGGTCATCACGATCGCGTCGCGGTTCTTGACGTGAGCGAGTTCGTGGGCGACGACGGCTTCCAGTTCCTCGGCGTCGAGCGCGTCGAGCAAACCCGTCGAGACGACGAGCTTCGCGTCGTCGGTCGAGAGGCCGGTCGTCATCGCCAGCGGGCGCTCGCGGTCGGTTACATGAATCGACGGTGCCGGGAGGTCCGCGGCCTGTGCGATCCGAGTGACCGTCGCGTGGAGGTCGGGGTACGCCTCCGGGCCGACGACCGCAGCGCCGAACGTCTCGGCGGCGTCCTCGCCCAGTGCCCGCCGAAGAACGACGATACCGGCGATGAACGTCACTACGCCGCCGAGGACGAGTCGGACTTCGAAAGGTATCTCGAGGCCGAACAGTCCGCTGAGCCACTCGATCCCCCACGCCAGCAAGGCGGCGACGCCGGTGGCGAACGCGACGGTGAGCGCCGCCAGCGCGAGCAGGGTCAGCGCCATTCGCCGACGGAGATGTCGGTCGGGGGACCAGTCCATACGCCGACTTCGTGACAGCATAGCATAAAGCTTCCCAGTAGCCTCCTGTACGGGGAGGGCGGAAGCACACGGAGTACAGCGCTACTATCGAACTCGAGCCAACAGCAGTAGTAGGGTACGAGCGTCGGTGCCGAGGACATCGAGCGGGAGGCCGAACCGAGCACCGACCGCGTGCACGACAACTCGTGGTCGGCGAACTTAGAACACGAGCAACACACTGATCGCGAGCGCGTACTCGTTGACGCGGTGGCGGCGATCGAGCACACCACACCGGGCAACCACGTCAATCCCGTCGCCCACGGCGATCACGGCCATCCCTCGACGTACCTGTACGACGGGTTGGCCGCGGAGTTCGGCGACGCGATCGACTCCGAGTTCGTCGACCGCTGTGGCTGTGGCGGCTACGTGACTCGCGTCCACGTCGCAGAGTAAACACCGACGAACGACCGGTAGTGCCGATCCGGGGGGACAACTACTCGCCTTAACTCGGCCTAATGGCCTCATTGGAGGTAGCGTGAGACGATTGATTTCACGGACCACCTGCACGGGCGCGTCCCCTGAGGAGAAGGGGCTTGTCAGTGAACTCCGGCTCCGTCCGTCGTGGTTGTGTGACGGTGAACGAGTAGCGTCCGTTCGCGTTCACCGTCCCCGATCTCAGGATCACGTTGGCCCGTGGCCGTCCGCCGATGGACTTCTGCCGTTGTTCACCGGAACGAAGCTCTCACACGCCAACAGGAAACTCGGAGAAGTCCCTACGATGGCGGACGTGGTTCAAACAGGGCCCGGTTCTCGTGTCGTTCCGTTCGTCCCGATCACGGCTCGATCGGCTGCCGGCTCACGTCCGCGTTCGCGTCCCTGCGTCCTCGAAGATGGGCGATGAGCAGCGTGCCTCGGTCGGTCGAGCCCGAACAGGTTCGGAAGAGGACCCTCGTAGCGAGGGCTGTTATCGCGAGGCGTATGACGGACACGACGCTCGACGTTGGTGGGATTCCACCGGCGGAGCGTCACCCGAGGGTCCACGAGGCGTTCGCTGACCTCGACAGCGGGGATACGCTTACGCTGATCAACGACCACGAGCCCAGACCCCTGTTCTACGAGATGGGAGCCGAAGTCGAAGCGTTCGACGCCGGGGGCTACGCGGTCGAACGCCGGAGCGCCGACGAGTTCATCGCGGAGTTCCCGAAGGAGTAGGTCACGGTACTGCTCGCTGGAACTTTCCTCAAACGCCGTCATCCAGCGGTCGGAAGCGGGGGACCGGTGACGAGACGGGAGTTCCCACTCGTGTGGCTACTCCTCGCTCGCGTCCGTCGGGGCGAGGACGACGACCGCGACGCTCGATTCGGTCGCGCACAGCGAGATCTCGCGTTCGCCGCTGCATCTGACGAGTTGTCCCGGTGTCACGTCGTAGGTCTCGTCGTCGAGCGATAGTTCGAGGCGGCCGGAGACGAGGTGGAGGACGACGTTCGTCCCGGGATGGCTGTGCGGTGGAACGCGTTCGTCGGTATCCGAGATCGAGGCGGACGGTCCGCGGGCGTCGTTCCTCGAAGACCTCCGCGTGAGGCGTCGCCGTCAGTTCATCGAGCGTGGTGCGTTTGGGCATGAGTTGGTGGGCTGGTGAGGTCGTGGGGTGGTGAATCGGTGCGGCGGTAAAGCGACGTTCCGGTGAGTGGTGTCTGTTCGGGCCGTACGTGAGGGACCTGCTCGATCAGCGGGCACCGTTCGGCTCCGCTTTCGGTCGCTACCCACCTCCATGCGACGGGTTCGTACGGGGACGGAATCAGCGTTCGCCCGAATACGTTCACCGGTTAGCATTCGTGCAACCCATCGCGTTTACCGAACGCCGCTTCTCAGGGCTAGCCGCTGTCGGCCGAGTCGTTCGTCTCAGTGATCGCTCGCTCGTCGACCCTNNGTGAAAGAGCACGCCGAGAAGCGAGTAGGGGCTGTGCGTTCGGATGGCCCACAATGCGTTCGCGAGAAAGACACCGGTACCGACCAGCACGAGCGCCCCGCCGAGTGCGGACGTCGTCGATGGGAGCACGGACAGGTCACCGGCGACGAGGACGACCGTGCCACCGAACAGCAACCAGAAATCGACGGTTGCGATGCGGTCGTTGTAGAGATCGTCGATCATCGGTACCGCCTCGTAGCCCAATCGGTTGCTGTAGCGGTGTACCCAGACGATGAAGGGAACGACGTGATAGAGCATCCCGAGGACCACGAAGCCGACAACGCCGAGGAGGAGCAGGTGAACTGTCCCGGGGGCACCGAAGGTCGTCTCCCGAGCGAGCGGCGCTTCGATCCAGGCCGGAAACGTGAGTACGGCCCAGAGCTCGATCCCGAGCACCGCGACGGCGTACCGCGAGAGCATCGGCGTCCACTCGACCCGCGTCTCGTAGAGGCGGCGTCCGAGGACGCCGCCGGAGCCGGCGAGCGCAACGACGATCAGTACACCACCCGTGCGCGCGAGGAGGGTCGAGTCGAGCAGCCGGCCACCGGCGAGGCAGACGACGCCGACGGGGTAGCCGACCTCTTCGAGTCGTCGGAGCGGGGCGTCGATTCCATGGAGGTCGGTCTGGGTGAACATCGTTCCGAGCTGGTAGAGCGCGCCCAGAATCGTCGTCACGACGACGCCGAAGCCGGCGAGGCGTGTGCCCCGACGACGTTCGCCCGCGTCACGCCGAGCGACGGGAAGAGGGGAACGGTGAAACCGATCGCGAGGGCCAATCCGAACGTCGTAACGAGAAACAGAAAGCCAAGCGCGAGCGCGAAGTGCCGTTCGGTCACGTCGTAAGCGGGGAGCGCCAGGAGGGTTCGGCCGACGTTGTAGACGAACGTCCAGAAGCCGATTAGCAATAGCGCGCCGAAGACTGCCAGCCACGCGAACTCGCCGGCGATGAGGCTGCCGGCGAATCCGAGCAGGCCGAGAGCGACCAGCCATAGCTGTGCGGTCGAGAGGCGTCGGGAATAGAGTCGCGTACCGGACCAGGCGGGGACGAACTGCGTCATCGCTTCCATGATCGTGATACAAACCCAGCCGACGAGGAGGAGGTGGACGTGGGCGAGGGAGCCGTTCGGGATGACACCGAGGACGCACCGACCCCGACGACGCCACCCAGGAGCAAGAACCCGAGCGCGACGACGAAGTGACGGAGCGGTACGGTCATCGGTGGCTGCCGAGCGGTGTCGAGATCGCCCGGGACGACGCTCATGCACTATCGTACACCCCCCTGATGCCTGCCGTTGCTCCCGAATATGTACGGAGGCGTCCTCCTCCACTGGTTTCCCCACACGGGAAGCGACGCAGCGAAAAAGCGGCTCGACGGACCACCCCGGAGTCGCTACACACGATCGTTTCGCGCGCCGAACGGTGCGGTATCCGAACCCGCCCGAATCGACACCCCGATCGGAGCGAGGACCCCGGCCGGAGCGGAGGCCTCTCTCGTGCTACCGCTCGTCGGTCACGGCCGCCAGACGGCCGTGATGACGGCGTCGTCGGTCTCTATCGTCTCGTGCTCGTAGCCTCGGTCGTTAGCTTCGGGTAGAGGTGCTGGGGCACTCGGTCGTTCAGTTGGACGAGCACGAGACCGTCGTCCATTTCCGCGAGTCGTTCCAAGGTCCCCTTGAGCGGTTCCGGTGGCGGGAGGTCACGCGCGTCGAAGACCGTCTGCTCGCGGTCGGTACATCGGTCGCCGCGAGGTGTTCGCTCGCGTGCTGCATACGTCTCGGTGTACCTTCTCGGCGTTCCTGGCCGTTCCCCCGAACGGGTTCGGACGCTCGGT
>PXRA01000063.1 GCA_003021725.1 Halobacteriales archaeon QH_8_64_26
CGAACGGTATCGAATGTGCATCACCGGGGAGAACGGCGAGATCGTTCGCCACGACGAATCGACATTCCTCCTCTATAATGACGAGGGCGATCTCGTCCGCCGTCACAGTCTCATCCCGAGCGGCGTCGAACTGTAGTGAACTCGAAACGCTCCTCTCCCGTCTTCCTTCGTCGTGTTTCACCGTGCCCCTCACCTCGCGTAGCGCTCCCGAGGTGAGGTCCCCTTTCAGTATGGATCAAGCGCAGAACAGCGATCGAAGCGTTCTCCATTCGGGCGGCTTCAAGCGGGTTCCTTAGCGCGCTCGGCGTCCCCGAGCCGGCCGTCGACGCCGAGTTCGAAGACCGCCTCGAAACGGGGTGCGAGTCGCCGGTCGTGACTGATCGTCACGAGCGCGGTGCCGGCCGTCCGTTGGAGCGAGAGCAGGAAGTCGAGCACTCCATCGGCGGTATCGGGATCGAGTTGGCCCGTCGGCTCGTCGGCGAGAACCACCGCGGGGTCGTTCGCGAGCGCGCGGGCGATCGCGACGCGCTGTTTCTCCCCGCCGCTAAGCGTCGCGGGGTACTGATCGCGCAACTCGGTGATATCGAGTTCAGCGAACAGCTCCGCGAGCCACGCTTCGTTCCGGTCGCCGGCGTGTTCCTGGGGAAGTGCGGCGTTCTCCCAGGCGGTGAGGTCCCCGATCAGGTGAAACTCTTGAAATATGAAACCGATCGTCTCCCGGCGCAGGCGCGCGCGCTCGCGCTCGCCGAGGGAGCCGGCGTCGGTGCCCGCGACCCGGAGCACGCCCTCCGAGGGAGTATCGAGCAGTCCGAGTGCGTTAAACAGCGTCGTCTTCCCCGCGCCGCTCGGCCCCTGGATCAGCGTCCGGGCGTCGGGCGTGATCGACAGGGACACCTCACGGAGAATCCGCCGGCCGTCGCGAACGACGCTTACGTCCTGTGCTTCCAGTACGGGATCGGCCATAGGTACGTTTTTCGTCTCGAAGGCATAAATTCAGCTATTTTATCATAGGACAGATAGAGAGAAGAGAGTAGGCGGCGGCCGAACCGGACCTGCCCGAGTCGATGGCGGCGGGCGGCGGGTCAGTCGTCCGCACCAAAGCCCCGCGGGCGCTCCTCGGAGGGGCGCTTCTCGCCGGGGGTCTGGGTCGGCCCGGCGTCGCTGTCGGCGAGCAGCGTCGTCGGCGGGGCGAGCAGGAAGGGAATCGTCGCGAGCACGGCACTCAGCGACGACAGAACGAGTGCGCCGAGGACGGTCACGAGCAACACCGTAAGCGAGGGGCTCGCCGACAGTCGGATTCCGAACAGCACCAGCGCGCCGGTCGCTTCAAGCGCGAAGCCGATTCCGAAGGCGACGAGGAGCGCGATCGCCGTGGCCGGGATCGAGAGGCGGAGCGCATCAAGCAGCACCGTCCGGAGAAGCTGTCCGTAGGTCGCGCCGGTCGCCCGGTGGACGCCGATGGCCTGCCGGCGAGCGTGGACGGCCTGGGCGAACGTCGCGGTCGTACTCCCGATCGTCGTGAGCGCAGCCAACGCGACCATCGCGACGAGTAACAACTGGAGGTTTCCGAAGAGGCTCTCGACGGCGCGGCCGATACCGGTGCCTCCGGAATAGCTACCGCTCGAGGCGAGCGCGGCGAAGAGGCGATCGTCGCCCTGGATGGTGTACTCGGTGCTCGCGAGCGGCTCGCCGTTCGTGAGGACGCGGACGGTATAGGTGCCGGGCGAGGCGCGCTGATCGGAGGAGACGTCCCCGACGACCGATTCCTCGGCGGTCGTGAGTTCGCCCGGCCCGAGCGTGACGTTGCGGACCATCGTCCGGGTCGGCGAGGTGACCGTCACCTCCCGAGTGAGCGATTCGCCCCAGGGGTTCGCGAGCGTCACGTTCGCCGTCGGCCGGGCGAGGACGCTCGCGGTCTCGGGGGTCACGCGCAGATCGGCGACGAACTGTCTACGCACGCCGGGGGCGACCTCGATTCGCTCCTCGGCGATCGGTCGATCGCCTTTCCTCGCGCTGAGGGTGTAGGTCCCCGCTTCGCTCGGGAGCTCCACCCGTGCGACGCCCCGTGGCCCGGTGCGAGCGGTCTGCTCGCCGAGAGTGACCGTCGCGCCGGGGACCGACCGGTTGTCGACGGTTCGCACCGCTACGAGCATCGTCTCGCCGGGCGGGCCAGCGTCCGGGACGGCCGGCAAGGAGAGCGCGTTCCGGGGGACGACACTGATCGGACGCTCGAAGGAGCCGACACGGAGGGTGCGATCGCCGGGTTCGGTCGGGCGGAACGGTACACTGATAGTCCGAGTCTTGCCGGGCGGGAGGGAAACGTCGCGCACGCGGGTCTCGGTGCCAAGCTCGACTTCGAGGCGATGGGTCCGGCGCTCCTCGCCGAGGTTCTGTAGCTGGATGCGCACCGGCACCGCCTTGCCGGTGACGACCGGGGACTCAACAGCGACGCTCGTGACCGTCACCGAGCCGTTCGCGCTCTCCCTACCGAGCGAGTCGGTCGCCCGCGAGGTGCGGATGAACTGGACGACGCCGGGTTTGTTCGAGAGACCGTAGGCCGTCTCGAGGGGAACGAGTAGCTCGTCGTCGTAGATTCCTGGTGCATCGAACACGCCGACGACCTGCACGCGCGAGACGGAGGGGGAGGTACTCCCGCCGAGCGTGAGCCGGTCGCCGACGCCGATATCGAGCGTTCGCGCCAGATCGCGCCCGATAACTGCCTGGTCGGGAGCCCGTGGTCGGTAGCCGCGCCGGAGGGTCGTCTCCGAGAGGCCAGCGAAGGCGGTGTAGTTCGCCCCTCGTACCAGGAAGGGCTCGCCGTCGGCGGCCTGCATCAGGAGGATCTCGGGACTGGCGTCGATGCCCCGCGATCGAATCACCGGCGCGTAGCCCGCGTCGACACTACTAGCGACGATGTGGGGCGCGCCAGCCTCGGTGACGGTACCGCCGGACGCGCCCGCGAGCGGGGCGAGCGCGCCGACCAGCGAGGTGGCGAGGATCACCACGAGCGCGAAGACCGCGAGCGTCATCGCCGTCGGCACCAGCGCTCGCGTGTCGAGCAGTCGTGGTCCCAGTGCCGCACGGAGCCGGCCCGGAGAGCTCCCATCCGTACTCGATCGACGCCTCCCGGGCGTCGTCGAGAAGCGAGCCGGCGAGGTGGTCGTCGCGGGGCGGGCTGCGAGCGTCCCGGCGAGGATACCCACGGCCACGAACCCGAGAAGTGCGGGGCCGAACAGGCGAACGAACGAACGCGTGACGGTCGGCGTGATCGAGATCGGGAGTCCCGCGTAGATTGCGACATTGACGATCGCGTTCGTGACGATCACCCCGATCGCGTAGCCGAGTGCGGTTCCGGCCGTGACGAGCAGGCCCGCTCTGAGCCCGAAGACACCGAGGACGCCACGAGGCGTCCCGCCGGTCGCCCGGATGACTTTGATCAGGTCCATCCGATCGCGGACGGTCATCCGAACGACGTTGTAGACGACGACCAACACTAAGACGGCGCCGCCGACGGTCGCGAGCGCCAGGACGCCGAGCAGCTGGTTCATGCCGGCGAGGAAGAAAACCAGCGCCGCGAGGATCGCGGTCCCCCGCCGCGGAACGACCGTGTCGCCGCCGGCGTTCGACTCGGTATCGAGAACCAGCGCACCGGTCAAGCCGACCTGCTCGACGGTCGAGACGTTCGCGACGTACCACCGCTCGGGGAAGACCGATCCGTTGGTGGGGTGGGGCGAGAGCGCCGTTTCGAGTGTTCCCGCCCGGCCGTCGATCGTCGCTTGCGTGGTTCGATCGACCGGACCCCGGACACCCGAGTCGGGCGTCGGCGGGAGCTGTGCTCGCTGCCAGGGAACCGAGACGTCCTCGATCGACGGCGGGGTGTCGGGTGGCACGCCGAGCAGGCGCTCGGTGTGTGTCCCACCGTCGGCGTCGGTGAGGGTGACGTTCGCGGTCGGGAAGACGAGCGCGTCGGGCGAGGACTGGGCGCGGGCGCTACCGTAGGAGTCGTAGTACGTCGCCGTCGTCGAGGTGGTGAACTCGCTGGCGATCGTCGACGTCTGGGCACCGACCGCGATCAACAGTAGTCCCGAGCCGACGAGAAAGGCAATGGTGACCGCGACGACCAACACGGTGAGGCGATCGCGACGCGACCACCGCAGCAACAAGGCTCGTTTGTATCCCATGAGATGCTCTTGAATTTCTCTCGCCGCTCTCTGTATTAGTCGAGTGCGAGACCATAAATACTAGGACATCGGGTGTGATCGTCCTAGAGCGACCGGATCCGGAGCGACCGGGAGAGAAATCGCTTCGAGGGCCGTTCGGGCGGTCGGCGACGATCGGTCAGTGCTTTCGGTCGCTCCGGTAGGGGAAACGGGCGAGCCAGGAGCGAACCAGGTCGAGACCCGGCGTCCCGTCCCGGTACCAGAGCGCGAGGAAGGCCACCCCCAGCGCGAGTCCGACGGTCGAAGTCGGGGTGAGTGCGAAGTTCCCGAAGTGGGCGAGAAGTCCTCCTTCACTTTCGTAGGGCGGTGGCGGGAGCAGGGGCCAGCCGAGAAAGGAGAGATAGACGTACTCGCCGGCGATGACGGGGCCGATCGCGTCGCCGAAGAGATGCGAGAGGTAGCCGACGGCGAACGCGAACGCGAGGTCCGAACGCCCTTGACGGCGGGCGTACCAGCCCAACAGGCCGATCACGATCGTGGCCGTGAGCAGCGAGTGGGCGAGCGAGCGGCCGCTCGCGAGCAGCCCGACCGTCCAGGCCAGGGGCTTGTCCACCAGATCGGGAAACTGCGTCCCAAGCGCGACGAGGAGTGCCGGTAGACCATCGGGCGGACGGCCCCGGTAGGCTCGCACGAACAGCGAGTACAGAACGTAGCCGACGGCGAGGTGTCCCCAAGGCCACACGGCCCAACGAACTCGTCCCTAGCGGTTAGTTACTTCGGAACCGACCCGCGAGCGGACGATCGGCACGAGGGTGACTACGTCCGAGGCCCCGTAGTTGATAGCGTCCACTTTCGATATATTATAGTCACTCGGAGAGGAACGAAGAATCGATGGTCACCGGACGCCGCCAGCGCTTCGTCCACGGACAGGCCGCTTGGATGCTCGCGACGATCCTCCTGCTGGCGGTACTCGGCGCGCTCTCCTTGGAGATCTTCTTCGTGCTCTCGCTGATCGGGCTGTTGATCGTGATCGAACTCACCGCCCCTTTCGCCGTCACGCCACGCTGGCGCGCTCGTCTCCGGTGGGTGATCCTCGCGGGGCTGATCGGGTTCGCGGCCATCGTCGTCAGACGGATCATCGCGATCGTGCCGGCGGGGGTGCTCTGAGTGAGCCGTCGAATCTTCGGTCTGGAGTATCCCCAGTTGCTCCTCGTCGGGTTCGCGCTGTGTGTCGTCGGCGCGCTCATCGTCGCGGTCGGGACGTCGAGTGCGTCCTTCGGCGTCTACAACGCGGGCTGGGACGGTGCCTCCCAGCTCCGCGAAGAGGCCAGCGCGGTCGGCACCGACAGCGAGATCGTTCGGAACACCACCCGCTACAGGACCGTCCCGGCAGAGGGGACGATCGCGGTCGTGCTCTCGCCCGACCAGTTGTACGGCCCCGGGAGCACGGCTGATCTCGGGCGGTTCGTCGAGAACGGTGGGACGGTGCTCGTCGCCGACGAACGTGGTGCCGGCACGAACGGACTGCTGGCCGACCTCGGCGTCAGTGCCCGCCTGGACGGCCGGCCGCTCCGCGACGAGCGACACAATTACCGCTCGCCCGCGTTGGTGACCGCTCGCAACGTAACGGATCACCCTCTCACCCGGAACGTCGAGCAGCTGACGCTCAACTACGGAACGGCGATCGACACGGAACGCGCCGGGGGAGCCGATTCGACTCGGCCCACGATCCTTGTCAACACCTCGTCGTTCGCGTACCTCGACACCGACGAGGACGGCGAGATCGACGATAGCGAGCGCCTCGGGCAGTACCCGGTCGCGACGACCGAACCGGTCGGCGAAGGGCGGGTCGTGGTGGTCAGTGACCCCAGTGTATTCATCAACGCGATGCTCGACCGGCCGGACAACCGGGCGTTCCTCCGGACGTCGTTGAGCGCACACGATCGACTACTGATCGACTACTCCCACACCGCTCGGCTACCGCCACTCGTGCTGGCGGTCCTCGCGATACAGGAGTCCTCGACGCTGCAGTTGCTCTTCGGCGCCGGCGCGCTCGGGACCGTCGGGCTGTGGGGCTATCGTCCGGCGTGGCTTCGGCAATCGATCGTGGGCCTTCGGGGCCTGCTCGATCGAGACGGGAGGAACGTCACTCCCGAGACGGGGATCGAGGGAACCGAGATCGCCGCGCTCCTCGCTGATCGCCACCCCGACTGGGAGGACGATCGGGTCCGACGCGTAACCCGAGGGGTTATGATGCATCGACACAGTGATGAAAACAATGACTGATCCCGCGACGCTCCACGAGGCCATCCGCGAGGAGGTAGAAGCCGTCCTGATCGGCAACGAAAGTCTCGTCGAAGGGCTGACGATCTCGCTGCTGACGCGGGGCCACGTCCTCTTAGAGGGCGTGCCCGGCGTCGCGAAGACGACCGCGGCGAACCTCTTCGCTCGGGCTTCGGGACTGGAGTACACGCGAGTGCAGATGACCCCCGACGTGCTTCCGGCCGACATCACCGGGACGCACGTCTACCGCGAGCACCGCGGCGAGTTCGACCTCCAGCGGGGGCCGATCTTCGCGAATCTCGTAGTGGCCGACGAGATCAACCGCGCGACCCCCAAGACCCAATCGGCGCTGCTCGAAGCGATGCAGGAACAACGGGTCACGATCGAGGGCGAGACCCTCGAGCTACCCGAGCCCTTCATGGTGATCGCTACACAGAACCCCCTGGAGATGGAGGGAACCTTCCAGCTCCCCGAGGCACAGCGCGATCGCTTCCAGCAGAAACTCACCGTCTCGCTGCCCGATCGCACGGTCGAGCGCCGCCTCGTCGATCGTTTCGACGACAGCCCCCAACTCGGGCCCGAGACGGTCTCGCAGGTCCTGACCCCCGAAGACGTCCTCGAAGCCCGCGAGGCCGTCCTGGAGGTCCACGTCAGCGACGACGTCAAAGAGTACGTCCTCGATCTCGTGGGCGAGACCCGAGAGAGCCCGGACCTCGAACACGGGGGCTCCCCGCGTGCCACACTGGCGTTTCTCGACGCGGCGAAAGCACGCGCCGCGATCGAGAACCGCGAGTACGTCATCCCCGACGACGTGAAGGCACTCGCGAAGCCGGTGTTGATCCATCGCTTGGTCCTGAGCACCGACGCGACGCTGTCTGACGTCGCCGCAGCGGAGGTCGTCGAGGAGATCCTCGACCGTGTAGAGGTCCCGAGCACGGCCGAGGGCAGCACCGAGGGTGAAGCCACCGCGGTCGGCGACGGCGGGCATCCGACCGACGACGGTCGCCGGTAGGGCCACACCGCTCGCACGCTCGCTTTCGTTCCCACCAGTTCACGATCACCGGGGATCGCTTTCGCTCCTCCGGGCACTCCTCTCAGGTTCCTCGCTCCCGAACCGAAGAGCGAACAGAGGGACGGTGGTAGACGTGGCGTCGGTGGGTCGTACAGTGGTCTGTCGGCCAATCACTCCGACCAGCGGCAGGTCACGAGGCTGTCCGCTCGGCCGTCGGCCGGCGTCGTCTCGACGGTCACGGGGACGTCCAGTCCGTGGGCGAGCCCCACCCCGAGAAAGGACGCGACCGGGTGATCGAACCGTTCGAGGGGGCCGTAGGCGCTCTCGGCGACCGCGACCGAGACGCGTCCACCGGCAGGGTCGACGTCGGTGGTGGCGCTGTCGAGGAGTTCGAACTGTTCGACCAGTCCCTCCGCGAGCTGGTCGGCGAGGCGGCCGGGATCGCTTGCGAGGTCGTCGGCGAGCGCCCGGTCGAACTCCGCGTGGAGCGGTGCGCCGGTCGGCCGCAGGGAGACTCCTCGGGAACGCTCGCTTTCGGTGACGACGAAGAGATCGTTGAGCGCGTCGGCCGCGGGGAGCTCGTAGTCGCTTCGATGGGGAACGAACAGCCAGGCGGGCGGGTCGCCCTCCTCGCGGGGGACGTAGATCGACGTCTCTTGGAGTCCGAGTTCGCTTACGAGGGCCTGCTCGTTGCCCGCCAGCGCGGCGTAGACGTCCCGGCCGATCGCGGCGGCGAGGAAGCGCTCGGGGGTGAGGTAGTAGGTGAGCACGCCGGTGAACAGCCCCGTCCCGGCGAGGGCGAACAGAACGGTGCGCGCGTCCGGAAAGATCGTCCCGGCGAGCGCACAGACCGTGCCGAGTGCGGCCAACCCGAGCGCGGAGCGCCGATAGCGCGTCCGGCGGGCGCGGGCGTACTCCGCGCGGAGGCGGCGGTTCTCCTCGGTGAGAACCTCGAGCTGGCCGGCGAGGACGGCCCTCTCGGTTCTATCGGTCCTATCGGTCTCTCCGCTGCCCGCTTCGCTCGCGTCGGGTCGGGTCGGCTCGGCTCGGTTCGGGTCGGTTGCCTCGGCGGCCTCCCCCGTCTCCGTCCGTTCACGTTCGCGGGTCACGCCGTCCCCGAGAGTGCTCTCGCTCACTGGCCTGCTCCCTCGTTCGATCCCGGTCTCTGACCCCCGGATTCGACGCGGCCGGTGCGGACGAGGAGGTAGCGGTGGTGACCGTAGGCGAGAAGCGATCCCGTGAGGAGCAGTGCGAGCACCCCGAACCAGGTCGCCCCACCCTGCTCGGCACCGACCCACGTCACGACGAGGAGAACGAGAAGGAAGGCGAGAAACGCCCCGAGGAGCCGGAGGGGGGCGTCGTATCGGAAAGCGGCGCTCGCCAGTACGGCTAACAATCCACACGCGAGGAAAGCGAGGCCGGCGAGGGAGGGATCGCCCGGCAGTGCAACGACCGAGAGGAGAGTGCCGACCGCGACGGTCGCCTCCGCTGACAGGTAGTACCAACAGAGCGCGAGGACGACGCCGACGAGGATTCCGGGAAGGCCCACCAGTCGATAGAGGGCTACGCCGACCAGGACGACGGCGAGCGCTCCGAGCCAACTCGGGGTACTCGCCTCGAACCCATCGGTCCCACCGGACTCGTCCGGTGGCGAATCCGAGTCGGTCGCTGTCTTGCCGTCGCGATCGGTATCGGGGGGAAGGGAGGTAGCGATCATGGTATCAGGCTGGTCGCTCGGATTCGTGGCGGCGATCTCGGCCCGCCGCCAGCACCGCGTTGAGGCGGTCGCCGGGGGCGATCTCGAAGGCCGAGACACGTTCGAGGCGGGCGAGTTCGCGCCGGAACCCCTCGAAGTCCACGTAGCGCTCGTAGGCCGACTCGAGATCGGTGAGATCGCCGTCCTCGAACAGGACGCTCGGGGTGAGAAAGACGAGTACGCGACCCTCGCCGCGGCGGGCGAGTTTCACCGTCTCGCGGGTCGCCGATCGGTGGCTGTCGTCGGTGAAGACGACCGTCCGGACGGCCCCAGCCGCGCCGGCGAGTGAGGTCCGTGCCGTCTCGAAGAGCACGTCGCCCTCGATGCGCTCGATGTAGGCGTCCGACCGCGCGAAGAAGGGCCGAAGCGTCGCCCCGAAGGCCGACTCCTCCGGCCGGAGGAGGGCCGTACGCCGGCGTGCGACGGCCGGCCCCGGCGTTCCCGACCCCGAGCCTAGCGTTCTCGGCACCAACTTCGACCGGGCGTCGAACCCGCCCGGCCGGCCCGCCGCCGGCTCTAGCGCGCGGAGGCGATCGGCGACCGCCGCGTACTGACTGGCACCGATATCGGGCGCACGCCGGTCGAGGACCCCCTCGTCGCCCACTACGTAGAGGCCGAGCGGATCGTTGAACTCCCGGGCGCTATTACAGAATGCCAGCGCGACGTGGCGGACGTAATCGAGTTTCGTCTCGCCCGCCGAGCCGGTGCTCATGCGTCGGCGGCGATCGACGATCAAGGAGGTGGTGTAGTCGGCTTCGATCTCGTACTCGCGGACGTGGGGCTGACCCCGCCGGGCGGTCGTCTTCCAGTCGATTCGACGGGCAGTATCGCCAGGGACGTACTCGCGCAGCTCCGCCGGGTCGAGACCGGAACCCTGCCGATCGGTCTCGTGCTCGCCGTAGGCGGCCGTGACCTGCTCGCCGCCCATCCCGACGTGGACGTCCCTCGGCCCGCGGGGCTCGACGGCGATCGAGGGCGTCGGGCCGCGCGCCAGACCCTCGACGAACAGGCCACGCGGATCGACCGCGGTGATCGTCGGGCGGTCGAAGCGAAACGAGCCGGCGACCGGCCAGGCGACCTGGAGGGTAGTTCGGGCCTCGCGCTCGCCCGCCGGGAGCCGGGCGAGACGATCGGCGGCGCTCGATCCCGTCGCGACCGGCGGCGGCCGTGCTTCGATCCGGAGCTCTAGCGGAGAGGGACGGGCCAGCGAGGGGGCGAGCGAGACGGTAACGGGCTCGTCGGCCGGCGTTCGGGCTCGCGCGACCTCGTGGTCGATCGTGAGTTCATCGAGCGTTCGCGTGAGCGCGCGCACGAAGACGTACTGCCGGGCGAGCAACCACGCGCCGAGGGCCGCCGCGCCGGCGAGCAAGAGCGGGCGGGCGAGGACGACCGCCGAGAGGGCAAGCGCCCCGCCGAACCCGGCGATCGTCCAGTACCGACGCGTGACTCGCATTTATCGATGGTGCCGACCGCTAACGTAAAGACATATCGTCATTATACTAATAAAGTGTGTTCTCGGAGAGGACGTCGGTCGCGGCGACGGACCGCCGTCGTCCGTAGGCGACGACTAGCCGGAGAGTCATGGCGGTTCGCTCAACAGTCCGTCGCCCCCGATCGGGGAAGCGTGAGCGCGAGGGGGTCGAGACCGCCCGCGGTGTAGACCTGATCGCGCCGTGTGAGCCAGCCGTCGTATCGCACCTGTGAGACGGTCTCGGGGGCGGCCGGGAAGAAGTGTGCGCCGGTCGTCGTCCAGGAGCGCTGGGAGAGCGCCGGCCGGCAGGGCGAGGGCCCGCCACGGAGCCACTCGCGGGCGTCGTACATCGTCGCGCTCGCCGGCCCGCCGTCGTAGTGGTAGTGGCTAGCGACCCGAGTGAGCGTGTGATCGCCGGTCCAGCGTTCGGCCAGCCGGTCGGTCGCGAAGGCCGCCGCCCGGAACTCGCTTCGGGTCGTCGTACTGGGATACGAACCGGTATCGAGGTTGACGTAGGCGATCGGTGTGCTCGCGAGGACGCTCACCACGAAGAGCCCGACCAGGAGCGCGCGGACGCCCGGTCTCCGGAGGCGGCGGGTGACTCGCCCGCCGTCGGTGGCGACACGGGAGGTGGCCGTCGGTCGATCGGCACGGGTGCGAGCGGGGATGCGCTTCGGGTGGGCGAGGCGAGCGACCGTGAGCGCAGCGAGTGCGAACGCCGGCAGGTGGGCGAAGGTCTGGGCGCGCATCACCGTCCCGAAGTACTCGGGGGTGAGCGTCGCGGTGAGCGAGAAGGCGACCAGGACGACGGGAGCAGCGAGCAACGCGAGAAGGGCAACGGCGGTCGATCGCCGCGCCGCGAGCACCGAGAGCGCGCCGCTCGCGAAGATCGCCGGGAGCAGAAGGGAAACGAGTAGTACGGCGACCGGTAACGGGGTGTCGATCGTCCCCGGGAAGATCGGTCGGAGCGCGTTGGTGAGGACGACGAGGAAGGCGATCGCGATCGGGCCGAGAAATATCGTCCGGCGGCTCCAGCGCGAGGTCCGCTGGAACCAAAGCACGCCGAGAGCGAGGACGACGAGCCACGCGAGAAAGAGCCCGGGGAAGGCCCCGACTCGATCGACGTACGGAACCGTGAGAGCACCGCTGCGGGCGGCGAAGGCGTAGTAGGCGAACGCGTAGGCCCAAAAGCCGCCGACGAGGAGCCCGCCGACAGTGGCGGTTCGGCGCGTCGGGTCGCGCGCGAAGTGGACGGCGAGAACGCCGAGGACGACCAGCAACGCGATCAGCGTGCTCAGCGTGTGTGTGATCGGCAAGACCGCGAGCAGCCCGACGGTGACGGCCGTCCACCGGCGGTCGCGTTCGAGCAGCGTTCGGTGGAGCGCGAGGGCGAGCAACGGTATGAGGAGGTGAGCGAGGAGCTCCTCGTCCGGGAGGCCGGTGCGCCGGAGGTAGATGCCGCTCGCCGCGAGCGAGAAGCCCATCAGTGCGGTCGCCAGGCGCGTCCGGCGGGCCGGCCAGCCCATCTCGACACAGAGTCGGTGGAGGAGTGCCATCCCGACGAGACAGGACGCTGCCCCGAGGAGGGCACTGAAGGGTTGGGCGAGCGTAATCGGCGCGACCCCGACGATCACTCCCGTGCCCGCGAGCAGGCCGACGAACGTGAGGTGATCGGCGCGTAGCTCCTGGAGGGGAAGGGACCCCGTCGCGAGCGTGTCGCGGGCGTGGGCCGCGTGTTCGATGCCGTCGAGCGTGGCGGGCAGCGGGCTCCAGTAGAGAAAGACGAGGCGCAACGCGAGCGCGAGCGCGAACACGCTCGCGAGTACGAGGACGTACGAACCACGTTCGCGCTCGGCGTCGGCGGTCATGGCTCGGCGGTAGCGTGGGTGGGCCGCGTCGGACGCGAGGAGAGGGTTCCTCGGGCGAGAGCGTCGTTCGTACTCGTCGCTGCTAACGGTCTGTGGCCGCGGACGGAGAACGGACGAGCGGCCTTCATACTTTTATTCGTACGGAAGTCCAATGACGTTATCGCTATAAATGTTCGTACCCGTGGCCGTCTCGGGCGACGGTGGCTGAAACGAGCAGCAACCGCGACGGATGAACGCGAACGCATCACGATGACGAAGAGGATCCGGGATGGCTATGGCGGCCGGTATCGGGTCGTCGAACTTCCCAGTGAGCCAGCCACGCTCCCCGTGATGGTTTCACTGACCTCACTCTTACCCTTACTCGGAAAGCGCACCAGGAACGGATCGTCGTCTCGCGGATATGTGAAGAGATCCAACAGTCAACCAAATGTATCTATAGTCCAGAACGCACGCTGCCGGTCTTCGACTTCGGATAGAACCGCCGAAAGCACGTCCCGCCAATCCCACGGGTATGACGTGTCGACACCGGGTGTTGGCGCGGTCGGGCCAGAGTGAACGTGCTCGCGCGTGTTGTATTCGGATGGATGGCGATCCCACCGATGGTCGAACGTGTCCGTCTCGTGATCTTCGTGGTAATGAATCGAGAAATCGTCGTTTTCGAACCAGACGGTTTCGAGCCGGGCGTCAGCAACGGTTTCGGGGTAAAACCCGCGATCGTACGTACAGACAAGTCGATTCGGGGCGAACTCGGGTCGCGGTTCGATCCCTACGAATCGATCGTCACCACGCACTCGATTCCGGGCGAGGTCGAGACGGTCGAAATCGACCGGCGAAGCCCCCTTACATACCTCCCGATCACCGGAGAACCCGTCCGATCCGGCGTCGTCGCTCATGCAACGGAACGGTGATAGCCGGACGAATCGCCGGTCCGCTCCGCTACTGCTCGTTCGAGAATCGTGATACGACGACGCGCCGTCTTCCATGCCGACAGCGCTTCCCAGATCTCCTCGATCGATCGGTCCGTCTCGGTCGCGTACTCGGTGAGCGACACCGTACCGGGCGACTCGGCACCGAACCGTTCGGCGTACGCCTGCTCACGCTCGGTTTCAGCCCCCAATAGATCGACGAGTTCGTCGTCATCGTAGGTGTTCTGCACGCGCTGTACGCGTCGCTAGACCAGGTACGCACGATTGAGTTCGTAGGTCGCCGGTGACTCGGTGACCCGCGTAACGATACCCAGGCGCTCGAACCAGCCGAGATACTCCCGCGCAGCGTCGGGGCCGTGACCGGCGAGTTCGGCGACCTCCTCGACCGTCGCTGGCGTGTCCAACTGGAGGACCGTATCGAAGAAATCGTCACGAGTGCGCTCGCCACGAACCAGCTCGTTCGGGGGAGTCAGCTCGTCGAAATCGGGCACCGCTCCCCGTTCGCTCGAGTCGGCCGTCCGTTCGGGGCATGGCTCCCTCATCGCGTGGCTAGGGGAGAAAAGACGGAATAAGTCTTATTCATACGGGATATGACGTTCGTCTTCCGCGGACAGGGCGGGGCCTCCCCTCTCAGATAGGGAGCGAGTATCGGTGAATCGTTCGAAACCGCGAAACCGTTTCGTGATCACGAGAGACGCTTCCTGTCCCGTGGAGGACGACCGAGTAGGCGGGAGAG
>PXRA01000064.1 GCA_003021725.1 Halobacteriales archaeon QH_8_64_26
ACGACGAACTCCAGGGCGTTCACGAGGTAGTGAGCGAGCACGACGACGAACAGACTGCCAGTAAGCACGAACGCCGCGGCTAGTGCGAGCCCTAACGACCCGGTGACGACCATCCCGAGCGAGCCCTGTGCGCCGTGGCCAATAGCGAAGGCGATCGAGGAGAGGATCGCGAGCAGCCACGGTGAAACGGCGAATCCAGCACTCAGCGCACCGATCAGCGCCGCCCGGAAGAGCAGCTCCTCGACGAACGCGATCGCCGGTAGGATCCCCCCCAGGAGGAGCGCCCAGCTGGCGAGCGAGTCGGGCGCGAGCATCGCCCGGAGGTCCGCGGGCGGTGAGAACCCGAGCGCGCTCGCGCCCACGGCGGCGAGCTCGTTGCCCGCATACAGCGCGATCCCCAGCCCGACTCCGAGAGCCAGCGTCCCGACCTGTGGCACCCCCGAGACGCCGAACGCCGCGAGCGGGATCTCGGTGTACCACGCGCCCAGTACCACCAGCCCGCCGAACAATCCCTGGGAGAAGGCCACATTGAGAAGCAACGCGCTCGTCGACATCGATTCGAGCGGGTCGAGGGTGTCGTTGCTCTTCGCGCCATCCTGGCCGCTGTCGGTCGCTACGCCGGAATCGACGGCGATCGGGTCAAGCGCCGGCGCTGACTGCTCATCGCCATCGATCGAATCGACCGCCGAACTCTCGAAGCCGGAACCCGATCGGACTGGGGCGGCCTCCTCAGCGTCGGTACTGGCGTCGGGATCGAAGGCGTCGTCGGTGCCGACGGTGCCGATGGCGTGGCCTTCGGCGCTGGCATCGGCTTCGGCCCTGTCGGCACCGTCGCTCACCATCGTCTGGGAGGCACGCGCGAGCGCGAGAAAGAGCGACACCGAAAGCGCGGTGAGCCCCGCGAAGGCGGCCCACTGGGCCACGATTACTGCGGGCTCGGGCTACTGGGGTTCTGGCTCTGTCCGACCTGTCGGTCGAGCGCCGAGCCGGTGATCGACTTGAGGCGATCGACCAGCGAGTCCTTTTCGGTCTCGCCGGTGAGCGCCACTTCCAGCACCTCCGAGAGATGCGATACCGGGACGATATCGATCTGCTCGGCGTACTCCTCTTCGACCATCACGTCCTGCTCGTTCGCTGCTGGGATGATCACCGTATCGAGACCGGATTTCGCCGCGGCCTCGATCTTGTGGGTCACCCCGCCGACGGGAAGGACGTCCCCACGCACCGACAGCGAGCCCGTCATCGCCATGCTCTGATCGACGGGGATGCCTTCGAGCGCCGAAATGACGGCGGTCGCGACGGTAATGGACGCCGAATCACCGTCGACGCCCTGCTGGCCGGCCTGGACGAACTGGATGTGGATGTCCCGTTCGGTGATGTCCTCGTTCGAGAACTTCTTGATGATCGCCGAGACGTTCTGAACGGCTTCCTCGGCCATCTCCTTGAGCTGTCCGGTCGCGATCACCCCGCCGGGACCCTGACTGGGCGTGACTTCGGCCATGACGGGCAGGACGATACCGGAGTCCTCGCCCATCACTGCGAGGCCGTTGACCCGGCCGACGACGTCGCCGCCGGCGACGGTGAGTTCGTAGTCCTTGCGGCGCTCGATGTAGTTGTCCGCGAGTTGCTGTTCGATCGACCGGGAGCGCCGCTTGGCCTGGAGCACGTGATCCCGGGTCGTGAACTCGGCGTCCTCCGCGCGGGCGATGTCGCCGGCGACACGGACGAGCCCGCCCAGATCACGCATCTCAAGCGTCAGGTGATCCTTGCGGCCCGAGCGACGCTGGGCTTCGAGCATGAATTCCTCGAGCGCATCGTCCGAGAAGTGTGGCAGCCGGCCGTCGTTCTCGATCTCCTGGGCGACGAATCGAGCGTACTTGCGGCGCATCTCGGGGGTGTCGTCGATGGTGTCGTCCATGTAGACCTCGTAACCGTATCCCTTGATACGGCTGCGAAGTGCCGGGTGCATGTTCTCCATCGCATCCAAGTTCCCCGCGGCGATCATGATGAAATCGGTCGGCACGGGCTCGGTCTGGACCATCGCACCCGAGGAACGCTCGGACTGACCCGTGATCGAGAAGGATCCCTCCTGGATCGCCGTCATCAGCTTCTGCTGGGAGCGGATATCGAGCGTGTTGATCTCGTCGAGGAACAACACCCCTTTGTTCGCCTTGTGGATCGCGCCGGCCTCGACTCGATCGTGGCTGGGCGTCTCCATGCCACCGGACTGGAAGGGGTCGTGGCGAACGTCGCCGAGTAGCGCCCCGGCGTGAGCGCCGGTCGCGTCCTCGAAGGGCGCGGTCTGGGTATCGGCGGAGTTCACCAGCAGATTGGGAATCATCGCATCGCTCGACCGGGAACCGTACCGGAAGGCGAGATAGATGACACCCGCGGCGAGCACTCCCAGGAGAACCGCCCCCTCGATGAGGAGCGCGTAGCCGATCACGATGGCGATGATGATCCACATGAGGAACGAACGCATCTGGTTGCGCTTGCGGGCTTCCTCTTTGTGGGCCTCGATGATTTGCTCGCCTTTGCCCGCCGGGACGGTACGAACTTTGGGCTCGTTGCCGTCGTCGGGGTTATGATAGACGAGAACGTCTTGCATTTCCTCCTTGGGGAGGAGTTCGCTCATCGCCTTCGCGAGCATCGATTTCCCGGTACCAGGGGTCCCGATCATCATCACGTGGCGGCGCTGTTTGGCCGCCTTCTGGACGATGTCCCGGGCACGGTCCTGGCCGATGACCTGGTCGACTAGTCGGTCGGGGACTTCGATGTCGGCGGTCGATTCGACGCTGAGCCCGCCGAGAAGGGAGTCCTCGTCGCCTTCGAGATCCCCTTCCCCGTTGGTTTCGACGTCTACCTCGACCGTGCTGCCGAGCTCCCCGCGCGAGCCGTCTTCTTCGGTCTCGTCGGTCCCATCCTCCGTGGGCTCCGCCGAGTCGCTCGCCGTCCCCGTCGAGGGAGCGTCGTCAGTGGTTGTCTTTTCACTCATAGCATAGGGCGTTCCGCTACTGGAAATAACGAGCCATCCGCTGATATACTTTCTCCCCTTGTCCGGCCTTTGCCTCGATCGAAATCCAGGGGAAGGCATCGTGACTCGGCGATATTGCAGCCCTCGGCCCTCGGCATCGAGGCCGGCAGCGAAGCCGGGCCGGTTTTATAACGATCGGGCAGTACTGGGGACGTATATGATCCGTGGTTTCTACATCGGGCGCTTCCAGCCCTACCACGAGGGCCACCACCGGATGGTCGAGCGCATCACCGAGGACGTCGACGAACTCGTGCTGGGCGTCGGCAGCGCCGACGTCTCCCATAACACCCACGATCCCTTCACGGCGGGCGAGCGGATCATGATGGTCACGAAAGCCCTCGCCGAGTTCGATCTCGTTACCTACGTCGTCCCGATCGAGGACATCGATCGCAACTCCGTCTGGGTGAGCCACGTCACCAGTATGTGCCCCCGCTTCGATGTCGCGTACTCGAACAACCCCTTGGTGATACAACTGTTCGAGGAGGCGGGCGTCCCAGCGCGCCAGTCGCCGATGTTCCACCGCGAGGTCCTCGAGGGCACCCAGATCAGAGAGCGGATGATCAACGGCGAGGACTGGCAGGAGCTAGTACCGAACGTCGTCGCCGAGACCATCGAGGGAATCAATGGAGTCTCGCGCCTCCAACACCTCGATGGCAGCGACGGCATGGGTGCCGAGGACATCGAGGACATCGAGAGCATCGACGACATCGAGAACATCGATGGGGTCGCCGACCTCAGTGACACTGACCCCAGCGGCTGAGAACTCGTGATCACGCTCAGTTCCGATTTCGGCTCGCCCTATCCGGCGGCGATGAAAGGCGTCCTCTGTTCCCGGACCGACGCTTGCCTGGTCGACGTCGCTCACGACTTCCCGCGCCAGGACGTCAGAGCTACCGCCTTCTGGCTGCGCGAGGTGCTTCCGTACTTCCCGCCCGCGGTCCACCTGGTCGTCGTCGATCCCGGCGTCGGAACGGGAAGAAAGGCGCTCGCGGTCCGGGCGGGCGAGCACGCGCTGGTCGGGCCCGACAACGGCGTTTTGCTGCCTGCTGCCCGCGTGCTCGCCGAAGGCGAACCGACGGTCTTCGAATGGACTATCGAGAGTCCCGCGAGCCACACCTTTCACGGGCGGGACGTCTTCGCCCCGGCGGCCGCCGCGGTCCAGGAAAGCGGTATCGGAAACGTGGAAACACTCGATCGGACGACCCCATATGCCGCATACGTCGATCTAGGTTTTCCCGAGCCAGCGGTAAGCGAGGGAGAAGCAACCGACGGGACGGACGCCGTCGGCGAAGTACTGGTGATCGACGGCTTCGGCAACGTCGTCACGAACTTCCCCGGAGAGCTGCTCGACGGTCGATACGGTACTGCGGTCGCGGTAAACGGCGAGCCGGCACCCACTCGGCGGACCTACGCCGCGGTCGAACCCGGCGAACGCGTCGTGGCCGTCGGCAGCCATGGCAACGTCGAACTGGCGACGAACCGGGGACGGGGCGAGGAAGCCTTCGGACTGGACGTAGGTGATCAGGTCACCCTCGCGTGGT
>PXRA01000065.1 GCA_003021725.1 Halobacteriales archaeon QH_8_64_26
CATCGGTCGCCGCGAGGTGTTCGCTCGCGTGCTGCATACGTCTCGGTGTACCTTCTCGGCGTTCCTGGCCGTTCCCCCGAACGGGTTCGGACGCTCGGTCGCACCGTCGCGCTATCGCCCCTTGACGCGATACGACGCGTGTGAGCGAACGCGAGGACTCCTCGGAAAACGCGCCGAACGGGGAGCGACGACCGGGCTCGAAACCGGAGTCATCGGCGGACGGATCCGGCGAGGGACAATAATCGCCGTTCTGACGGCCCGCTCGGACCGTCGCCGCTCTGGCCGTTCCTGCCGATCGCCCGATCCGCAGGCCGGCGGTAAGGGTCGTCGTCCCCGCTTTGCGCACTCGATATGCCGGGACTTCGACCGAGAACGGCCGGATGAAATTCCCCCGACCCGAGCGGTACAAACACGACTGGTCGGAGAGCGACCCTGAGGAGGGCCAAAGGCGACTCAGTCTGGTCATCAGTTTCGTCTTCGTAACCCCGAGTTAGCACGCGCCGCCACCAGCACCGCCCACAGCACCAGCGCCAGCGCAACTCGCCGCGCTCGCTCTCGTTTCCCCAGTGGCGGCCGGTCCGGCAACAACGATGGCCGCATCGTTCGTTCGGTTGCAATCCTTGCACCCGTCCCATGCGACCGGGGCGATCTCGTTATCGATATCGGAACGGTTGTTCAGTTCCTATCAGTGCTACTGACTAGAGTTAGCAAGGACCGAGGGAGGCATTTCCCGTTAGGTAAGTGTTCGTCCCTGAGACCAAGCATGCCACGGGAGTTTTATTCGCGCGGACACAGAGGAGCCGTGAGATGGCGACGGGACTCCGGTCGCTTCACGCGCGGTATCCGTACTTCGAGGACAGCCGCGAGGCAGTCCGGAACGCCGAGGTCTCGCTGGCGGCGGCAGCCCGCGACGAGGCGATCACCGACCGCGCGCTCGACCGGATCGAGAGCGCGCTAACGGACAGGACGATCGGGGAGCCCGAGTATGGAACGCGAACCGAACTGCTGTCCTATCCGATCGCGCGCGTGCTCGTCTCGCTGGTCGACCAGCCGGTACTCGTCCACCGCTACGCCCGTGCGGAAGCCACGGCCGCCCGCGAGCGCTTCGCGAGCGACCTCGGCCGGCGGGACCTCAAAAGCGCCCCCGACAGCGGGCTCACGATCGAGGACCTACTCGCCGAGTTCGATCTCGACGAGGAGGTTCGCGAGGCAAGCGAGGGGGGGGCGTCCGGGCGGAACAACGGCTACGAGACGAGCGTTTCGGCGTACCTCTCGCTCACGACCGATCGCCGCGAGGACGAGTGGCGGCTGGTCAACCGCCGCCTCGCCGACGGCTGGGTAGCGCTCACGCGGGAGGAACTCCTCGCGCTGTTCGGCGAGGCGGTCAGACAGCGGGTGACGAGCGGGCTGCCCCTCTCGGTCCCCGAGGAGATCGGCGGAGCGCTCGAAGACGCCGAAGCGACGATCCGAGAGCGCCTCGCCGAGACGGATCTGATCCGGGACATCGATACGGTCGTACCCGAACTCTTCCCGCCCTGTATGCAGTACCTGCTCGATCAGGTCCAAAAAGGCGAGCACCTAGAACACCACTCGCGATTCGCGATCACGGCCTTCCTTTCGAATATCGGGATGGAGACCGACGACATCGTTTCCCTGTATATGGTGAATCCGGGCTTCGGCGAGGAGATCACCCGCTATCAGACCGATCACATCAAGGGGGAAACGAGCCCGACCGAGTACTCGACGCCGGCCTGTGCGACGATGCAATCCTACGGGGATTGTGTCAACATGGACGATCGCTGTGAGACCATCTCTCACCCGATGGCCTACTACGAGGACGCACTCGACGACGCCGACGAGGACGCGCTCACCGATTGGCGAGCCCGCGAGAGCGAAACTGGAGCCGAGGCCGAGGCGGGGGAGTGAGAGGGAACGGAGCTCCCACATCGGCCCGCGCCGTCTCCGCAAACCGAATCCTTGTTCTCCGCGCGCTCCTCTCGGCGATCGGATTCAATCATGGGAGCAACAGCTTACAGGAACTCTTCGAGCACGAACTGGGCGACATCTACTTCGCCGAACACCGGATGGTAGACGCTTACGAGGAGTTCGCCTCGAACACGAACGACCAACGGCTAACCGACCTGTTCGAGGAGCACCGCGAGCAGGTCGGCGAGCACATCGAGCGCCTCGTCCAGATCTTCGATACGATGGGCGAACCCCCACAGGAAGAGGAGTGTCTCGGCATCGAGGGGCTGCTCGCCGAGTACGACGAGTTCGAGGGCAAGGATCCCGACCCGAGCGCGCTCGACCTCTATAACGTGACCACGGCTGGCAAGACCCAGCGCTACGAGATCAGCGCCTACGAGAGCCTCGTCGAGGTCGCGAAAGCACTCGGCAACGAGGAGGCAGCCGACCTCCTGCGCGAGACGATCGAGGAGGAACAGGAGACCCTCGAGCAGCTACAGGAACAGGGCGCGACCTTTGATTACGGCTCGATCCCGGCCTGAGAGGGCTCGGATCGGGAGAGTCCTTCGTTTTCGTAGCGGAAGAACGGTGCGTGCGGACCTGCCGAACGGGCGCTATCGAGCGGCGACCCTCTGGACGGTCGAGAGGGGCGGCGACTACTTCCTGCCCGAGAGCCAGTAGCCGACCCCGGCCATCGTGAGAACGAACAGCGCGATGGCACCGATAAGCGCGAAAGCACCTTGTCCGGCGAGGGAGGGGAAAACCACGCCGATCGCGACGATCAGCACGACGAACACCCCGACGGCGGCGGTCGAGACGAGCGCCTCGATCACCGCCTCCCGCTCTACGTCCATATACCGCGATTCCGCCGGTCTCCCTCAAAAGCGCTTCGAAGGCCGCTCTCAGGGAGCTGGACCGAACACTCGTTCACCTCGATGTCCGATGGCGGTCTCCGATCGTCGCTCGCTGCCTACCGCCTGCCGGTCGTCGCTCGACGGTTCGGTTCGACCGTCGGCTCCCGAGAGCGTTTCTATCGGCTACCCGACTCCGGGTCACTCAAATACTTCGGCGGCCTACCCGAGGGTAGTGTCACAGCAGGTCTCGAGGGTGGACACGCTCTTCTGTCACGAACGCGGCGGCGAGTACTCGGTCGCCGCGATCCGCAGCGGCGAGCGCGTCCTGCAGGCAGTGCTTACGCTCAACGAGACCTCCGCGGGGCCACGCCCGGGCAAGTTCCGCGTGAAGGACGGGTCGAACGAACGGCCCCGCCGGCCCGATACCTTCGTCGAAATCGCCCGCCGTGCCGATCGCATCCGGGTCTCCGAGCAGACCTCCGCGGCGGGACGGGCGGAGCTACGCGAGATGTTCGCGGGCTACCAGCTCGAGGGGAGCCTAAAGACCGTCCGGACCTGCCGGCTCTGTGCCCAGCAGGGCCGATACTCGCCGATCACGAGCGAGACCGCGATCGAGCGAAACGGGGAGCAGATCTGTCCGGACTGTGCCCGCCGGGAGCTAGAGCGGGAAGCGGGCTACCGGGGGCTGACCGCCGCCGCCCGCGAGCGCCTCGAAGAACTCCTCTTGGAGGTGGGGGACTTCGATCGGATCGTCACCCTTCTCTCGGGGAATCTCGACGGCGACCTCACGAAGTTCGACGAGATGAGCGCCACCACAGAGGCCGTCGACCCAGTACAGGTATCGGATCTCGATCTCCACCCGGCGGTCGCCGATCGCTTCGCCGATCGGTTCGATTCGCTGCTTCCGGTTCAGAGCCTCGCCGTCGAGAACGGCCTCATGGAGGGCCGGAACCAGCTCGTCGTGAGCGCGACCGCGACGGGAAAAACCCTGATCGGCGAACTCGCCGGGATCGACCGCGCCGTGCGGGGCGAGGGCAAGATGCTGTTCCTCGTGCCGCTGGTCGCGCTCGCGAACCAGAAACACGACGATTTCGAGGACGACTACGGCGATCTGGTCGACGTGACGGTCAGGGTCGGGGCGAGCCGGATTCGGGGAAGCGGCGCTCGCTTCGATCGGGAAGCCGACGTGATCGTCGGCACCTACGAGGGCATCGATCACGCCCTGCGGACCGGCAAGGATCTCGGCGAGATCGGCACCGTGGTGATCGACGAGGTACACGGCATCGCGAACGGCGAGCGGGGCAATCGTTTGGACGGGCTGATCTCCCGGCTCCGGCACTACTGCGAGACCGCACCGGCGGCCGCGAACGGGACCGGCGACGGGACGACCGGCACCCAGTGGCTCTATCTCTCGGCAACGGTCGGAAACCCCGAGTGGCTCGCCGGGCAACTCGGCGCGACCCTCGTCGAGTTCGAGGAACGGCCCGTCCCGATCGAGCGCCACGTTACCTTTCTGGACGGGCAGGAGAAACCCGACGTGGCCGATCGGCTGGTGAGTACGGAATTCGACCGGGAGTCCTCGAAAGGCTACCGGGGCCAGACGATAATCTTCACCAACTCCCGGCGGCGCTGTCACGAACTCGCCCGCCGGATCGAGTACGACGCCGCCCCCTACCACGCAGGGTTGGATTACGGCGAGCGAAAGGACATCGAACACCGGTTCGGCGAGGGTGATCTGGCCGCCGTCGTCACCACCGCAGCGCTCGCCGCAGGGGTCGATTTCCCCGCCTCGCAGGTGATCTTCGACGCGCTTGCGATGGGTATCGAGTGGCTCAGTGTGCAAGAATTTCATCAGATGCTCGGGCGGGCGGGTCGGCCGGACTATCACGATCGGGGCGTGGTCTACCTGCTCGTCGAACCCGACGGGACCTATCATTCGAGTTCCGAGCGCACCGAGGACGAGGTGGCCTTCGGGTTACTCAAAGGGGAAATGGAGCCGGTGACCGCCCGGATCGAGGAGGAGGCTGCGGTCGAAGAAACGCTCGCGAACGTCGTAGTCGGGGGCAACCGAGCGAAGACGCTCGATGATCGAATGATCGCCGCGATGCCCACCGAGCGGGCCGTGGGACGCTTGCTAGAATACGGGTTCATCGATGGCCTCTCGCCGACGCCGCTCGGCCGGGCGGTGACCGAACACTTCCTCTCGCCGACAGCGGCTTTCACCATGCTCGATGGTATCAGGAAGAGCTCCGATCCGGTAGATATCCTCGCCGAAATCGAACTGCTGGGCGAGGAGGAGTAGGGCCGGTCCCGGGTAGCCCGACCGCCGGGAGGTCCCCAGGCCCCGAACGCGGTGGTCGACCGACGTAGAGATGGCGATCCGGTGGGTTTGTTACCGTTCGGGTAGTAAGGGAGGTATGGACGAGCAACCGGGATTGAGCGAGCAATACCGCCGGGTGAGCGCGTGGCCGCTGTTCATCGCGCTCGGGCTGCCGATCGCCGAGATTGGCGTGTTGTTCGGCCTCGTCCCTATCGCCATCGGCGGGTTGTTGCTGTTCGTCGGTTCGATCGCCGGCATCGTCCAGGAGTCGGGCTACGTCGAGCGACCCTGGAACCTGCTTGCCGGGCTCGGGGGAGCGCTCGTCGTACTGGGCGCGGCCCTAGCGCTCTCACAGCTTCCGGGGTTCTCGCCCGGGGCCGTCCTCGCAGCGCTCGGCTCGAACGGTCTGGTCGTCCGCGGCGTGTCGATCGTCGTCGCCGGCGTGATCGCCCTCGGCGTCGGCGGTGCCGCCCGCTTCGTGGAGCAGGAACCGATCTGAGCGAGCGATCCGAACCAAACGGGCGACGGGCGGACGGATAACCGATCCGGACGGCGAGCGAGCGGACGGCAGCACTCACATACTTCAACCAACAGCCTATTGATCCCCCTCGGCAAAGCTCAGGCCAACGATGGCAGACGGTACTGGCACCCAAGGGACCGACCGCATCTTCGATCGGGAGACACTCCTCGACCTCACGGTCAACATCATCCCGCTCGGCATCATCCTCTTTTTCGTCGTTCTGTTCCTGGCGTTTCGCCCCTTCGGCGTCGATCCCGTTGCGACGGTGATCAGTATGGGGCTGTTGGTCATCCCCTTCGCGGCGCTCGCGGTTCTGACCTACTTCGCCGGGAAGGTGATCACTGAGGCCGAACGCTACGGTGAGTCCGGAACCGCCGAGGACGTCGCCGAGACCGCGATCGGCGTCGGCGAGGGGACGCCGGACGGGGACGGAAGTGATGGGGACAGCGAAGCGGACGGCCGGACGGATCACCCTTCGACCGCAGCCGGCGGCACCGCAGCGCCGTCGGGAGCCGGTACCGACAGGGCACAGCGGACGGGATCGGGCGATGAGAAGAACGGAAACGGGCAAGAGGGAGCCGGGCCCGATGCCGCCGAGGAAGCGGCCGACGAGACGGAATCCGAAAGCGAGTAGATCGAGCTGAAAAGGGTCATCGACGCTCGTTGTGCGGTGTTCTTGCCGGGTCGAACCCGGCGACGGAAGCCGAACCTAAGGGTTCTTTAGCTCGCAGAAACAAATCGAGATATGGCAAGCGAGCAGATCGCGTTGACGCTGTTGATGGGGGCGTTACTCGTCGGCGTCGTCGCGTTCATAACCCGAGTCGAGGACTGGCGGTCGTATACGCCACTGGCCGGCGGTGGCGGCGGAACCGCCGAGGAATCGGGCTACGCACAGGACGAAAAGCCCGGCGGCCTCGTTCGCTGGCTAACGACTGTTGACCACAAGGACATCGGGATGCTCTACGGAACGTATGCTATCGTCACGTTCACCGTCGGCGGAGCGATGGTGATGATCATGCGGACCGAGCTTCTGGACCCAGCTGCGACGCTGATCAGCGCTCAGCTCTACAACGGCTTGTTGACGAGCCACGGGATCACGATGCTATTCCTATTCGGGACGCCGATCATCGCTGCGTTCGCGAATTACTTCGTGCCCCTGATCATCGGCGCGGATGACATGGCCTTCCCCCGGGTCAACGCGATCGCCTTCTGGTTGCTCCCGCCAGGGGCCGTACTCATCTGGGCCGGCTTCTTCGTTCCCGGGCTCGCCCCCGCTCAGACCGGCTGGACGATGTACGCGCCCCTTTCGGTCGGTGTCGGCGCTGGCACGCAGGGCGGCGCTGGCGTCGATCTCATGCTGCTTGGACTCCATCTCACCGGCGTCTCGGCGACGATGGGTGCGATCAACTTCATCGCGACCATCTTTATCGAGCGCGCGGAGGACTGCACGTGGGCGAACCTCGACATCTTCTCCTGGACGATCCTCACCCAGTCAGGTCTCATTCTCTTTGCGTTCCCGCTGCTCGGTAGCGCGCTCGTCATGTTGCTTCTGGATCGGAACTTCGGCACCGCCTTCTTCGCGGTCGAGGGGGGCTCGCCGCTCCTCTGGCAGCACCTCTTCTGGTTCTTCGGTCACCCCGAGGTCTACATTCTCTTCTTGCCGCCGGCCGGGCTGATCAGCCTCATCCTCCCCAAGTTCAGCGGCCGAAAGCTGTTCGGGTTCAAGTTCGTCGTCTATTCGACGCTCGCGATCGGGGTGCTTTCCTTCGGCGTCTGGGCCCACCACATGTTCTCTACCGGTATCGATCCCCGGATCCGCGCGAGCTTCATGGCCGTCTCGCTTGCCATCGCGATTCCAAGCGCCGTGAAGGTCTTCAATTGGATCACGACGATGTGGAGCGGCCGGGTTCGGCTTACCGCGCCGATGCTTTTCTGTATCGGGACGATCAGTAACTTCATCATCGGCGGCATTACTGGGGTGTTTCTCGCGGCGATCCCCGTAGATCTCGTGCTCCACGACACCTACTACGTGGTCGGCCATTTCCATTACATCGTCATGGGTGTGCTCGGGTTCATGACCTTCGCGGGCCTGTACTACTGGTTCCCGATCTTCACGGGAAAGATGTACCAGCGCACGCTCGCGAAGTGGCACTTCTGGCTCACCTTCGTCGGCACGCAATTCACGTTCTTCGCGATGTTGCTACTGGGTTACCTCGGGATGCCCCGACGGTACGCAACCTATGACTTCCCGATCGGACCGGTCGATCCGGTGACCGCACTCCATCAGGTCGCAACCCTTGGAGCCTTCCTCATCGCGATCGGGTTCGTCATCCACATCTGGAACTTCATCCAGTCCTGGTCGGAGGGCCCGGTCCTCGACGACGAGGACCCCTGGGATCTAAAGGAGATCAACCAGTACACCAGGGAGTGGCGGTGGCACAGCCGCCGCCTCGAAACGACGATCGCCGACGGTAGCGGCGAGGAAGACTCGGATGGAGAGGGCGAGCGGGACCTCGCGACCGACGGCGGTCAGGACACGGACGAATCGGACGACTCGGAGAACGTCGAGAGCACCGATTCGTAAGACGCGGAACGCCGAACACAGTTCCCCGAGGCGGATCGGCTCCGTCCTGTTCCATCGGCACGACGGCAATCAACCGCTTTTTCCGCGCGCTTGACAGGCGTTTCCCGGCCGAAGAGTAGGATCGACAGCGACAGGGTGAACCGGCGGTCGGGAGTCACGGTGTGATCGGCGGGCGGTATCGAGGCGTCGGCCGAGCGACCGGGGATCGAGCAGTGGGTTGCTCAGCCCAATACCAGAACGAACCCGGTCACGAACATGAACATTGCGAGGCCGACGAGGACGAGCAGAAAGAGCGTCTTCTCCGACATGGCCGACATAGGCCCCGTGGCATGAAAAGGCTGATCCCCGGCAGTGATCTACCGAAAACGTGGCAGAGAACACCGAGGGAAACCAGGGGTTTCGACCGCGAGGGAGTCAGGTGGTTATCGCTCTCTACGTCCTCGTCGTCGCCGTCACCGGGCTGACCGGCTATCTGTTGGGCTCGATCGGCCCCGACGGGATGCGCCCGGTGGCGCTGTTCGGCCTTATCACGCTCCCGCCGACGCCGATCGGCCTCGCGATCTACGGCGTCGTGACCCTTGGCGTGGGGCTCGGCGTTGCCCTCGGACTCGTCGTGTTCGTCTCGCGCCGGTACGCCTGAGCCGACCGCCCGCCGTCGGCGGGGCGGGAGTCTGGCCCGAGTCGATCGGAAGCCAATTGTCCTTTGCGGCAGTACCAACCCGCCGACGCGGGGGGAGACACAGTATGAAAGCGATCTGTGCGGACGGCACCGAGATCGAGTGCGAGAACTTCAAAGCTATCGACAGCGGGGTCCTGCTGACCAAAGACCGGAAGCGGAACAAAGTCATCGGGTTCGTTCCGAACGACGATCTCCGGTACGTCGTGCCTGAAGACGCCGAGACGGAACACGAGCGCGATGTCGAAGCACGGACGGGTCGGCGCGAGCGCTCCGAGGCGGATCGAGGGCTATCGGAGCGCGAACGGGAGGGCGAACGAGAGGAAATAGCCGCTCTCCGGGGGCGACTCGACCGTCTCGAAGCACGGGTCGAGCTCTCGGCGACCGATCACGCCGAGCGTACCGGACGATCGATGTCAACGGCGACGACCGAAAATCGGGGTCGAGACATCGGGGAGGGACGTGGAAGCGAATCCGAAACGGACGATAGGCTCGACGCGCTCGATGCAGCCGAGGCGGTAGCCGAGGGGACGCGAGCCGAACCCACACCCGACTCCGAGACCGAACTCCTGCCCGGGTCCGGCGACGGCGAAAGCGACGAGAAAAACAGGAACGAGAGCGAACGCGGGACGAGCCGGAACCGAACGCCAGCGAGCACTACGGAATCGAACGCCGGCACCGACGCCGATACCGAAACCGAGACGGGAACCGGAACCGAGCGAATCGGGACGAGCGGCTTCGATCCGGTCGCGGTGGTAGCCGAGCAACGGGAGCGCGAAGGGCGATCGCACCGTCCCGAGCGAAGCGAAGGCGAAGCGGGAGCCGACACCGGAACGATCGATATCGGTCGATCGGACCCCGTCGCGACTATCGCTCGACAGGGTGAGAAATCGATGGCAGGAAAGGACGACGAGGACGACCGGGACGAAGCCGGGAGCCCGGTGCCGGGCACCGAGGGCGACGACCGCGGAGAAGGGAGAGACCCGGAAGCCGAACTCCAGCGCGTCGACGGGCTCGGCCCGACGTACGCGGATCGCCTCACCGGAACCGGCATCGAGACGCTGGCCGATCTGGAGGAAGCGACCTCCGAGGACGTGGCCTCGATCGCGGAGGTAAGCGAGTCCCGCGCCGAGGAGTGGATCGAGCAAGCCGGCGAACTACCCGCCTGACGGTGCTTCGAGAAAGGATCCTGAACCGTCCCGGACCGATCGACGGGCGTCGGCGAAGGGGCTCCGGCTATCCTTCCCCGACCATGCGCTCCTCGTCCTGCCACTCCTCCTGGCGGAGTTCGAACTTCTGTATCTTGCCCGTCGCCGTCGTCGGAAGTTCGGAAACGAACTCGACCCGGCGGACGATCTTGTAGCCCGCGAGGCGCTCGCGACAGAACTCCTCGATCCCCTCGACGGTGACGCCCGGATCGTCGGGATCACCGCTTGCGGGGACGACGTAGGCTTTGGGCGTCTCGCCCCACTCCTCGGAGGGTGAGGGGATCACGGCGACGTCGGTTATCTCGGGGTGCTCGAAGAGGGTGTCTTCGAGTTCGAGACTGGAGATGTTCTCCCCGCCGGAGATGATGATGTCCTTTTTGCGATCCTGAATCGAGAGCATCCCCCGCTCGTCGACTGTTGCGAGATCACCGGTGTGATAATAGCCCTCGATCCGATCCGAAAAAGCCTCCTCGGTGGCTTCGGGTTTCTCCCAGTAGCCGTCCATGACCTGGTTGCCACGGACGACGATCTCGCCGATCGAGGCGTCGTCGGCCGGCACGTCCCCACCGTTCTCGTCGACAACGCGGATCTCCGTACCCAGATACCCGAGGCCCTGTCGTTTCTTGACTGCGAAGCGATCGGGATCGTCCTCGGCGAAATACCGTCGGGCGTCCGATGTCGTGATGAGCGGGCCGGTCTCGGTCGCGCCATACACGTGTTTGAGCCGCCAGTCAAAGTCGTTTTCGAGCGTGCGGATGGTCGCCTCCGGCGGGGCGGCTCCCGCGGTCGCCGCCCGGAGGTCGTTCGCGCCGGTTGTTTCGGGCTCGTGTTCGGCGTGGTAGTCGGTGAGCGATTTGAGAACCGTCGGCGCGGCACAGAAATACGAGACGTCCTCGGCGGGGATCGCTTCGAAGATCGTCTCGGCCTTCGCGCCGCGAGTGCAGACGTGTTTCGCGCCCATACCGGTGATCGCGAAGATATGCCCCCAGCCATTGACGTGGAACATCGGCAGCGTCCAGAGGTAGACGTCGTCGTCGCGGATCTCCTGGTGGGCACAGGCCAAGTAGGCATGAATCGACTCGCACCGATGGGTCCGACAGACGCCCTTCGGGTCGCCGGTCGTCCCGGAGGTGTAGTTAATGGTAATGATCTCGTCTTCGTCCATTTCCGGGCGGTCGTAGTCGGCGTCGATATCGAGGAAGTCCTCGGCGTCGATCCACTCGCTTCCCTCCTCGCTATCGACCGCCGAGGGATCGTCGGTCACGAACAGGTCGGTCGGCACCCCATCGCGGATGGGTTCGATCTTCCCGGTGTACTCGCTGTCGGCAAAAATGGCGTCTACGCCTGCATCATTCAAAATGTACTCGAAGTCGTCGGGCACGAGACGGTAGTTGAGCGGCGTGTGGATCGCTCCGAGCTGCGTGATGCCATACGCCGCTTCGAGGTGGTAGTGGGTGTTCGGATCGAGAACCGCGACCCGATCGCCCTTCTCGATGCCGTGTGCCTGTAGGGCGGCGGCGAAGCGATCGGCCCGGTCGCCGAACTCCGCGTAGGTGTATCGCTCCCCGGTCGTCGCGACGACGGCTTCCTCCTCGCCGTAGTGCCTACGCGCCCGATCGAGGAAATCGGTAACGAGCAACGGTTTGTGCATACGAGTCGATCCACACGGAAAACGATCATAGACCTTTCGCTACCGGCCTCCCCACGGCCGGTTCGGTCGACGTTCTACCGGAGTCGAAGCGGGGCTGGCGAGCTATGGGTCCGAAGAGCCTTGTCGGCGCAGGGCGTCCGGCCGCCCGATGACCGTCGGTTCGTCGGCGTTCGGGCCGTCTCGGGCGAGTAACCCCTCGATTCCCGGAAGTATACGCGAGCAATCTCCCTGGAGACAACGGTGAGCGCGATCGAACGGCTCCGGGAGATCCTCGCCGAGCACGGCCGCGGGCTGGCGACCGATTTCGTCTTCGCGGTCGTCTGGGTCACGCTCGTCGAGGCGTTTTTCACCCTCGTCGAGGGGCCACAGTGGGCCTATTACCTGTTCATGCTCGCGGGCGTCATCGCCTATTTCGGCTTTTTCGCCAGCGTGGAGCAAGCGACCGAGGAGGAGTGAAGCCGAGCGAAGAGGCTGAAAACGATGGCCTGTCGTGAGAACCGATCGAATTCGACCCGGGACCGGTGTTACTCCGCGCCGGTCTCGGTCTGGGGTTCGGTCTCCGATTCGGAATCGGGATCGGCGTCAGTTTCGGTCTCTCGGATGTCGACGACCAGTACTGGGACGGTCGTCGTCCGGAGCGTCCGCTCGGCGACGCTCCCTAGCAATGTGCGCTTGATACCACCACGACCGTGTGAGCCCATCACGACGAGGTCGATGTCATTACTAGCGGCGTAATCGGCGATCATCGAGTGCGGTCGACCGCCCGAGACGTGCTCGATCGCCTCCAGGCCCTGCTCGCGAGCCCGGTCGGCGACGTAGCCGGTGGCCTTCTCGGCGCGATCCCTGACCGCGTCCATCTCCTCGTACTGGCCCTGCTGGAGGCGATCGACTTGTTCGGCGCCCATACTGAGGCTCATCGAGTCGGTATCGACCACGTACAGCGTATGGATCTCGGCGCCGTACTGCTCGGCGATGTCGAGCGCGTGGGACACGGCGTTCTGTGCGACGTCGCTGCCATCGGTCGGAACGAGGATGCGTTCGTACATGATAGGCTCTCAGTCGTCCGCCGGGCTTTGGCTCTCCCCGCCGTCGGTCGCGACGACGTCGTGAGCGGTCTGTTGCTGGCCCATCGGTTCGGGGCTGTGACACTGGCGGACGACCCGTTTGGTCTCCAGTGGCGGTTTTTTGGTTACCAGCGAGACGCCGATGGTGACCGCGAAGACGATAGGCATGGCGATCAACGCCGAACCGATCGCCGGCAGCCACTGTGCTAGGAAGGGGATGTACGGTTCCCCGTTAGCGATGTAGACTGGTAGGACCTCGTTCAGCATCGGAATGAACCAGACGATCAAACCGGTGCTCATCCCGGCGAGCGCGCCCTGTCGATTGGTGTTTTCCCACCACATCCCGAGGAAGAACATCGGGAAGAGCACCGTGCCGGCCAGCGAGAAGGCATACGCGACCAGCGCCCCGATCGGCGCGGCCGGATCGAGTGCGGCCAGCGTCGTGATGATACCTAAGAGAATAATGGACAGGCGACCGACCAGTACCTGTTGGCGCTGGGTCGCCTCGGGATTGATAATATTGGTGTAGATATCGTGTGAGATCGCCGAGGAGCCGGTGATAAAGAGGCCGGAGACCGTCGCGATTGCCGCGGCGATCCCGCCCGCGGCGACGAAGCCGACGAACCACTGTGGCAGGTTCGCCAGCTGCGTTGCGAGTACGACGATGACGTCGCCCGCGGCACTACCCATCCCGGGGTCGCCGTACACTGCGCCGACGTTCTCCGCGTAGAGATCGGTACCGAAGGTCGCGAAGGCCGGGGCACCCCAGAACAGCAAACAGATGAAAAACAGGCCCCAAACGGTCGACCAGCGCGCCGTCCGTTCGCTCTCAACCGTATAGAAGCGGACGAGGACGTGTGGTAACCCACAGGTCCCGACGATGAGCGAGAAGGCCGTCGCGATCCAGAGGTAGTAACTCGCGCCCGCGAAGGGCTGGCTGAACTCGCTACTGAGCGTGCCGATCAGCTGTCCGTACTCGATCTGTGGAAGGACGGTCGAGTACCCCTGGGTGATGCCGACCGCATAGAGGCCGGTCAAGAAGGCGACGATAAGGATGCCGTACTGAACGGCCTGGTTCTTCGTCGCGCCGAGCATCCCCGAGAGGGTGAGGTAGCCGACCGTGATCGTCATCATGAACACGACCATCGACTGGTAGCCACTGAGACCCGGCAGCGCGATGTCACCGAAGATATACAGGCCGACGAGCCCCATCCCGCGGGCGTTGCCGATCGCGTAGACGAAGGCGATGAGAAAGGTCGTGATCGCCGCGATGGCCCGGGCGGCATCCGAGTTGAAGCGATCGCCGACGAAGTCGGGTGCGGTGTACTTCCCGAACCGACGCATTTGGGCGGCCAGGAAGATGAGCAGGATGAAATAGCCCGTCGTCCAGCCGATGACGAAGGCCAGTCCGTAAAAGCCCGACAGCGCGATAAGTGCCGCCAGCCCGAGATAGGACGCGGCTGACATCCAGTTCGCACCGATCGCCATGCCGTTCTCCAAGTTGCCGATCGAGCGACCGGCGACCCACATGTTCTCCGAGTCGGCCACCCGGAAGACGAAGCCGATAGCTAAGAACAACAGCAACATCCCCAGAACGATGATCGCCGGGAGAAGCTTGAAGGAGACGTCGAGTCCTTCGGGAAGCAGCCCGGTATCGGCCTGGAGGAAGACGCCGATCGCTCCGGGGTCAAGCGCCCCCAGCGTGCTGAGTGCAGCGGCGGCGCTCATTCGTCCACCCCGCCGTCGGTCACGGCGGTCTCTTCGGCGTCCTCGGAGCTCTCACTGCTCTCGGTTCGGTCCTCGGTAGTGGTGTGCTCGATACCGTATTTCGTATCGAGCGCGTCGCGCTTGCGGGCGTACCACAGCGCCAGCAGCAGCGCACCGGTCGGCCCTCCGAAGGCGACGAGGAAGTAATGCAATGGGAAGCCGATCAGCGGCATCTGGGTCGTCATCGCGCCGGGCGCGATCGCCGTTAGCGTCACCGGACCGAAGACGATGATCGCCCAGACAATAAATCCCGTCCAGACCAACCGGAGGTGATCACGCATGAACGGCGTGCTCGGCCGCAGCAGGTTCACCTCCGAGTCGAGATAGTCGGTATCGCGGTGGTCCCGGGAGGCGTCCGTGGCTCCCGCCGTAGCCGTGCCGCCATCCGGTTCGGCTCTCCCGCCGTCGGTTCGGACGGGTGCTTGTCCGTCCGTGCTGTGCTCCGCTCGATCGGTGTGAGTGTCTTCGTTCATTCGTCTTGGGTTCCGTTCGTCGTGTGCGGTGTCGTCGGTGGTCCTCGGTGTGGTATTACTTCGCGAGACTCGACCGGAGATCGAACCGCCCGAACCGCCGGCGCGGCCGATCCGTACCGACGCTCGGCCAGTCCCCTCCGACCCGTGGCCTTGTATTCCTGGCAGGCAGTCGTCGATCGGTGATCGTTCACGATGCGATCGGCCCGGTGACCGGTTTCAGCGGTGACGGGCGAGGGGCCGAACGACCTCTTCGAGATCAGGTCGGTTACACACCGCGTGCCATCGAGACGAGTTCGTAGGCATTATGGTATCGTGTTTCGCGCTGGATCACGCCATGCTACCATCGCATCTCCCGTGTTCGTTCATAATTATTGCGGTCGCACATTCCCTGCGGTGATACCCCTGTCTCGATCGAAGAGGGTCGAGCGGCAAGCGGCCGTCTCGTAGCCAGCGACCGGCCGGTCTCGAAGCGGTCGATCGGGCGAGCCGGCCATGGGCGAACCGCGAGACCGGTAGACCTTGGCGCCCTGAAGGCCAACGAACCGGGGGAGCGATCGAAGGGGCGACGCTTACCCGTAGACATCCTCGATAGCGGCTGCGACGTCCGGCGGGGTCGATCGGCCGACGGTCGTCCGGCGGTGACGGCCGTTCTCGAAGTAGACGATGGCGGGCGCGGCGTCGACGTCGTGAGTGCTACAGAACTCCCGCGCCCGATCGCCGTCGATACCAGCGACCGCGGCCTCCTCGGGAACGGTATCAAGAACCGCGTCCAGATCGTCTTTTATCGCCTCACAGGGAGCACAGCGACGCGCCCACACGGTGAGGATAGCCCGGTCGTGAGTCCGGACGAAGGGCCCGAACGTCTCGTCGTCGAGTAACTCCAAGCGGTCGGGCACCGGTGTCTCGGGTTCGAGGTCGGCGACGACGACGGCCATCCGGGTCAGCGTCTCAGGGTCGTAGCCACCCTCGAGCGCGGAGCGAAGCGAGAGGTACGCGGCGAGCTGTTCGCGGGTAACGGCGAGGTCCTCGATCCGACCGGCGGCGAGTTCGGTCGAGTCGAGAGCGAAGACCTCGGCGACCGAGGCGACGAACTCCTCCCGGGGCACCGAGAGGTACGTATCGAGATAGACGCTGTAGGTGTCCTCGAAGCCAGCGGTCGTCGTCACCGCGCCGGTCCGGTCGTCGATCGCGAGGACCTCCTCGTCGAGCAGGGTCTCGAGGAGCTCCTCGGGCGTGGCGTTGGCCTCCGAGGCATCCCGGTCGGGGTTCCACTCGTCGGTCTCGTCGGTCCCCTCGGTGGTAGCGGAGTCGTCGGTGACGTCGAGAGTATCGGTTTCGTCGTGGTCGTCCATATATGGGTTTAGACGCCGAGGTATCGCTCGCGAGTTTCCTCGTCCTCTCGGAGTTCCTCGGCTTCCCCCTCGAAGACGATCTCACCTTGGTCGATCACGTAACACCGGTCGGCGATACCGATCGCCGCAACGGCGTTCTGCTCGACTAACAGCAAGGTAGTCCCCGAGTCGCTGATGCGCTCGATCGCGCTCTCGACCGCTTCGATGATCTGTGGGGCCAGCCCTTCGTAGGGTTCGTCGAGCATGAGCAATCGGGTGTTCTGCTTGAGCGCGCGCCCGATCGCGAGCATCTGCTGTTCGCCACCGGATAAGGTGCCGGCCTTCTGGGAGTCGCGCTCTTCGAGCCGCGGGAAGAAGTCGAACACCTCCTCGGTACTCATCCCGCTTCGCTCGACGCTCACCGACCGACCGATCGTGTTCGACCGATTGCGGGCGACGTCGGCGAGATGGAGGTTCTCCGCGACGGTTAGATCCGAGAAGATGCGTCGTTCCTCGGGAACGAGCGAGATCCCGCTCATCGAGACGTCCTCGCTGTCGCGTCCAGTGACGCCCGTCCCATCGAAAGTGATCGTCCCGTCCCGAACCGTCGGCGGTTTCGCGCCGACGATCGAGCGCAGCGTCGTGGTTTTTCCCGCCCCGTTGCGGCCAAGCAACGCACAGACTTCCCCGTCCTCGACTGCCATCGAGAGGTCCCGGAGGATGTGGCTCTCGCCGTAGTACGCATCGACGTCTTCGAGCGTCAGCAGGCTCACAGCTCGACACCCCCGAGATAGGCCTCCTGGACGTCCGGATCGTCCTGGATCTCCCCGGGCGTGCCCTCCGCGATGACCCGGCCACGATTGAGGACGACGATACGATCGGAGAAGTCGAAGACGATCTCCATGTCGTGTTCGATCAATACGAGCGTCAGTCCGAGGTCCTCCTGCACCTCATCGATGAGCGAAACGGTCGCGTTCGTCTCCTCGGGGCTCATGCCCGCGGTCGGTTCGTCCATGAGGAGGAGATCGGGTTCGCTCGCCAGCGCGATACCGATCTCCAAGCGTCGCTTGTCACCGTAGGGAAGCGCGCTCGCCTCCATGTCGCGCTGCTCCCAGAGGGAGACCGCCTCTAAGGTCCGGCGGGTCGCCTCGCTCACCCCACCGTATCGGTTTCGGTGTCGGAAGAAATTCAACCGGAACGAACCGTGCTCGGCACCGAGGGCGGCGATCTCGGCGTTCTCCTCGACCGTGAGTTCGGGGAAGATCGAGGCGGTCTGGAAGGACTTGCTGATCCCGCGTTGGACGACCTCGTGGGGCTCGGTCTGGAGTATCGATTCGTTCTTGAAAACGATGTCGCCCTCGCTCGGGTCGAGCAGGCGGGTGATCTGGTTGATCAGCGTCGTCTTGCCCGCCCCGTTGGGCCCGATGACGCTCACCCGTTCGCCCTCCTCGATCGCGAGATCGACGTCGTCGGTCGCGGTGAGACCGCCGAACCGCTTGGTCAACCCCTGGGTTTCGAGCAGCGCCATCAGCGCTCCTCCAGGCGCGTCGCGACGCGATCGCGGAGATCGCCGACGAGCCCCCAGATCCCTTCGGGGAAGAGGACGACGACGGTGACGAACACGAGACCGAGGACGAGCAGCCAGTAGGGCGCGATCCAATCGAAGGGATACCCCCCGCTGACGATGTACTCGACCCAGAGGTAGATCCCCGCCCCGAACAGCGGCCCGAGTAGCGACCCGACGCCGCCGAGCACCGTCATGATGACGACCTCGCCGCTGGTCTGCCAGTACAGCGAACTCAACGGGACGTACTGACCGTGGATCGTGAACAAGGCACCGGCCAGTCCCGCGAAGGTCCCGGAGAGAACGAACGCCGCTAACTTGTAGCGCCAGACGTTGAACCCGACGAACTCCGCGCGCTGTTCGTTCTCGCGGATGGCCTGGAAGACGATTCCATAGGGTGAGTTCAGTATCCGGTAGATGGCTGTCACGCTCAGCACGAGAAAGGCGCCGATGAAGGCATAGCGCCACGTCCCTAATAGGGTGCCGGCGACCGAGGGTAACTCGGTGCCGAGATCGAACACCCCTAGTAGCGAGCCGATCTCGACGCCGGTGAGCCCGTTGTCCCCGCCCGTAATGAACGCGAGAGGGGCCGAAGCCATGTAGTAGATCATCTGTGCGAACGCCAGCGTGAGGATGGCGAAGTAGATCCCGCCCCGCCGCAACGAGAGCCAGCCGAGCACCACTGAAAGGAAAACGGCGGTAACCACGCCGATCGCGACCAGCAGTAGCGGAAAGGTCGTGATATTGGCGCTGGCCCAGCCGGCCGCGTAAGCCCCCGTCCCCCAGAGGGCGGCGTGCCCGAAGGAAAGGAGTCCCGTGCGGCCGAGTAGGATGTCGAACCCGATAGCGAAGATGCCCCAGACGAGCATCAACGAGGCCAGTTCCTGGTAGCCTTGCAGCAGGTCGCTCACCACCGGCGCCCGTGCGAACAGGTAGGGGAAGAGAGAAACACCGACGATCGTCAACCCGATAACCGTGAGTTCCCGATCGCGAGCGCTCTCCCAGCGTGCCTGGAGCGAGGCGACCGTACTGGCACTCGAAGCACCGCCGAGCGTCTCCCCGCCGTCAGCTTCCGTCTCGGTAGTATCGGCCGCGTCGGCGGTGTCGACGGTGGTGGCCGTCTCGGTCCTATCGGCCGGGTTCGCGCTCTCGTCGCTCACGCAGTTTCACCCCCTGCTTTCCGCATACACGCCCCGCAGGGCATATGTGCTAATAAACGATGGGGGATGGCCGGTTCCCGGGTCGCCCGGGTCGCGTTCGAAGGCAGCGTCGGTACCGGGATCACGAGACGTCCACCTCGCTGCCGAACAGTCCCTGGGGACGGACCAGGAGGATAATCGCGGCGATCGCGTAGATACCGACCTGCGACCAGGGAGCGAACCCGTAATCGATGCCGAGCGAAGGGATCACGAGGCTCCACTGGATCAGAAACGATTCGGTGATGCCGAGCAGTAATCCGCCGACGACCGCACCCCGAACGCTGCCGAGGCCGCCGATCACGACGGTGATAAACGCCGGCACCAGGATGTCGGTGCCGACCGTCGGGTTGACGACGCTCAGTGGGCCGCCGACGACGCCGGCGACGCCCGCAAGTGCCGCCCCGATGCCGAAGACGGCGATGTAGGGCCGGGTAATCCGAATGCCGAGCAACTGAACCATCTCCGCGTCCTGGGTGCCCGCCCGTACCACCAGCCCGAAGTCGGTGAACTCGATCAGCCCGTAGACGATCATCACCAGCACGGCCGTGATACCGATCACCCACAGTCGCCACTGAGGAAACCCACCGACGAGGGGCAATGCGACCGGCCCCGCCGCCCAGCCCGGTTGGGCGAAGTTCTGGCTGTTGCCACCGAAGAGGATCCGGACTACCTGCTGGACGACGATCGCGAGCCCGAAGGTAAAGAGGATCTGGTCGGTATCGGGCCGGTCATAAAACGGCCGTGCGACGAACCGTTCCATCGCGATGCCGAGAACGAAGACGATGAGCGGAACGAGGAGCAGTGCAGCCAAAAAGCCCCAATCGAGCCCGAGCGTGCTGAGCCCGTACTCCGCGAGTTGTCCCTGTGAAAAGTCCGTCTGCTGGGAAATCAGGATTCCGGCATAGAGGCCGAGGAGGTACAACGCGCCGTGGGCGAAGTTCACGAATTTGAGCGTGCCGAGAATGATCGACAGTCCCATCGCCAACAGCACGTAGATCGCTCCGGTCTGGAGCCCGTTGAGGAGAACACGTGCTGTCTCGGTGAGGAGACTCATCGGGGTCTCACCGTTCGGTTCCAGCGAGCAACGCCGGGGCACCGCTCGCCGTGGTTCGTTTCGACTGCGTCTACTCCGCTCATATCGTGTCGCGTCGAGTCATATGATTTCGTTCGATCGTCACCGTCGTGTCCGTGTTCGAATCGGTCGAGAGCCGGTCGATTACTCGTAGGAACCGAGTTCGCACTCCGCAGCCGGACCGCTGTTACACTCGTAGCCGACCTGGTCACTGGGGACGAGGTTGACGAGGTTCAACAAGTCGTTCTGACCCTGTTGGGCAACCGGCTTACCCTGTACGACTGGGACTGCCCGCTGGGCCTGGTGATCGCACTTGCGCATCACCTCCTGCCCTAAACCGACATTGTCGTACTCGTAGCCTTCCAGTTGCTTGATGATCTCCGGCGGATAAAAGGTCCCGGCGCGTTCAGCGGCGGCTGCATACTGTAAGGTCTGTGCGTACGCGAGCTGTGCAACGCCTGGCGGGGGGTTGCCGTACTCTTGCTCGTAGGCGTCAGCAAAGGTCCGTGTGGGTTCGTTGTCGATTCCCGGATCCCAAGCGGTCGTGCCGAACACACCCGGGATCGCCTGCTTAGCGTTGTCCGCCACCAACTGGTTATAAAGCGGCACGACGATCTCCATATCGCTTTTTATGCCCTGGCTGACCGCTTGTTTGAGCGAGTTCGCGCCGTCGAGCCCGTACTCGTCGAGGAACAGGACGTCAGCACCCGAACTCTGGGCCTGGGAGAGATACGAGGAGAAATCACTCGTCCCGAGTGGCGTTGCGACGCTGCCGACTTCCGTCCAGCCTGCCTCCTCGAAGAACTGCTTCGTCGATCTCTGGACGCTTTGCCCCCAGCTGTAATCGGCGTACAGCTGGAAGAAGTCCAGGTCATCCCCGTAGGCCTTCGTGACCGGTGGGACCAGCGCCTGTGCGGTCATATAGGCGTTGAACACCTCTCGGAATCCATACCGGCGACAGTCCGCGCCGGTCGTGCCGTTCGCGTGCGTAAGACAACACTGAAACAGCACCTTTTCCTGTTGAGCCAGCGATTCTAATGCGATCGCTACGGCGCTCGAAGAGCCGCCGGTGAACATGATCACGTTGTCCCGATTGATCATCCGACTGGCAGTGTTCCGTGCCGTATCGGGATCAGTCGCTGTATCGCCCTCGACGAAGTCGATCTGTTTGCCGAGCACGCCGTTACCTTTGAGATCACTGAAGCTGTCGACCCAGCCGCCGCCGTTGTTCAGATGCTTGACTGCGAGTTTGTACGCGTCGAGTTCGGTCGCGCCCTCGTTCTGATACGATCCCGTCTGTGGCACCGTGAAGCCGAAGGTCGCCGTGTCGCCCTCGACGGGGAAGTTCCCGAGCGATGGGTAGTCCTCGCCACCACCACCGCTGCCGTTGCCGCCGCCACCACCCTCGCCACCGCCGCTACCGCCACCACCGGCACAGCCCGCCAATCCGGCAATACCGACCGAGCCGGATGCGCCGGCCAGTTTCAGTACGTCACGACGGCTGTGACTGCCGCTGTCGTCTGCCATGGATGGTAGTCGGATACCACGGTAATAATCCTTGTGCTAGCTGGCAAGTAGCGTATTAAACCGGCTGACTCACCAAGGGTGTGATTCAATAAGGGATGCATGGCTCCTTCGATCAGTACTAGAACGTACTACCTCAGCCGGCGAGAACGGTCGCCGAGTACCTCCAGGACGCGCTAACAGTGACGGGTCAGGTCCCCCGGCCCCAACGCCGCCGGTCGTTCTCAGTTCGCGCTGGCCTGACCTTGGATCTCCTCGACGATCTCGGGATTTCTGAGGGTGGACGTGTCGCCGAGATCGTCGTCGTTCGCGACGTCCTCGAGCAAGCGGCGCATGATCTTTCCCGAGCGGGTCTTCGGTAGATCGGGCGCGAAGACGACCTCCTGGGGCCGAGCGAAGGGGCCGATCGCGTCCTCGACGCTCGCGACGATCCGCTCGCGGAGCTCGTCGGTTTCGGCCTGGCCCTCCTCGGTGATGGCATAGGCGTACATCGCTTCGCCCTTCTGTTCGTCCTCCGCGCCGACGACCGCCGCCTCGGCAACGCCCTGAACTTCGACGGCGGCGTTCTCGACTTCGGCGGTCCCGATGCGATGCCCCGAGACGTTCATCGTGTCGTCGACCCGGCCGAGCACGGTAATATACCCCTCGTCATCGATACCAGCGCCGTCCTCGGGGAAGTAGACCCACTCGCCGGCGTCCGCATCGGAGTACTCCGCCCAGAACTCCTCGATGTAGCGCTCGTCGTTGCCGTAGATCGTGCGCAGCATGCCGGGCCAGGGTTTGTGGACAGTGAGATAGCCGGCGTCGCCGCCCTCGACCTCATCGCCCTCCGAGTCGACGACGCGAACGTCGACGCCGGGCAGCGCCGGGCCCGCCGCGCCGGGTTTCATCCTCTTCGCACCGGGTAGCGTGGTGACCATCATCCCGCCGGTCTCGGTCTGCCACCACGTATCGACGACCGGACACTCCCCGCCGCCGATGTGTTGATAGTACCACTTCCAGGGCCGGGGGTTGATCGGTTCGCCCACGGTGCCCAAGAGGCGCAGCGAGGACAGATCGTGTCGTTCGGGGTACTCCGACCCCCACTTCATAAATGAACGGATGGCGGTCGGGGCGGTGTAGAACTGGTCGCATTCGTACTCCTCGACGATTTCCCAGAGGCGATCCCGGTCGGGTTCGTCGGGTGCCCCCTCGTACATCACCGTCGTCGAGCCGAGCGCGAGGGGTCCATAGACGATATAGGAGTGACCGGTAATCCAGCCGATATCGGCCGTACAGAAGTACGTGTCGTCGGCTTCGAGATCGAGGACGGCGTGGGAGGTCCAGGCCGCCCAGGAGAGATACCCAGCGGTGGTGTGTTTGATACCCTTGGGCGCGCCGGTCGTTCCCGAGGTGTACATCAAAAATAGCATGTCCTCGGCGTCCCGCTCGACGGGGTCGACCGCCGCGCCTTCGTGGTCGGCGAGCAGCGATTCGTAGTCGTGCTGGTCGGCGTCGAGGTCGGCCTCGGGACCGTCCTCGCCGAGGCGGTTCACGGCGACGACGTCCGAGACCTCGTGCTCGACGCTACCTATGGCTTCGTCGGCTTTCTCGATGTGATCGAGGGGGTCCCCGCGACGGTAGTACCCATCGCAGGTCACCAAGTACTCCGAGTCCGCCGAGTTCATCCGCGTCGCGAGCGCTTCGGCCGAAAAGCCCGCAAAGACCACCGAGTGGGGCACGCCGATCCGGGCACACGCGAGCATCGCGACCGGCAGCTCGGGGATCATCGGCATGTGTAACGTCACGACCTCGTCCTCCTCGATGCCCAGGTCCTGCAGGGCGGCGGCGAAGGCCTCGACCTCTTCGAGGAGGTCCTCGTAGGTAACTGCCCGGTCGTCCTCCTCGGTGGGTTCGCCGACCCACTGGATGGCGACCTCATCGCCCCGACCCTCCTCGACGTGGCGGTCGATACAGTTGTAGGAAGCGTTGAGCTTCCCGTCGGTGAACCACTCGTAGAAGGGCTCGTTCGAGTCGTCGAGCACCTGGTCGTACCCCTCGTACCAATCGAGCAACTCAGCCGCGTTCTCCCAACACTCCGGCCACTCGTCCTCGAACTCCTCGTAGATCCCCTCGTCGGTAACGTTGGCTTGTTCGACGAACGCTTCGGGTGGCTCGAACTCCTCCGTTTCTTCGAGGCTCGTTTCTAGCTCTCCGTCGTCACTTGACATACGTTCGACGGTCGTCTACCGAGAGGATAAAGATTGCCCGTCGTACAGCGTCGATCATCAACGAAAGAATCACCCCAACGCGGCCGGTCCGCTGGTTATGATCGAGTGTCATCTAGCTTCGACTGCATCCCGTGCCCACTCAGGCCAGCCCGATCGTCTCCTGGTAGGCCCCGTATCGATCCTCGAAGACGGTCATGATCTCGCCCATCGTCGCGTAGGCCTTCACCGCGTCGATGATCGGGCCCATGACGTTCCGGTCGTTCTCGATCGCCTCCTCAAGGGTATCGAGGACCTCGGCGACCGCATCCTCGTCGCGTTCGTCCTTTACCTCCTCCAAGCGGTCGTGCTGGCGGCTCTCTACTTCCTCGCCGACGTGCAGTAGTTCGAGGCGATCGTCCTCGCCTTCCTGGGAGTACTTGTTGAGGCCGACGACGACCTCCTCGCCCGTCTCGACGCGCTCCTGGTACTCATAGGAGGCGTCCTGGATCTCCCGGTGGAAATAGCCCTCCTCGATCCCCCGCAGCACCCCGTCCCTGATCGACCCATCACCCAGTTCGGCGATCTCCTCGATGTAGGCGGTCGCTTCCGCCTCGACCTCGTCGGTGAGCGACTCGATCGCGAAGCTTCCACCGAGGGGATCGACGATATCCGCCGCGCCCGATTCCTCGGCGATGATCTGTTGGGTGCGAAGCGCGACCCGCACCGCGTCCTCGGAGGGAAGGGCCAGGGCCTCGTCGTAGCTATTGGTATGCAGGCTCTGAGTTCCCCCGAGAACCCCTGCTAAGGCCTGAATCGTCACCCGGACGACGTTGTTCAAGGGTTGCTGGGCGGTGAGGGACTGGCCGGCGGTCTGGGTGTGGAACTTCAGTTGCTTCGAACGTGACTTTTTAGCGTCGTAGCGTTCGTCCATGATTCGGGCGTAGATCCGCCGGGCGGCCCGGAATTTGGCTACTTCCTCGAACAGCGAGTTATGCGAGTTGAAGAAAAAGGACAGTTGGGGGGCGAAGTCGTCGACCGCGAGCCCCCGATCTATCGTCGCCTCGACGTAGGCAAAGCCGTCGGCAAGCGTAAAGGCCAGTTCCTGGACGGCGGTCGAGCCGGCCTCTCTGATGTGATAGCCCGAGATCGAGACCGGGCTCACCTTCGGGGTCTGGGAAGCGGCGAACTCGATCGTATCGGTCACGAGATCGAGGCTCGGTTCCGGGGGAATGACCCACTCCTTCTGAGCGATGAACTCCTTTAGCATATCGTTCTGCAAGGTGCCCCTGACCTCCTCTCGGGGCACGCCTTGCCGGTCGGCCAGTGCGATGTACATCGCATAGATAACGGGTGCAGACGGGTTGATCGTGAAACTCGTCGAGACCTCCCCGATGTCGATGCCCTCGAACAGCACTTCCATGTCCCGCAGGGTATCGACCGCGACGCCCTCTTTTCCTACTTCGCCGGCACTCATCGGGTCATCCGAATCCATCCCCATGAGGGAAGGCATGTCGAAGGCGGTCGAGAGGCCGGTCTGGCCCTGGTCGATCAGGTACTGGAAGCGCTCGTTGGTCTCCGTGGCCGTGCCGAAGCCGGCGAACTGGCGCATCGTCCAGGTCCGACCGCGATACATCGTCGGGTACACACCCCGCGTATAGGGATACTCGCCCGGGAAGCCGAGCTCCCCGTCGTAATCGAGGTCCGCGACGTCCTCGGGGGTGTAGATCCGATCGACACCTAAGTTCGAGACCGTCGCGAACCGATCCTTGCGCTCGCCGTAGGCCTCCAGTGCCGGATCGAGGGTCTCTTTTCCCCACTCGGAGCGCGATTCGCGGATTTCCCGTAGGTCCTCCTCGTCGAACATGCGTTGATATTCGCACCGATCGCAAAGAACATTTGCCCCGCTCGGACTCGGTCGGCCGGTCGTCCCGCGCTCCGAACCGCGGGGCCCGGGTTACTCGAACTCCTGGAGGCGATTGACCGTCTCGACGAGGGGGTGTTTGGCGTAATCGACCACCTCGATGTCCGCGATCGATTCGAGGTCCTCCTCCCTCGCGGTGCGGGCCATCCCCAACTCGACGGGTTCGTCGAGGACGATCGCGTAGGCGTCCATCTCCTCGATCCCTAGTTCATCGGCGGCCTTCACGCGGTGGTGCCCGTCCGCCAGCAACAGGTCGCCATCGTTGTCGATCACGACCAGCGGTTCGGCGAGCCGGTTTTCGAGCTCGTAGGTGCGCCCCTCGAGTTCGTCGGCGTACACCCGGTTTTGGGTTGGCGTCAGGTCCGCGAGCGATACCTCCCGGTGGTGGTCACTCGCCGTGATGTCGTGGATGTTTTCGAGGGTGCGAGTGAGCTTCTCGACCTTCTGGGGGGTTGCCCGTTCGATCTGGCTGCGGATCACGTCGGTGTTCGAGATGATCCCGACGAGGTTGCCGGCGTCGTCGACGACGGGCAGTTTCTGGATCCCCGACCGGAGGATGACGCGGGCGGCGTCCCGGAGGCTCATCTTCGGGTGCGCAACGAGGAGATCGTCGCTCATCAACTTGAAGATGAGTTCCTCGTCGGGAGCGAGCAATAGATCGCGTGCGGTTACGAACCCCTCGCACCGACGGGCGTCGGTCACGGGAAAGCCGCTGTGTTCCTCGCTTTCGGCGATTCGCTGGGCGACGCCCTGGACGGTGTCGTCCGGGGAGACCGTCGCGACCTCACGGGTCATATAGTCTTTCACTCTCGGTGAGCGGGAGTTATCTAACTCATCAGGGGACATCGGGGCTATTGGGACTGCGGAAGGACCGCGGGAGATTAAATCCGCCGGCCGGGGAGTAGCGACGGACGTGCCGCTACTCACCCCGTAGGCAAGCCTCCCGAGATGAGATATCCATCCAACCGCAACGAAGGCGAAAATTTCGTGAACAGGTCACTGAACTACGTGTCTCCTCCTGCGGGGAGGTATCCTCGCTTGAACTCAGCCCACCTGCGCTGCTTGCTCGCTGCCTTCGGTCGAGAGGTGATCGACCAGATCCGTCGTCGTGAGGATGCCGGTCACGTTGCCCTCCTGGCCGACCACCGGGAGGTGGTCGATCTCCCGTTCGATCATCTCTTCGGTGACCGCTTCCAGGGAGGTATCCGAATGGGTCGTATGCACGTCGGTCGTCATATACTCCTCGACGGTGACCCCGCTTGCCGACCGATCGTCGGCGGCTGCCTGCATGGCGTCCGTCGAGGTGAAGATCCCCTCGGGCGAGCACTCGCTATCGATAACGAGGAGTGATCCGATCCCTGCTTCCCGCATCGCGCGTATGGCCTCGTCGATCGGCGTCGCGGCGGCGAGCGTGAGCACCGGCGTAGTCATGGCGTCGGCCACGGTAGTCGCTCCCATGATCGTTCGTCGTGAGCGAGCGCCCATAGTGTTGGCGTGACCTCCACTACCTTCGGTCGGGAGCGGTCCCCGACCCCCGGTCTCCGGTTCGCGGACGTACTGTCGGGGCCGCGCTCCCTCCTTGCCCACCGACCGGTATCGAAGCTTCACTCCTCCGTCGAGTGGAACACACGGAGGGTATCGCGCGATCCCGACCGGCACTCGATCTCGATCAGCCCGAGATCGGTGAACACCTGGCCCCAGTTCCGGCAGTAGAGGGGGAGCCCTTCGTCGACGTAACCCACGTCGTAGCCGCGCTCGTCCCGGTCGTCGTTCGCTCTTCCGCGGGTAGCTTCCTCCCAGCGTTCGTTCTCAACCGTAACCAGGAGCTTCCCGGTGATTCGGGCCAGCTCCGCGAAGACGGGCTCGCTGTCGGGATGGACGTGCTGGAGGGTCTCGACGGAGTACACCGCGCCGAAGCGGTCGTCGGCGAACTCCCCGAGGACGTCCTCGATCGCCTCGACGTGAAAGCTGCCGGCGGCGGCGAGATCGGGGTAGGTCTCTTGCATCACCGCTATGGCCTCGGCGCTGACCTCGACGCCTGCCAGGTTCCGGAAACCGTTGTCCTGGAGGTAGGCGAGGTGTCGACCCGAGCTACAGCCCACCTCCAGGATGGGTGTCTCGCAGCCGAGATGGCGGTCGAAGAGTTCGCCGATCGCCTCGCTCGTCCCGTCCGGGCCGCGGTGGGCGTAGTACTCCGGCGAGAACTCCCCGGAGCGCTCTGCCCATCGCCGACGTACGTCCTTCGGATCCATCTGATAGGTATCGCGACCGATTTCGACGGTCTGCCTCCGCGCGTTTCGCCGCCGGTCGATCCTTCGTCCCGGTAGGACGCCGGTGTTCGTATCCAGCGATCCCGTCGGAAGCAGTTTGCCGGGGCGGTGTCGACTGTCCTGAGACACCGATAGTCCCAGTGGGGTCGACCGAGTTCAACTTCCGCCGCCGGAACTATTCGAGCCCGCCGATATGGCCTTCCCGCCGGAGCTGATCGGCGTCCCGGCCGGTGTAGCGCCACTCGATGTTGGCCTTCTCGTCCTGCCAGGACCACGGTTCGACGAGGACGACATCGCCCTCGTTGATCCAGGTACGGTACTTCATCCGGCCGGGGATACGGCCCATTCGGTTCTCGCCGTCCTCACAGCGGACCCGCACGTGATTGCCGCCGTCGTGCTGGGTGACGATCGCAAACAGCTCGTCGTCGTTGGGCATCCGGAGGTTCCGACGCCCGCTTTCTTCACTCACTATACTTTCCTATGAGGACCGCACAGTAAAATCCCTCGGAACACGCCACAGCTTGGCTCACGGTGTGTTCGGTTCGATCGATATCGCCCGAGGCGGGAACACCGACGGCTCGTTTCGATTCGTCCGGGAACTCGGTTCTTCGCCTGTGGTCCGCCCAGCGGTGGGCGCTCGCGAGCTCGGTCGGGAACGACACGGGCTCGCGACGTCGAACCGGCAGGGCGGGCTGCCGGGCGGAAACGTTCTTTGGCGTACGGCTGGGAGTCGCCCGTACCGATGAGCGATAGTGAGCCAGCCGACGAGGAGTTCGACCGCATCAGGGACGCGCCGCCGAGGAAATCGCCGACGAGGACGTCCGCTCGATGTACGTCGGGCTGATCGACGATGCTGGTGAAAACGAGTTCTACTTCGCGAACGCCGACGACGCCGACCTCCAGGGGCTGGCGGTCACCCAGCTCGGAATGATGACCCGGGTCCTTGCGGACCAGTCGAACCTGAGTGCCGAGGAAGTCGCCGAACTGGCCGCCGAACGAGCCGAGGAGATGGACCTGCGCCGCTGAGGTGCTTTCGACGACCGGAGACCGGCGGCTCACTCTCCGGACCGGTCAGTCCGTTCGAGCGTTCGCCGGCCCGATCGTTGTCCTTAGCGTGCCGACCCCCTCGTACCAGATCTCGATCTCGTCGCCCGGTTCGAGGAGGCCGGGGTTGGCCGGACTGCCGAAGGCGATCGCGTCGCCGGGGCGGAAAGTAAAGCGTTCGGAGAGAAAGGCGACCACCTCCGCGGGATCGAACAACATCCGTCCGGTCGAAGCTTCCTGGCGGATCTCGCCACTGACCGTCGTTTCCATGGCCATTGCCGTCGGATCGACATCGGTCGCGATCCAGGGCCCGAGCGGTGCGGAGCCATCGAAGGCCTTCCGGGCCGTCCGCCCCGGTTGATCGAGCGCATCGAGATCGTTCATGATCGTATAGCCTCTCAGTACGTCGGAAACGTCCTCGGGATCGATCGCGTGACACTTCCGGTCGATCACGGCCGCCAGCTCCCCGGCGTAGGTGAGTTCGCTCGTGAAGGATGGATAGGCCAACTGCGCTCCGGGCGGATGGACCGACGTCGGCGGCTTGAGGAAGAAGTCGGGCTCTTCCGGTCGGTCGTAGTCCATTTGCTCGAGCGTCGCGGCGTAGTTCCGTCCGACACAGTACAGCGCCGAGGGGGCACAGGGAGCGAGCAGTGTCGCTTCCTCGCCGAGCGCGTAGCGCTCGCTCCCGGCGTGGAGGTCCCCGTTCGCTACGCTTCCTTCGACGATGCCATTGCCCGTTCGTGCTCGTGCGAGCCGCATCGATCGGTCCTCGGCGGCCGGCGAGCATACGACCGTCGATGCTCGGCAGCCGACCGCCACTCCAGCCTCGTCATCGATCGCTTGGGGACGAAGACCGGTCAGTACGTCGAGTAATGTATGGTTCCGGGATCGATCCGTACGAGGACGTTCTCCGGCCATGCCGAGGGGTCGGCACCGTACTTGGGGTTGACCCGCGCTTCGGCGGCCCGGGTCTCCTCGTCGTCTTCGATCACCGCCGCCCGCCCGAGCACCGTCACGGCCCACTGCGCCCGTCCGTTCTCGTCTTTCTGGACCGACAGCGCGACCCGCGGGTTCTCGCGGATGTTTGCCAGCTTTCGGCCCGTCGTGAGCACCTCGATCGTCCCCTCGGCGTAGCCGTACCAGACGGGCGCGACGTGCGGGCGGTCCTCGACGCTGGTCGCGAGGTGGGCTATCAGCGGTTCGCTGGTGAGCAGTTCCTCGACCTCGGTCGGCACCGTCTCGCTCATAGGGTTTCCGGACCGCTGCGCTCGAAAACCGTTGTCGCTCGTTCGATAGCTCGGTGGCTCGATTCGACCGGCCGTCGCCACCGGAGAGCCTGGTTCATGCGCCCGGGCAGCGGGTCACTTGTAGCCAAGCGCCTTCAGCCGCGTGGCGACGCCCGAGGGCGGCCCTCGCTCGTTTGCCTCCTCGATGCCGCCGAGGCGATCGACGTGCTCGCTCACTGCTCGGTGGAGCCGTCCGACCGTCTCGGTACCTGCGTGCTCCGCGTAGACGTTCTCCCGTTCAGCCGGGTCGACCGACCGCCGGTAGAGTTCCCGGCGACCGGAGTCGGTATGGTAGATGTAGGCCCACTCCTGCGTGCGTGCGCTCGCGAGTAACTCCCCCTCGTCGAGGCGCCGCGGGATGGGCTGTTGGGTGACCTTTCCGCCGCGGACGGTGACCGACACTACGGGCTGTTCCGCGACCGTCTCGCCGCTTCGGATCGCTCGATCGAGGCTCCGACCCTCGAATTCGGGCGGGCTATCGACACCCATGCCAGCACAGATCGTCGGCGCGATCGCATCGAGACCGACTGCCGGAGCGGCCCGTTGTGAGAGTCCGTCGGGGTGATCGACGATCAGGGGAACGTGGATCAGCTCCTCGTAGAGCTTGGGATAGTGTGCCAAGTGGCCGTGTTCCTGGAACTCCTCGCCGTGGTCGCCGGCGACGATGATCGAGGTGCGATCGCGCAGGCCACGGGCAGCCAACCCGTCGAGCACGTTCCGGACGCTGGCGTCGATCCCGCGGATCGCCGCGCGGTAGAGTTGGCGGAGCCGGCCCAGTGTCCCCGCGTCGACTTCGAGCCCGAGGCCGGTCCGGGCGTGTGCGCGCAGCGCTCTTACTATTCCGACCCGGTCGCCCGTGACCGCCGTGACGTGACGCGGCGCGGGGAGATAAGGTGTATGAGCGTCCATGTAGTGAATCCAGACGAAGAAGGGTTCTTCGACCCGATCGACGAACGACCGGGCACGAGCCCCGACGGCCGCCGCGCGAGCGTCGCCCGCAGTGCTCCCACGGGTGCCTCGGGGGCTTTCGCTCGATATGACCCCTGGGGTCCCCGGCCCGAGGTTCCCGTCCGCTGCCGAGGTGATCGCCCCCTGTGCTCGCTTGCCCGCCCGCCGGGCCGCCGTGCCTACCAGTTGCACCCAGCCTTGAACGGTGGGATGGGCACTCAGGTACTTGCTGTAGACCCCATTGTCCTCTCCGAGCAGGGCGTCGAACTCCCGAAAGCCCCGGTCGTACCCCCAATGATCGGTTAGAAAGCCGTTCGCAGCGTTGATGCCCGCGGTCGTGATCCCCGCTCCCGAGAGCGTTTCGGCGAGCGTCGGCGACTCGGGCAGGCCGATAGACCGCGAGCGCTCGAAGACGGGCCGGGAGGACATGATCGACGGGAACGAAAACGGCGTCCAGTTACCGTGTGCGAAGGCGTTCTCGAAGGTCGTCCCGCGATCGCGGAGCCCGGTAAGCGTCGGGGCGTGTTCGCCCGCTCCGGTTCCCGAGAGCGCGTCGGCTCGCAGCGAGTCGATCGTGATCAGTACCGTCCCGGCAAGGCTCCTGTTATCCCCTCCGGACCGGGATTCTCGAAGGCGATCCATTCGTCCTGGCGACTGATCGCCGCTCGTCCGCAAATAGCTTTCCACTTGCGAGTCCGCGTCCGATCCGATCGATCGACGGCCGCCGGCCGGCAGTTGGGGATCGAGGCTCGCGGAGACTGTGTAACGCTACCGCAGGCCAAGAACTATATAGGCGAGCCGTGATGGATCGAGCGGACTCATGACACAGGTCACGTTAGCGGTCGCAAAGGAGCTACTCGACGCAGCGGAACAACGCGCCACGGAGATCGATGTCCCGATGTGTATCGCGGTCGTCGATGACGGCGCGAACCTCGTTGCCTTCCGGCGGATGGACGGTGGCCTGCTCGGGAGCGTCTCGATCGCCCAGGAGAAAGCCTACACCGCCGTCGCCCTCGAGGACACGACCGAGGCCCTCGCCGAGGCGGCTCGCCCGGACGCCTCCTTGCATGGCATCCAGTCGGACGACGGCGGCCGCTTCGTCATTTACGGCGGCGGGATCCCGATCACCGACGGCGATGTTGACGGCGGAGCGGTGGTGGGCGCGGTCGGTGCCAGCAGCGGCACCGTCGAGGAGGACATCACCGTCGCACAGGCCGGCGTCGACGCGTTCGACGCCTGACCAACACTCCTTCGACGTCGAGTCGGTCGGCCCCGGTTCCCGCCGGGGCTCGATCGCGACGGCGAGGTCGCGTCGGTGATTTCGCCGGTGCCGCCGGTTCCTGGTTCCCGTAGGCTTATGCGGGCGTGGGGAGACTCTCTCCCGATGGGACGCGATGGATCGTATCGATCGGCGACCGCGATCGCCGCGGCGATTCGAGAAGGGGAACGCTCGGCACTTTCGGTGATCGAGGCGACCTTCGATCGGATCGAGGCCCGCAACGAGGCCACCAATGCCTTCTGTACGATCGCCCCCGACCGCGCCCGCGAGAGCGCACGCGACGTCGATCGCGCGATAGCGGCGGGCGAGACGGTCGGCCCGCTCGCCGGAGTTCCCATAGGAGTCAAGGACCTGATCGACGTCGCCGGGATGCGCACGACCTACGGATCGATGGCCTTCGCCGAGCACACTCCCGAGAGGAGCGCCCTCGTCGTCTCGCGGCTCGAAGCCGCGGGGGCGGTGATCGTCGGGAAGACGAACACCCCCGAGTTCGGTCGCAAGCCGATGACGAGCAACCTCCTGTTCGGCACGACGGCGAATCCTTGGAACACCGATCGAACGGCTGGCGGTTCCTCGGGAGGGAGTGCTGCGGCGCTCGCCGATGGCCTCGTTCCGCTGGCGCTTGGCACCGACGCCGCCGGCTCGCTCCGAGTTCCCTCGAGTGCGTGTGGCACCTACGCGCTCGTCCCGGAGTTCGGGCGCATCGCCCGCGGTCCGGCGTCTACCAGAACCGACGCGTTCGTTCCGATCCAACCCTACGGTCACGTCGGGCCGATGAGCCGAACGGTAGCGGACACCGCCCTCGCGCTCGACGTGCTCGCGGGCCCACACCCGGCCGATCCCCACAGCCTCCCCGAGCAACCGGCGGCGGAGCCCTACCGCGAGGTGGTCCGATCGATCGAGGACGACCAGCCCCTCGACGGCCTCGATATCGCGTATAGTCCCGACCTGGGTATCGGCCGCTACGAGGAGGGAATCGGGCGCACGGTCGCCGACGCAGTGGAGACCTTCGAAGCCGCCGGCGCGGACGTCAGCAGTATCGAATCGGTCTTCGAGGACTCCTGGCAGACCCTCTTCGAAGCGCTGAGCACGCTCCTTCAGGTCCGCTATGCGGGCTTGTACGACGACTTGGGGCGAAACGCGGGTATCGATCTCCTCGATCCCGGTCCCGAGGTCGAAATCACCGGGGAAGTCACTTCGCGGATCGCGAAGGCAATGGAGGTGAGCGCGATCGATTTCAAGCGCGCCGAGCGAGTCCGGACGAGTGCCTACGACGCGATACAGGACGTCTTCGAGCGCTACGACCTGCTCTGTACACCCCTGCTCACGACCGTACCCTTCCCAAAGGATACCGAACCGACGGCGATCGACGGCGAGGCGATCCACCCGCTGCACGGCTGGCATCTCGCCTGGCCGCTCAATCTCACCGGCAACCCCGCGGCCTCGCTTCCGGCGGGGTTCGTCGACGAGCTGCCCGTCGGCCTCCAGGTTATCGGTCCCCGCCGTGCTGATGAGTGGGTGCTCCGGGCGAGTGCAGTCTTCGAGCGCGAACGATCCTGGCGGGACGCCTACCCGCCACGATAGGTCCCGTGCTGATTCGAATCATTGCTCTCGATCGCCGCTGGTTTCCCGCATCGGCCGGTAGCCGATACTCGCGGTCGCTCAGCGCTTCTCCGTCGGGTTGATCCTCGTGATCGGCGAACCCGACGGGTTCGCAGGTCCTTTTCTCGTCGGTGCGATGCGGAATCTTTACTAGCGCTTTGCTCCCGCGCGAGGCTCTCGTAGACGTCGGCATGGCGTTCTCGACCGATCTCGGCGAGGCGACGTCGGCAGTGACGAGCGCGGTTCGCTTGTTCCCGTCGACGAACGGATGCTCGGCTGCGAGCAATCGCACGAGACGAGCCCCCTTTTGTGAACCGTTCCCGGCACCTGCTCGAAGTACCCCCTCCCCCGACGTAGGTGAGTGCCGAGGACACCGCTTTCGGGGTACGGACGCTCGGGTCGGTCCCTCGATCGCTGGCCACGATGTCGGCGCGGATAGCGAGTACGTCCTCGCCGGTCGGATACTCCGGATCGTCGGTTACGCTCGTCTCACACCTCAGCCCAGATCCTCGGGCTGAGTTCCGATGCCCTCGGGCCAGCCCGGCGGCTGGGCGGCCGACGGTCCGGCGTATTCAAGTTCGGTCGTGACGATGCCGACGTGTTCGCGGGAATCGAGTTCCCGCTTCGAGCGCACCTCGCTCTCGGCGAAGATCGTATCGCCGTGAAAGACCGGGCCGTGATGTCTCACCTCGTCGTAGCCCAGGTTGGCAGTGGCGTTCGTCGAGACGTCAACAACGCTCATGCCCACGGCCAAAGCGATCACGAACGGCCCGTCGACGAGCCGCTCGCCGAACTCGGTTTCGGCGGCGTAGGGCTCGTTGAAGTGCATCGGATTGGCGTTGAGGGTGAGATTGGTGAACCAGACGTTGTCCGTCTCGGTTACCGTCCGGCCGTAGGGATGTTTGTAGATATCGCCCACCGCGAAATCCTCGTAGTACCGGCCCTGCCAGCCGGGAACGAGGCGGCGGTCGTCAGCGTCGTTCTCACCGGTATCGCCTCCGTTCGGGTCGGAGTCGTCACCGTCATAGTCGTTATCGGTCGCCATCGCTCCCTAACTCGCTTACCATCGGATTAAACGTTCGCCGTCGGTACGCCGATAGCAATCGAGCGTTTCCGGAACCGACAGGCGAAACCGAGTGCCCGCCCTCGAACGATACGTGACTTCTTCGAGCGATCCCGAAGGAACCGACACCATCGAGGTCCCGATCGAGAACTGGGAGGCCGTCCTCGTCAATCTCGAACGCTTCGCCGGCGAGCGCGGCGCGGTTTCGACAACCGAGGAGAAAGCGTCCTATGAGGTCGGGAACGCCCGCTTCGAGATCCAACGAAGCGGCGTCGTGAGCGCCGGGATGCCGCTTCACGATCTAGATGGCATGGAGGCGGCAGTACTCCGATTCGACCACGCGAACGGCGCGCTCACCGTCCTCGCCGGAACCGAGGGGGGCGATGCTAAAGAGGGGGATGACGAAGGGACTGAACGTTTCGAGTATACCTTCAGGCGGCCGTAAGGACCGATGTCTTCCAGGGAAAGTACAAGTAGTCGAGAACGATAACTAGGAGACAGCGCACCGGAGTCCCTATCGATGTCAGAGCCCCGCTCCCGACCGTCGTTCGCCATCCCGCAGCGTCCCGAGCGCCGGTTCTCGCGATCGGACGGGCTCTCCTACGAGGGAACGACGGTGTTCGTGCTCACGCCCGATTCGGTGCCCGAGGACGTCCCCGATACGGACGGATGGTTGTACGACCGTCTCGAAGGCGTGCTCGATACGGATCCCTACACCTACGGCGACTGGTTCGACCTCCCGATGCCGGTGCTGTTGGTTCACGATCGGGAGACGGGAGACGTTTTCCGGGTAGCGATCCGCGATGGCACCGTTGAGTTCCACGTCCTGCCCGACACCGACTCGGAGGGACTGGCGGCCCTCTACGAGCGGTTGTGTGGAGTCGCCGAGACCGGCACTGGCACGGATACCAGTACCGACACTAACCCGACGGGAGGATCGGCCGGGGCCTGGCACGTCGAGTGTCGGACCGGCGGCGGGTCGTGAGGCCGTTCCACAACCGATTTGCCCTCTCCGGTCTCCTCGCAGGCATGACCGTCTCTCGTGAGGTGGAATTGGAAGGTCACATCATCGACTCGGGGATGATGCAGGCCTGTTTCGGCATCGTCATGGATCTCGGAGGTTCCTTCGAGGTCGAGGAGTTCGAGGTCGGGCGCTCGGAAACCGCGGAGTCCTACGCCCGAATGTCCGTGAGCGCCGACAGCGAGGGTGCACTCCGCTCGATCGTCCACGAACTCCACCAGAACGGCGCGAACCTCTCCGATCCGGTTGACGCGACTCTCGAACCCGCGCCCGCCGATCAGGTGGTCCCGCCGAACTTCTACTCGACGACCAACCACCCGACCGAGATCCGCCACGAGGGCCAGTGGCTCCTTGTCGAGCGCATCGAGATGGACTGTGCGGTCGTGATCGATTCCGAGGAGGGGAGAGCCTACACCAAGGTGCTCAACGCCATCGAGGAAGGGGATCTGATCGTCACTGGTGAGGCCGGCATTCGCGTCAGTCCTCCCGAACGCCCTCGAAGTAGGGAGGGAGCCTTCGGGTTCATGGAGGGTGGGGTTTCGAGCGAACGGCCCTCCCGGTCGACGATCGCGCGGGTGGCAGACGCCATCCGCGAGACCAAACGCGAGGACGGCTCGATCCTCGTCGTTCCCGGGCCGGCACTGGTTCATTCAGGTGCTCGGGACGACCTCGCCCGGTTGGTGAGTGAGGGGTATATCGATGCACTGTCCGCGGGCAATGGCTTCGCGGTCCACGACCTCGAACGCGATCTCTATGGCACGTCCCTCGGGGTCGATACCGAGACGCTCGATCACCCGCGGAAGGGCCACAAACATCACATCTACGCGATCAGCGAGATCATCCGCGCCGGGGGGATCACTGAAGCCGTCGCGTCGGGGCTGGTCGAGTCGGGCGTGATGTATCGATGTGTCCAAGAGGGCGTGCCCTACGTGCTCGCGGGGTCGATCCGGGACGATGGCCCCTTGCCCGATACGATCACCGACGCGGTAGAAGCTCAAGATGCCATCCGCGAGCAGGCCCACGAGGCCGACCTGGTGCTCATGCTTTCGACCTTGCTGCACTCGGTGGCCGTCGGGAACTGCCTGCCCTCCTCGACTCGGGTGATCTGTGTGGACATCGACCCGGCGACCGTCACTCAATTACTCGATCGCGGGAGCGCCCAGGCCGTGGGGATGGTCACCGATATCGGGACGTTCGTACCGATGCTAGCGGAGCAATTACTGGAAGAATAGCCGGCTCGAGTAGACGATATCGAGGACGAATCAATAGCGATCTCGAAAGGCCCTGGAACTCTCGACTCCCGCGGCTCGCTGTCGTTCAAAAGACGCGAAGCCTCTTTTGTGATAACGAGACGGCTTCGCCGTCTCGAACCATGCGCCTCGCTCACTACCGTTCGCTCACGTGCTTGCTTCACCGGGGTTCGCCGATAGTTCCAGCCCCTTTTAGTCCCGCCCGCTGGTGGTTTTTCGAGTTATCGCTTATCGGAGGGTATCAGTGGGACGACTTCACTCCTCGTCAGTCATCTCCTGTCCGCCATCGGCGACCGTCGCCTCGCCGCCGGTAAACCGTTCCATGTCCCGCGTCGCTGCCTGCTTGATCTCCTCGACGGTGAACGTCTCGCCGGCCGAGTACAGATAACTCACGAGGACGATCGTCACGAGCGCGGCGATCGTCGCCGGCACTGCGGATTCGAGCGGCCCTTCGCCGAGCAGCGCCGGTTCGCCGAGCCCGAAGTGCCAGAGAGCGAATACTAACCCGCCGACGACGAACCCGGGGAGGCCGGCTTCGCGTTTGGTACCGTCCCAGAACATCGCGAGGATGCCCGCGAAAAGCACTGACATGATCCCCAGGCCGATGCTCTCGACGGCGACGATCCGGATCCCGCTGAGGGCGATCAGCGCCGCGCCGATGCCGAAGACCAAGATTGCACTGCGGGTCATCCTGACGAGATGGGCCTCGGAGACCCCCTCGCTGCCGCCGCGATAGGGGAGATACAGATCGTTGACGAAGGTGGTCGCGCCGGCGAGCAGGAACGAATCCGCGCCGCTCATCACGCCGCCGACCGCCGCGGCGAGCAACAGGCCCGCGAACACCGGCGGCAGGGTGTTCTGAAGCGTCCAGGCAAAGGCCAAGGAAGAATCGATCCCTGCGCCCTGTGCCTGTGCGATCAGCCCGGCGGTCGCAGTCAGGATTCCGTAGCCGGTGATAACCAGTCCGGAGAGGAAGACCCCGATCTTCGCGACGCGGGCGTTTTTCGCCGCCCACGTCCGTTGCAGGAGGTGCTGTTGGGCACCCGCGACGGTGATGTAGAGTAGATACCAGCTGGCGATCTGGACGAGACCAACCCCGAACCAGTTCGTTCCTGAGGGGGATAGCTGGCTGCTGACCGCCCCGATCCCGCCGGCATTCGATAGGGCGACCGGGATCGCGACGACCATGCCGACGATGATGACGATGCCATGGAAGGTATCGGCCCACGCGACCGAGCTCATCCCGCCCCAAACTGTGATGCCGACGAACACGAGCGTGCTAATCCAAAACCCCACCTGCAGGGAGATGTCGGTCACTGTTGCGATGATCGTCGCCATCCCGATCGTCTGGGCGGCAGTCAAAGAGATCTGGCCGATCAGGGTGAACAGGGCGGCGAAATACTTGGTGTACGAGCCGAACACTCGCCCTAAGAGATCCGGCGTGCTCACGACGTCGAAGCCATAGAGCACGCCGATGAAAGTAGAGACCGTTATCCAGGCCAGGCCCTGGCTCATCGCGTACCACTGGGCGCTGATCCCCTCGATGAAGGCCTTCTGTGCGATGCCCATCGTAAGGCCGCCGCCGACGAACGTCGAGAAATAGGTCATCGTGAAGGGAAGTAACTCCAGGTTCTTGCCTGCCAAGGTGAAATCGACGTAGCCACTGCTCGCCCCGCGACCGAACCACCACGCGACGAGGATCGTCCCCGCGAAGTACAGCGCCATCGTCACGACGATGGGATCGGTCAAACTCACCATTGCACACCACCCCGGTACGATCGCCCTCCTCGGCCGTGCGGTCGGTCATCGGCGCCGTCGCTGACGTCGGTCATCTCCTCCTGGACGTGTACCGGCCTCGTTAAAACGACCTGGGGCTGTTAATACACGCTATTGATACCGGGTAGGCTCCGCTGCCGGCTCGAGCGACCCCGATTTCGACCTCACTTCTCGTCGGTTAGCCGATCGCCGACCGACTCGCCTGCCCGAGCAGCGTACGCCATCGCGGGCGAGATCACGATAGTGACGACACCCGAAGCCGCCAGCGCGACGCCGACGGACTGGAGCGCACCCGATGATCCATCACCGCTCAGCACCATCACTGCGGCTACGGTGGCCGAGACGAGCCAGGCTTCCGGCGGGTATGGCGACTCGTCGAGCACGTACCACCCTCCCAGAAGTAACACAGCGATCGCGGCGAACACACCGAAGAGCGCCATCGACGGCTCGAACCCGACGGAACCGAGCGCGAGGACCACCCCGCTGGCGACGAACAGAACGAGTGCCCCCCGCCTCGTCTCCCTGCGGAGATCGCTGGCCATCATCAGCCGTTACTGTTGGATAGAGTAAATAACTACGGACGACGATCGTTCGGTCGATCCCGTCCGCTCGACAGCGACGGCGTGCGGACGACGAGGGTTTATATTTCGCTCGCCTGTCAACGCTGGTGCAATATTAGTCGTTCATGCGACGTTTCCGGTCGATCCCGATAGCCACGAGAGAGCACTCGATCTAGTCCGAGACCTCGCCGAGCAGTCCCGCGCGGAGGAGGACGTCGTCGACTACCGGGTCGCGACCGACGTCGAGGACGGGACCGTCTTTCGCTTCTTCGAGCGCTACGAGGACGAAGCGGCCTTCGGTGCCCACGCCGAGAGCGATCACTTCGGGGAGTTCGAGGCAGCGCTTCCCGAGTTGCTCGCCGGCGAGCCCCAGATCTCCCGTTTCGACGTGAGCAACGCTTCCGAAGCTGATCTCTGAGGCGATTACCACACCTGGACTACGAAACGGGGCGGCTTCGCGCTCCAATGCGGTAGTTCGATGCTAGGCGGGCTACGTTATCCGATCTCGATTACCCGGCGTCGCCCGGTCGCCCGAACCCGATGCGAGACGGGAGGCTTCCGGTCGTCCGCGTCACTCCATCCGCGATTCGGATAGCACGGCGTAGATCTCGTAGCCGAACACGCCTGCGACGAGCACGATCGCCCCCCACACCAGTGCTGCGAAGGTCCCGGGGCCGATCGCGACGGGCGCGATCATCGGCTGTCCTCCGTTCGACTCGCTTCCTCAGCCCCGCTCGACTCCTCGCGAGGCAGTCGATTTCCGCGAGTACCGCCGTCGGCCGCCGGCTCGCCCTCGTCGAGCCGTCCGATCTCGTGGCCGAGGCGTCCGAGGTCGTAGCGGCTTCCGGTGACCTGTGCGGCAAGCAGTGCCAACCCCCCGGAAACGAGCGCGGCCCCCGAGAAGGCGAACAGAAAGGAGGCGGTCGGCAGCGTGGGAACGACCGTGCTCACGACGCCCCGAAGCGTCGGGAAGAAGGCCAGTCCTACGAGGAGGCCGGCGAGGCTCGATCCCAGTGCGCCACCCCCAGTGAGTTCCTCGGTATACAAGCCGGCGAGCAAGGGCAGAAAGGTCGCCGCGGCGAGCAGGTCGGCGGTGAGAAAGAGGGCGAGAACGCTGTAGCCTTGCGCACCGACCCAGGCCGCCGCGATCGCCACGACCGCGGTGAGCAACCGGGCGGCGGCCGTCAGCGTCCCCGTGCTGGGATCGTTCAATATCCGGGGGAGGTCCGCAGTAACGACGCTCGCGATCGCGTTGAAGAGCGTGTCGGCGGTGCTCATCACCAGCAGGACGGCGAGTAGGACTACCACTAAGACGACCCACTCGGGAAACGCTTCTTGCAGCACGAGAAAGAAAGCGATGTCGGCGTTGTAGTTCGCGCCGGCGTTCACGAGGCCAAGTCCCGCCGCAGCGACGCCGAAGAGTCCTGCTAACACGATCATCGGCAACACGGCGAGTGCGCTCACCAGGAACGATCGCCGCAGCGTCCTCGCGCTCTCGGCGGCGTAGATCCGCTGCCACCACGCCTGGTTCAGCATCTCCGCGCCGACGACCGCGATCACGACGTAGGCACCGAACTCCACGCCCGGGAGGAAGGCGGGATTCAGCAACTCGGGGCTCGTCGCGACTGCCGTCCGGTAGATCTCGCCCGTCCCGCCGAGTGCGAGCAGCGCACCCGCAAAGCCGACCGCCAGTAGCGGCAGGATCAGCAGCGTCTGGATCGTATCGGTGAAGATGCTCGCTTCCAGTCCCCCGTAGGCGGTGTAGGCCAGTACGAACAGACCGATCAGCAAGGCGGTCTGCCAGGCCTGGACGCCTGCGACCAGCGCGAGCGCGCCGGTGATGCCCGTCATCTCCGCGGCGAGGAAGACGAACATATACAGCACGCTCACCGCGAGCACGTAGGCGTACATCGCCCGCCCGTACCGCGCGAGGGCGTACTCGGTGAGGCTGTGACCGGCCGGGATCAGTTCTCGGATGCGGGGCCCCAACAAGGCGAAGGCGAAAAGCGCCAGCGCGCTGCCGATCCCATACCCCGCAGCGGCGCTGATACCGCCGAAAGCCGCTCCCGCTTCCGCCGGACTGAACAGTATCCAGGCACCCATACTGGAGGCGATCAGCGTCGCCGTCAGCGTCCCGGTCCCCGCGCTGTCGCGTGCGGTGAGGAAGTCCTCGATCGACCCTTCCCCGCCCCGCGAGTACCGGATCCCTACCCCCGCGAAAGCCGCGAGCGTCACTGCTGTCAGCGAGAGCGCGGCGCTTGCCGTTACCACCATCGATCCCGTCCTTTCGCTCGGTTTATGCTCCTCATCTCATCCGACTCAATAGCTGGTTGTATTAGTGACTTATGCACACCGGCCGTTCGCGGCCGGCTCCATCGATTCCGTCGGCGGGTTTTCGTGGGGCGGTCGCTCGCCGTAGTGCCGGGGGAGTTATGGCCGTCCCGCGGGAGATGTGGGTATGTTGCGGCTGCCGAGCGAGATCGTCGCCGACCGGTTCGTTCCGACCGCCCGGGCGATGCTCGCCGCGGAGCTCGACGCGAGGGGATTGAGCCAGCAGGCCATCGCTTCCCATCTGGGAGTGAGCCAGCCCGCGGTCTCGAACTACGTCGGCGGTGACGTCGCGCTCGAACCCCGCTTCAGCGAGGACCCACGGATGGTCGCGACGATCGAGGCCATCGCCGAGGGCTTCGCGACCGGCGAGATGGACGGTTACGAAGCGCTCTCGGAACTCGTCGGGTTGGTAGAGGAGTTCGAGAACCGGGGACCGATCTGTGCTGTCCACGAGGAGGCGATGCCGGCGCTCGAAGGACTGGGCTGTGATATCTGTGTGCGCGGCCCCGACGAGGCGAAAGTCGCCGAGCGCAACGTGTTAGAATCGGTTCGGCGGGCAGCCCGGTTGTTCGCGAGCAGCGAGGGCACGGTCGCATTCGTCCCGAACGTCGGGTCCGAGCACGTCTCCAGTACGGTGCTCGCGGCGAACGCGGCCGATCCCGAGATCAGAGGAGCGATCAACGTCGCGACCGACGACCGGCTGCTCGATGCTGCCCGCGAGCGAGGTATCGAGCCGATGGAGTTCGACGCCGACTACGAGGACCGTGAGAAACGGTTGCGCGAGTCCTTCGCCGACCGGGGCGTTCCTCGCGTGCTCTACCACCGGGGGGCCTTCGCGATCGAGCCGATCACCTACGTACTCGGCGCGAGCGCGACCGACGCCGTGGAGCTGGCAACCGACCTCGTTGAAGCGGCGAGGGCGGAGCACTGAGAGGGAACCGACTCGACCGGGATCGTCGGCTCGTCGATCGAGGGGATATCGGCTCGTCGATCGTCTCGTGTCCACAAAGCTCATACGACAAGCGATTGAACTGTCGATATGTCCAGTGTATCCGGCAGAAGCTCCTCGTCAACAGCGATGACTGTCCTCGGAGTGCTCGTCGCCCTGATCGCGGTGGTCGGGACGACGTTCCTCGGTTGGGAGTGGGGAGCGAGTTTCGCCGAACAACCGATTCCGTTCGTCCTCGGGGTTTGTGTAGCCATTGTTGCGATCACCGTCACGCTTCGAGGGAGACTCTGAGTCGTCACCGGAGCACCAGGCTTCGAAAACTTCTACCCCTCGTAGGCCGCTTCGAAGAACTCCCGCTCCAGTTCGACCGTCCGCCGGAAGAGCCGGTCGAGTCGGCGCTGGCGGCGCGGCGACGCAGCTTCGAGCTCCCGATCGAGTTCCTCACGGAGCCAGCCGACGAACGACACGAACTCGGGGTTGTCGTGCAGTTCGATCCACTCGGCGAGGTAGAACTCAGAAGGGGTTTTCTCGGCGTTTCTAGCCCAAGCGAGATAGACCCATTCGGCTGGGACGAACACCGCAAGACTCTCGACGTAGCCGCCCTCCCGACTCGCCCGCCCCAGTAGGTCCTCGAATGCTCGGGTACTCGCGGTCAGCTCCGGATCGTTTCGGTCCATCGCTGGTACGTCGAGCGCGTTGAACGATCGCTCGAAGTAGTCGTTCTCTTCGGTGGTGAGCGTGCCCAGAAACTCGACTAACCGGCCTTTCGCGGCCATCGCCGGCGCGTCGCCGATCGCGTAGCCGATCAGGCTCGCCAGCGATTCGACGAACGCGTAATCCTGCACCAGATACCGCCGGAAGACCGCCTCGGAGATCTCGCCCCCACCCAACTCGCGGACGAAGCGACCCTCGGTCGCCTCGCTCCAATCGGGTTCGGATCGCTCGCGCAGCCAGTCGGTCGCTCGTGGATCGGCGCGGTCGGCGGCGTAGGCCGCGAACGTCTCGGGCACCGACGGTTCACCGTCGCCGGAATTCAGTGTGCCCGTCATCGGACCGGCCACTCCTCTTCGGTGTAAGCCATCTCCCAAAAGGCGGCTTCGAGCCGGGCGCTCGTGAGGAAGGCCTCGCGCATGGCCTCGTGCTCGCCCGGGAACCGCTCGCCACACCGATCGACGAACTCCCGCAGCCACTCGACTTCCTCCCGGAACTCCTCGGAGGTGTAGGTCTCGATGAAGGGCGTATAGCGGTGCTCGCCGTCCGCGAGGTCGGCCATGTGGGTAGCCACATCGAGATAGCCCTGTCCACAGGGATAGATCGCCGCCGCGATCTCGGCGATCGAGCCCTCGTGAGCGACCCGCAGTAAGTGATTCGTGTACCCGACACACGTAGGTGTTTTCTCCGTCGCTTCGAGGTCGGCGGCCGAGAGCCCGTAGTCGGCGGCGAACTCCCGGTGGAGGTCCATCTCCTCGTCGAGAGTAGTATGGGAGATCCCTATCAGATCGCGCATGGTCTCCTCATCGCGCGCCCGGACACCCGCCATCGCAAAGGTCCGGGCGTAATCGAGCAAGTACAGGTAGTCCTGCTCGACCCAGTGGAGAAAGGCCCCTTCGTCGAGCGTGCCCGCGGCCAGTTCCGTGACGAACGGATGGGACTTCTGTGCCTCCCAGATCGACGCCCCGGCCTCAAGCAGTCGGTCGCTTCTCGCCATGCGCGAGCCTTCCGTACCCGCCCTATTATAATTTGGTTGTATTACACGGTTTCACGCGGTGAAGCGTCGCCGGCCGTCGGGACCTCGGCTCCTGGGATACTCCTCCGGCGGCGGGCTACTGACCCCTCACAGTGAGCACGGGAACGCGTAAGTTTCCTCGCACCTCACGTCTACAGAGAATGGCGACCGACGTCCCCGAGTGGGTGCATCTCACCGACGAGGAGGACCTCCTCTGGAGCGGCCACCCGAGCCTGCGGCCCGTCGTACCCGCACTCGCCGTCGGCCTCGGCCTGATTGTCGCCGGCTTCCTGCTTGCGCTCCTCGCTTCTCCCGTTCCCTTTCTCCCGCCGTCCCTGTGGTTCGTGCCGCTCGTCCTCGTCCCGGTAGGACTACTGATCGTCGCGCGGTGGTACCTCCCGCGGTGGGCGGTCAGGTACACCATTACCTCCGAGGAGGTCTATCGCAAGACCGGCATCCTCTCCCGGGACGTCACCCAACTGCGCCTCGATCGGGTCCAGAACACGCAGCTCAGCCAGTCGTTCGTCGAGCGGCTGTTGTCCTACGGCGATATCCGGATCGACACTGCGGGCACGGGTGGCACCGAACTCGTCTTCGAGGGGATCGACCGGCCCCAGGAGGTAAACGCGATTCTCACCGAACAACTCGACGAGGTCGGCGTCGGCGGTGGGATAGGAAGCCGGCCCCGGTCCTGAACGCGGCTGACGCGACCGGGGAAGGGCCGGTAGCCGAACCCTCCCTCTGAAGAGCGACGATCACCGAGGACTAACGGTAGATCACATGAGTTCCGCCGACCCGTTTCGTGACCCGCCCGAGACGATCTACGGGGTTCGCAAGCGCACTGCCCTACGGATCGTCCTTGCGGTCTGTACCGTTGCGTTCGTCGCGATCTGGTTCCGAGCACCGCTGGGTGACATCTGGGTACTGTTGTGGCCGCCGACGGAGATCTCCGAACGGTGGTTCACGCTCGTGATGGTCGTCCTGTTGTCCTTCCTGGTCCCCGTCGCGATCGTTCTCCGCCTCACGGACCTTCTCTACGACCGATACCTCGCGAGCGAGGAGTCCTGAGACCGAACGGTCCTCGCTCTCCTCGACGGCGGAGTGCCGTTCTCAGTTCTCGCTTCCGTCGCGCCCGTCGAGAACGCGCTCGATCGCATCGACGAGGGTATCGTCGCTCCCGACCTGTACGCGCTCGCTTCCCTCGCACTCGTGTTCGCCGTTCTCGATAGGAGTGTCGAGCGTCGCGTCGCCCTCGGTCCCACCACTCGCCGCCGTCGCCCCGATCGCTCTCGGGCCATCGTCCGCGCCCCCCTCGTTCACATCGTTCTCGCCGAAAACGACCGTCCGCTCGCTCGCCGCAGCTAACTCGCGGTATGCCTCCCTGCCTTCCGCGAGCACGGTCACGTCGGCTTCCCGAATCATCCGGGCACTCTCCTGGCGCGCGGCAGGCGAGATCGGCGCGAACGGTTCGGTAGTGGCGGCTTCGATGTCAAGCGCCCGCGCGCGGGCGAGGGCGACGTCGCCTTTGGGAAGCGTGCCTGCGGTGGTGCGAAAGCCCGCCCGCCAGCACCGGGTAATGGCTGCTGCACCTTCCTGCCCGCTGCCCAGTACGTGAACCGACGCGCTCCGCGAGGGGCGGTCGGGAAGCGCGGTGGCGCTTACCGCACCCGTGACCGGGTGGGACGTGACCGCTACGTCGACGCCGAAGGCCGCCTCCAAGTCGGTCTCTGTAAGTACCGCCTCGGGGGGACCGGTCGCCAGCACCTCCCCGTCGGCGAGGAGTACGAGTTCCTCACAGAAGCGTGCGGCGAGATCCAACTCGTGGATCGCCGCGAGCGCCGTCTTGCCTTCGCTCACGAACTCGCGAGCCAACCGGAGGATGCGCACGCCGTGACCGATATCGAGGCTCGCGGTCGGCTCGTCGAGCAAGAGATGGGAACTCCGCTGACAGAGCGCGCGCGCCAGTATCACGCGCTGGCGCTCGCCGCCCGAGACCGCCTCGATCGATCGATCGGCGAACTCGGCGATCCGCGTGCGCTCTAAGGCCTCCGCGACCGCCTCGCGGTCGACCGGCGACGTGCGCTCGAACCGGGAGCGGTGGGGGGTTCGGCCCATCGCCACGACCTCCCGCACCGGGAAGTCGAACCCCAGCGAGGTGTCCTGTGGCACGGTCGCTACCCGCCGGCTCACCTCGCGTGCGGAGAGTCCTGTTACAGGGTCGCCGTCGATTCGCACTTCGCCGTCGTCGGGCGCGAGCAGCCCATTGATCGTCTTCACGACGGTCGTCTTGCCCGCGCCGTTCGGGCCGACGAGCCCGACCAGAGTTCCTTCCGGTACCTCGAAGCTCACGCGTTCAACGATCGATTGGCCCCCGAGGCTCACCCCCACTCCGTCGAGTTCGATCACAGCGCGTGGACCTCCCGGCGGCGAAGCAAGTAGATGAAAAAGGGCGCGCCGAGTGCCGCCGTCACGATGCCCACGGGCAGTTCGGCGGGCCCGGTGCGGGCAGCGGTGTCGGCGAGGACGAGAAAGACCGCGCCGGCGAGCGCGCTGGTCGGCAGTAGTATTCGGTGATCGGGGCCGACGAGCAGGCGCATGACATGGGGAACGATGAGCCCGACGAACCCGATCACGCCCGCGACCGCGACCGCTCCGGCCGTGATGACGCTCGCGATCCCCAGGAGAATTCGCTTGGTGCGCTCGACCTCGATGCCAAGCGACCGGGCGTCGGCCTCACCCAAGAGTAACACGTTGAGATCACGAGCGTAGGCTGCGAGCACCGCGAAGGCGAGCAGTGCCACCGGCAGGGTTGCGCCCACCTCCCCCCAGGTGCTCGCCTGGAGGTGGCCCATCAGCCAGTAGACCGCTTGCTTGAGCTGCCAGCCCGCTTGCAGTAACATAAACGAGATGACCGCCCCCAGGAAGGTCTGGATCGCGATCCCGGCTAACAGCAAGGTCGCAACCGGCGTCCGGCCCCCTTCGGTCGCGATCAGATAGACCAAAAAGGCAGCCGCGAGCGCGCCGCCGAAGGCCATCCCCTGAAGGCCGAAAGGAACGGACAACGGGAAGACGATGAACGCCACCGCGCCGGCCGCTGCGCCCGAAGAGACCCCGATGATCGAGGGGTCGGCCATCGGATTGCGAAAGAACCCCTGCATTACCGCGCCCGCCGACGCGAGCGAGAAGCCCACCACCGCCGCGAGGACGATCCGGGGGAGTCGCAGTTGAGCGACGATCACTCGACTCGTCTCCGGTACTGAGAACTCGAACGGCGAGACGAACTCGATACCGACCCCTAGCCGGGCGAGCGAGACGGCCGCCGCCCCCGTCTCGCTCGGTCCGCTCGCGAGGGCGAGCGTCGGGACCGAGATCCCGTCGAGCACGACCCGTGCGACGACCGGGATGGGGATCGAGACGGGCCCGATCGTCGCGCTGGCGAGCACGCTCGCGATCAGCGCGAGACTCAGGCCCCCACACCAAAGCAGGGTCCGTCCCCACCGCTCCATGAACGCAAGAGGAGTTGGATTAGGTAAGTACTTATTGACCCGTATCGCACCCCGGAACGACATGCACGGGTGTTTCCGTCGGGCGGCAGCAGTGGCGATAGCGGTGCTGGTCGCGGCGAGCATGGGTTTCCTCGGCGCGAGCGCAGCGCCGGCCGCGGCCGACCCGGCGCCGGTTCCGGGTTCGAACGCGCCGGACCCTGGGATGACGGCCCCGATTGCACCACAACAGGATAGCCCGGAATGCTCATTTCCGACGACGGTAACCGACGCAACCGGTAGTGAGGTGACCCTTCAGGAAGCACCGGACCGGATCGTCGTGCTCGCGCCCAGCGACGCCCAGACGCTGTGGGCGATCGGCGCGCGCGAGGCGGTCGTCGGGATGCCGGTCGGGCAGTACACCACCTATCTGAACGGCACCCAAGGGAAGACCGACGTCGTGAGGGAGGACGGATCGGTAACCACTGAGCAGGTCGTCGGCCTCCAACCCGACGTTGTCTTCGCGGCAAGTGTGACCCCCAACGAGACGGTTAGGCAACTCCGTCAGGCCGGTCTCACCGTCTACAGCACGAACCTCGCGACCTCGATCGAGGACATCTACGACGTGACCGAACGCTACGGTCGACTGACCGGCCGCTGCGAAGACGCCACCGAGACCGTCTCACGGATGCGCACACGAGTGAGTGAGATCGAGAACGCGACCGGCGAGAGCGACCAACCGCCGGCACTGTACTACTTCTATAACTTCACCGCCGGTCAGGGCACCCACATCGACGACGTGCTACAAACCGCCGGGGCGCGCAACATCGCCGCCCGGGCCGAAATCTCGGGCTATAAGCCGATCAACTCCGAGATCGTCGCGAACCGGAGCCCCGAGTGGATCGTCCATCCCGACGCGTCGCCGATCCCCCAGGGCCAACCCTACAGTAGCACCCCCGCGCTCGAAGAAAATCGGACGGTGGCACTCGACTCCAATCTCATTCAACAGCCCGCCCCGCGGATCATCTACCCGCTCACGAAACTCGCCCGGGCACTGCACCCCGAAGCCATGCGCGAGGCGAACCTCTCATCGGTCGATGTCTCCTCGCAAGGCGCAAACGCCTCGGGTACCGACGCGAGCGCGAACGCCAGCACGAACGGGACGAGTACGGCAACCGAGTCGCCGGTGGCCGCCGACGGCGGGAACGCGACGGTGAGCGCGACCACGACCACCGGGACCGGTACCGGTGGAGCCGGGACGACGACCGCTGCCGATGGCGGGACGACCGCTGGCGGAACCGACGGATCGAGCGCCACCGAGACGACCACGACTGGGCCGGGCTTCGGGCTTCTCGGCGCGATCGTCGCCCTGCTGGCGGTGGCTCTGATCGCACGATACCGGGACTGAGACGGGACTCCAGCTGGGGTCGATTTCGACTATTCGACGTCACCTCGACGATTTCTCGTAGTGGTGGCGTCCTCGAAGCGCGGCTGGTTGCTATTCCCTCGGCGCTGAGGCGGAAGGGTTTATCCGATCCTCGAAGAACTCCCCGGTATGGTCGAGAACGTCATCTGGCCGGCCGCCCTCGACGCCGATCTCTCCCGAAGCGAGGGCCGCCGGGTGCCCCTGTCGGTCGCCGTCAGCGAGCCAAGCGTCGACGAGATCGCCCGCGCGGTCGGTCAGGTGGGTTACGATGCGGTCATCGAGCGCGAGAAGACTTACCCTCGGGAGTACACCCCCCGTGGGCGAGTGCTCGTGAAAAACGCCGACGATGCCGGGAAATCCGACCTGCTGCAGGCCGTCGGTGCCTACCTCACGGCGCTCCGCGGGTGAGTGACGTGAGCGTGTCCTCGACGATCCGACTCGCCGCCCGAGGGCCCGTGCGATCGTCCGTCAGTAGCATCGCTTTCCGCCGATGAAACGCGTCGGCGAGGTGATACGGGTCGCCCAGGGGCTCGCGATCGTTCGCTCGCCGGACGAGGAACACCCCGACATCGGCACGCCGGTCGTCGATCAGACCCTCTCGAAGGCGGGTCGGGTGGTCGACGTGTTCGGCCCCGTCGAGCGGCCCTACCTCGCGGTCAGTACCACGGGGTCGCCCGCCGAACTGTTCGGAACGGTGCTGTACGCCCGAAATTAGCTCCAAGCTTCTTCCATCCTTTGTGGAAGCCGACTTCCTCCTGCTGTAATAACTCTTGTATTATTCGAAACGCCACCCTCTACCTCCTCATTAAAGCGCACTCGTTGTCTGTTCCGTATGATCACTGTCCCCGACTGACACGACAAAATGCGCGACCAGAGCGTATCCCAGTAGAAAATCGACTTGCGATCAACAACCTCTGGTCCATCGCTGCCTCGGACGAGTATCTCTGGGGATTTCAGGTGTTCAATAGTCTTATTGCTAATGCCACTGAGGGTATCAACTCCCCCTAACGGCAGTCTTACGCGGGATTGTTCCTCGTGATTATCAGGAATATATACTCTCGTAGGGTTATCTACGCTTATGCCGTGTATATCTATAAATATGGTCTCTTTCTGGAGATTGTTTGGCATACCCGTCCTATCAAGAACAACTGGCAAGCAAAAGAAGGCCTCATCTGGTTCTAGGTACATTTCGCATAGCCGCTTCCACTGATCCTATCGATACTAAATTTCACGAAGCTGCTTGGACTATTTGTACCGAATTTGTCTTTGTACCCTTGAACCGTCCCTGTCGTTTTCTTCGGACGCTTGTACTGTAAAGCAAACGATTTTGCATAATCCCAATTCATAACGACATCATAGCCATAACAATCCTCATCACGGCGAGTCGGCGAAACCGCTACGGCTCGTGGAAGCACTTAATGCACATGATCCAGCACCTCAGACGTGATATTAATTGTCAGTGTGTTTTCTGTAGGTGGATTTCCCGATGATGATCTGTGTGACATGGAACTTACGAGGAATCCGTATGATTATCAGTAGTTATGGTGCATTCTGACCATGTTCGATATCGAACCCAAACCCCGAAGTCCTCATAGTCGCTTCCCCCCGCATGGACCACCCAGGGCGCGTCTACGCCGCCGTCCTCGCGACGCTCGGGCTCTTTCTCACGATCCAACTCGGCGCGCTCGCACTCGTGCAGCCCTTCCAGCGCGCGGGCTTACAAGCCGTTTCGAACCCCTCCGATCCTACCAATAGCTTCGTCTACCTCGGGGCAATCCTCGTCGCGACCGGCGTCTTTCTGGTCGCGATCAAGCTAGACGTGAAGTGGCTCATTCGGGGACTGATCGTGCTCTCCAGTGGGTCGATCGCGCTCTATGGCTTCTCGGTGCTCGTCCCGCCCTTCCTCGTCGTCTCGATCGGTGGGGCACCGCTGAACGCATTGGCGGTCGGCGGGGCGATCACGCTCGCGCTCGCGCTGTTGGTCTACCCCGAGTGGTACGTCATCGACGGCGTCGGCCTCGTCATGGGTGCCGGTGCCGCGGGGCTCTTTGGCATCAGTTTCGGGCCCCTCCCTGCAATCGTCCTGCTCTCGGTGCTCGCGGTCTACGACGCGGTAAGCGTCTATGGCACCGAACACATGCTCACCCTCGCCGAAGGCGTCATGGAGATCAAAGTGCCCGTCGTGCTCGTGGTTCCGCTGACGCTTTCCTATTCCTATCTCGACGGCGGCTCGGAAAGCGAGGAAACCGACGCTGACGAACCCGGCACAGAGGGTGGGAACTCGACCGAGGGCGACGCGGAGAAACCGGCCCCCGCTGCCGAAAGCGAGGCCTGGATCAAAGACACTCCCGAGGGCCTGGGCGTCGAACCGGCGGCGAACGGCGGCGCTATAGAGGGCACCGGTTCGGAGGCAAGCGACGAGGACGACGCCGACGAGGACGGCGATGGCGAGGGCTTCGGGAACCGCGATGCCTTCTTCATCGGCCTCGGCGACGCGGTAATGCCGACGGTGATGGTCGCGAGCGCGGCCTTCTTCTCGCCGGCCCCCCCCCTCGGCGTGCCCGCTATCGCGCTCAACCTGCCGGCACTCACCTCGCTCGTGGGGACGCTCTGTGGATTGGTCGTACTGCTCTGGTTGGTGCTGAAGGGTCGCGCCCACGCCGGTCTCCCGCTGCTCAACGGCGGCGCGATCGGGGGCTACCTGCTGGGGGCGCTCGCGAGCGGAATCTCGCTGGTGAGTGCGATCGGTCTCGGGCCCTATCTCTGAATCCAAGTACACTGAGACCGAGACCAGGGTCGTGGACGGGACAGTGAACGCCGCCGCGGAGTGAACCCGTGAGATCGCGGCGGACCACGACGTCCCGATCGATCGGCTGATCGTCTTCGGCAGCCGGGTTCGAGAGGACTACCGCGAGCACAGCGACAGCGACATCCTGCTGGTCTCGTCCGCCTTCGAGGGCGTGACCTACCACAAGCGCCCGCGGCCGTTCACCACGAACTGGAACTACGAGGAACTACCACCCCCGGAATTCATCGCCCTCACGCCGGCCGAATTCGAGGAGCAACGGCGACGTGATCCACATATCGTTCGAACCGCGACCGAAGAAGGTTTGTTGGTCAGCTAAGATGTCTCTCGGCTGTGTCATCCCGTGCCGCGTGTGTCGCTCGTAGCCTACAGCAGGCGTGTATCGTCGCTTCTCTCGGTCGGTTCCGAACCGCGTTTGATATCGATAGCCCCGACGGCAGCCAAAACCAGGCCACAGACCGATCCGACGACCCGCCGGAGCACCCCCAGTTTCCATATGCCCTCTACTGGGGTCGGCACCGACGCTCCGGTCAGTAGCTCGAAGGAAACGAATCCTATCGGAACCAGTCCTATCACGATCATAAGAACATTGAACAGTATATCGGATCGCCGTTTCCCATCCATATGTTGTCAACTGGAGCCTCTTACTCGAACTGCTTAGGTAGTAGCCTGTTCCGTTCCTTCGTTCGTCAAGCTCGTGTAGTACGTTACGCGGTAGGTGACGAGCAGCGAACTGACGAGCGTGCCGGCAATGAGCGAATAGGCTACCAGCGGAATCAGCGTTTCTACCGTCGAGGCCCCAGCCATTCGCTGGGCTGCGGTCTGTACCTCCGCGAGACTGAGTGGGGCTCCGTACGTCAGCCAGAACGTCGGAATCAAGACGAGTAGGTTGATCGCCTGAGCGAGGATCGTGTACCCGAGCGTACTCAGTAGGTGCCGACGGACGAACCCGAAGCTCCGCTTGAACGCCCCCCAGGCTCCCGTGTCGCTGATCACGATCGCGACATCGTAGAACTGGATGAAGTAGATCGGGAGGAAAAAGACGAGAAGGGAGAGCACGACCGCAACGACGACACCGATACCCAAGGCTGCTCCCATCCCCGCTCCGCTGCCGATACCCCCGAGAGCGACGCCCCCACCGAGTACGAGGACGAACGAACCGATCGCCCAGAGGATACCGGCGAGAGCGAAGATAAGCAGTCGGATGATCGACGCCAGCAGGAGTGTGAGGTAGTTCGCGCTTCCCTCGCTCAGTAACGTCGCCAGGCTCGTTCCGCCAGCAGTCGCTTCTTCGGCCATGCCGAGAACCCCGCCGGTGAGGAAGGGACTCAGAAGCAGTGCTACGAGCCCCGCTCCGAGAACGACGAATCCGCCCCAGACCTGCCCGATGGTGGTGACGCTCCCGATCGCCGAGAGGACGAACACGCCCGCGAAGATGATCGGGTTTCTGCGAAGCGTTCCAGCAGCCGCCGCGAGCGCCGAGATTGCACCCATGCGTACGAGTTGTTATGCAACTAACCATAAGCTTCCGGGTCGTTTCCATCGGTGCCATCTCAGGACCGCTCGACTTCAGCTACCGAACGTGGTCACTCCCCGGTCAGCGCCTCACTCGCAGGGAACCACTCCAGAGACTGGCCGAGGTCGTCCTCCAGCGCTTTCTCGTAGAGCATGTATGCCGCCGCGACGGTCTCGATCGCGGTGCCTCCACTATCGAAGACGGTGATCTCCCCCGCCGACTCGCGGCCCGGCGCTTCCCCGGCGACGATCTCCCCGAGTTCCGCGTGGACGTGATCGTCCCCGATCGCCCCCTCTTCGAGCGCGCCGATAAAGGAGCCGGCGTCCCCCTCAGCGGTCGCCCGCCCACACAGGTCGGGGACGTACTTCGCGCGGGAGATCGTCGTCGAATCGAGTTCGCGCTTGCCGGGGTCGTACTGGCCCATCGCCGTCACGTGCGTCCCGGCTTCGAGGCGCTCGCCGTCGAAGACCGGCTCGCTCGCGGTCGTCGCGGTGATCAGAACGTCCGCGCCTTCGACCGCCGCGACACTGGAGGCGACGGCGGCCACGCTCGCGTCGTAGCGCTCGTTCATCTCGGCGGCGAAGCTTTCGCGGTTCTCCTTCGTCGGGGAAAAGACGTTCACCGTCTCGAACTCCCGGACCTCCGTCGCGGCGCGGAGCTGTCCGCGGGCCTGAGCGCCGCTGCCGATGATCCCCAGCTCGGTCGCGTCCTCCCGAGCGAGCGCGTCGATCCCGACCGCGCCTGCCGCGCCCGTTTTGAAAGGGTTCATGCTCGCGCCGTCGAGCACCGCGAGCAAGTACCCCGAATCGGCGTCGAATAGCGGGCTCACGAACTGGGCGTCCCCGGCCCCGAAGCCGGCGGCGTACATATATCCCCCCATCGCCCCGGTCTCGGGAAGGATCGCCGTGTAGCTCGTGAACATCCCGGGAGGGTCGGCGTTCGTGAGCTTGGTTCGTGGCTCGGCCGGCGCGCCCGTGCCCCGTTGGCGATAGCCCTCCCGGACGGCTGCGACGTACTCGCCGACGCCCGCCAGTCCCGCGAGATCCTCGCTACTCAAGTACCGGACGGCACTCGGGCCGTCCTCGGCGGTGCCGTTCGCCTCCTCGTCGACTCCGGAGTCGATCATTCGCCTCGCTTCGGCCGAGCAGGTCTTAGGAGTGGCGACTCCCCCGACCGGGCGGTGCGCTGAGTCGTCGCCGCCGACGCCAGTCGCTATCAGAGGCCGATAGCCACCTCTCGGGTGGGATCGAACGACGTGCGTCATACGTCACAAACGTTCCTAATCATCTCGGAGCGAGCCCAAAAGGGCTTTTAGCGTCGCTTTCGCATGCCGCACAATGAGCCGCCCGGTCGAAGTAAGCGTCGTCCTCCCCGCGTACAACGAGGAGCGGACGATCGAGGAAACCGTCGGGACTACACTCGACACTTTGGGAGGGTTCCTGCCGACCGGCACGTTCGAGGTGCTGATCGCCGAGGACGGCTGTGAGGACCGAACGCCCGAGATCGCCGCCGAAATGGCCGCGGCGGACGATCGGATTCGTCACGTTCACTCCGAAGGCCGTCTCGGGCGCGGGGGCGCGCTGCGGCGAGCCTTCCATGCAGCCCGGGGTGAGACGCTCGCCTACTTCGATACGGACCTGGCGACGGACATGTCCCATCTCGAGGAGCTGATCGAGTCCGTTCGATCCGGAGAAGCCGACGTCGCGACCGGCTCGCGGTGGCTGTCCGAAAGCGTCGCCGACCGGCCGGCGAAGCGAGGTGTCCCGAGCAAGGCGTACAACGGGCTCGTCCGGTCCTTTCTCCGATCGGACGTCAAGGATCACCAGTGTGGGTTCAAGGCCTTCGACCGCGAGGCACTTCACCCGCTGCTCGAGGACGTCGAGGACGATCACTGGTTCTTCGATACCGAAGTACTCGTCCGCGCTCAGCGCGCGGGCTACTCGGTAACGGAGTTCCCGGTCGAGTGGACGCCGAAGGGCGATTCGAAGGTCGATCTCGTCCGCGATGTAGTAGGAATGGGGAGTCAGATCCTGCGCTGTTGGTGGCAACTGGCGATCCAGCCCCGGATCACCCGGCGGGTAACGGTCGCCGGTGGTACCCTCTTTACGCTTCTCGCCGTTTTGCTTATGACCCAGTACATCGACTTCGGGACGGTCATCGAACGGATGGAGGGGGCCGATCCAGCATTGATCGGGGCGGCTGCCCTGGTGTACTTGCTCTCCTGGCCGCTGCGTGGCGCGCGCTATCGCGACGTCCTCCGGGAGCTCGGCTTTCGTGAGCGGATCGACTTCCTCACGGGGGCGATCTTCATCTCCCAGACTGGTAATCTCGTTTTTCCCGCGCGGGCGGGCGATGCGGTCCGGGCCTACGTCGTCAAGACCCGCCGGCTCGTCCCCTATCCGACCGGGTTCGCCTCGCTGGCGATCGAGCGAGTCTTCGATCTGCTCACGATCACGGCGCTCGCGGGGACGGTCTTCGTCGGTCTCGCGGCCACGGGGATCGCGACCCCCAGGGCGGTCGGCGCGCTCGTCGCGAGCGGCGGTGAGGGTGGAGCCAGTACCGGTAGCGGCCAACTCGCTGTTCTCCTGGCCGCTGGCGTCGGCCTCGCGGCGATCGCGGTCGTCGGTCTCATCATCGCGAGCGCCCGCTCGGAGCGCAACTTCGTTCGCGCTGGGGTCTCGCGGCTGAGTTCGGATACCTACGCCGATCGGGTCGCACGGGTGATCGAGCGCTTCGCGGGCGACATCCAGACCGTCGCGAACGACCGGCGGGCCTTTCTCACAGTTGGGCTCTCCAGCGTCGCGATCTGGACGTTCGACGTCGTGACCGCCCTTTTAGTGTTCGCTGCCTTCGATGTCTCCTTGCCGCTTACGACGCTGATCGCCGTGGGATTTTTCGCCGTGAGCGTCGGGAACCTAGCGAAAGTCCTGCCCCTCTCCCCCGGTGGCGTCGGACTGTACGAGGGTGCCTTCACGCTGCTGGTCTTCGGCCTCACGCCGGTTCCGTGGGCGATCGCGCTGGGAGCGGCGATCGTCGATCACGCCGTCAAGAACGTCGTCACCGTGATCGGCGGTCTTCTCTCGATGGCACTGCTCAACGTCTCGCTCACGACCGCTGTCGAGGAGAGCCGGTCGGTCGGCCCCGTCGACACTGGCCGGGAGATCGAACCCGAACGTTCGGTCGAGGACTGACCCATCATCGGTCCCGAGCGAGGATTGGTCGGTCATCCTCGCTCTCTTAGCTCGGTGGGAGCCTCGACACGTTCGAGGACCGGATCTCCACTGATCTCTAAGGTTCAGTTCGGTCCGTCGCCCTATCGGTCCCATCGCTCCACCATGACGGTCGTGAGATTCTATAATACAACGTTAACTCCGGTCAGGAATTCCCCGCTGCCGGTAGCCGGGGGCGTTCGAGTACGGTCAGCACACCAACGAGTAAATAACTAAGTGCCTTTCCGGTCGATCACTGATACAACTAGCGGCGTGGAGTTTCTCGGGTCGGTGCCCCGCCCGGATAGCCCCTGCCGCAGTACACACAATGAAAGGAACGGACACACGAACGCGAACGCGGGTCTCGAAAGAGCAGCGCGAGACCGAATCCGAGACGAACGAGGAGCGCAACACGCTCGATTGCCCGGAGTGTGGCGGGAAGGTCATCGCCGACGGTGGTCACGGCGAGACGGTCTGTGCGGACTGCGGGCTCGTTATCGCCGAAAACGAGATCGATCGCGGCCCGGAGTGGCGCGCGTTCGATTCCCAGGAAAAAAACCAGAAATCGAGGGTGGGAGCGCCGACTACGAAGATGATGCACGACAAGGGCCTCTCTACCAACATCGACTGGCGCGATAAGGACGCCTACGGTCGGTCGCTCGACTCGCGCCAGCGCGCGAAGATGCAACGGCTCCGGAAGTGGAACGAGCGCTTCCGGACTCGGGACTCGAAGGATCGCAATCTCAAACAGGCTCTGGGCGAGATCGACCGGATGGCAAGTGCCCTGGGCCTACCCGAGACGGTCAGAGAGACCGCGAGCGTGATCTACCGTCGTGCGCTCGACGAGAACCTGCTTCCCGGGCGCTCGATCGAGGGGGTCTCGACGTCTGCGGTCTACGCTGCCGCGCGTCAGGCCGGCGTGCCTCGCAGCTTAGATGAGATCACCGAGGTCTCCCGCGTCGAGAAAAGCGAGATCGCCCGCACCTACCGCTACGTCGTGCGCGAACTCGGTCTCGAGATCCAGCCCGCCGATCCCGAGAGCTACGTGCCCCGCTTCGCCTCGGCGCTGGAGGTCTCCGACGAGGCGGAGGGCCGGGCTCGCAAACTGCTCCGGAACGCCAAGGACCAGGGCGTTCACAGCGGTAAGAGTCCCGTCGGGCTAGCCGCCGCGGCGGTCTATGCCGCCGCGTTGCTCACCAACGAGAAGACGACCCAGGCCGCCGTCAGCGAGGTCGCGGACATCTCGGAGGTCACGATCCGCAATCGCTATCACGAGCTGCTCGAAGCCGAACGGGACCTCCAGCTAGTCTAAGACCCACTTTTTTGCTGGGGTCCTTGCTCGTTCGCTCACTGCGGGCCCCAGCAAAAACCTGGACTGAAAAGGCCGCTCGCGTTGTCCTCGCGGGTGCAACGAGCGAGAGCGGGGAGCGGGAGGTGAGTGAGCGCCAGCGAACGAACGGGAGCGACCGTGGTTCGCTCCGGATGCACACCCTCCCCCCGACTCTATTTTATCGGTTCGCCTAGTGGGATTCACTGCAACCCTTCGATCAGGTCGGCGATCGTGGCGAGGTCGTACTGGCCGGGGGCGGTCGCCTGGGCCGGATCGACCGGGGCGTAGCCGATTTTCGAGCCGTACAGCGGTGCGACGACGCGTGAGTGACGGCCCGCCTCACCCATCGCCATCGTCGCAATCGGCGTCTCACCGGAGGACGATTGGTGGGTCGCACGGAGCAGTTCGAGGACGTCGCCGGGGTCCTGTGCCGTGACAGCGACCTTCCCGACGTCGCCGTACTCGCTCGTCCGGCCGAGCAGCTCCGAAAGTCGGTTGCGGGGGGTGTGCTCGAAGTCGTGCGTCGAGACGATCACCTCCGCGTTATGGGTGCGAACGTGGGGAAGGATGCCCTCGACTCCGTCCTCGTTGCGCTCGCCGGTGACGGTCGCGAGTTCGACGTCGACGGCCGCGACCGCGGGGAACTCGGCCGCCGCTCGGAGCACGTCGAGACGCCGTGGGCCCTGGGAGGCGTCACCGCCCTCGCGTTCGGTTCGGTTGGTCGCGATGACCGGCAGCTCGCCGTCGTAGGCTTCGAGTGCGGCCAGTGGGTCCCGATCCCCATCGAGGAGGTCCATCCGGAACTCGATGGCATCGGCGTGGGGACGTGCCGCCGGTTCGTCCTCGAGACTCGTGGTGGCCGCGGCGAGCACGAAGGACTCGAAGTCGAGTTCCATGCCTCGAATACAGCGGACCCAGGGAAAAGATCGAGGGCTGAAGGTTCCAGGCATCCAAGAGGGGAGCCGAAACGACAATGCATCCGCGAACGCCGCAGGCGCGAGCGGTTCCCCCCGAACGAGTGCCGGAGGCACGAGTGAGCGGCCTTTTTAATCCAGGTTTTTGCGAGGAACGGTGCCCGCAGTCGTTCGAGAGAGCGGAGCTCTCTCGTGATGACAAAAGGCGCGAAGCGCCTCTTGAACCACACACCGAAGATGCGCGAGGACACCCGACGAGCAAAAAGGTGGGTGTTAGATGCCCTTCCTCATCAAGTGGCTGCGGAGGATATCGTCTTCCTTGTTGCCCGCGGCGGTATTGAGCAACACGAGGGTCTCCTCGCCGCCGAACTCGCCGTCGGCAGCGAGCTTCCAGGCTCCGCTCGCGGCCGCCGCACACGTCGCGCCTATCTCCAAGCCCTCCTGTTGGGCGACCGCGATCGCGCTGTCGAGGATGTCCTCGTCGGGCGTTGCGACCGCCCCACCGTCGCTCTCGCGTAGCGCTTCTAAGATCCAGGGACTCGCGCCAGGATCGGAGACCTCGATGCCCCCACAGATCGTATCGGGCGTCTCCCAGGCGTCGTGCTGGTCGTTCCCCTCCTCCCATGCCTCGACGACCGGGGCACAGCCCGCGGACTGGGCGGCATAGAACCGAGGAATCCCCTCGCCTAACCCCAGACGCTCGAACTCCCGTGCACCTTTATACATCCCGATCAGGCCGACGCCGCCGCCGGTCGGGTAGAACACGGCGTCGGGCACGTCCCAGTCGAGCTGTTCTGCGATCTCGTAGTACATCGTCTTCTTGCCCTCGTGGCGGTAGGGCGTGACGAACGTTGCCGTCGAGTACCAGTCGTGCTCGGAAATCGCGTCCTCGGCGGCCGCGCCCGCGTCGCTCAGTCGCCCTTCGACGACGGTCATATCCCCTCCGTGAACGTTTACCATCGCCTTGTTGACAAAGTTCGATCTGGAGGGTAAGAAGACGTGCGAGTCGATGCCTGCGCGGGCGGCATACGCCGATGCGGCCTGCCCGGCGTTGCCAGCCGAGGCGAGCGCGACGTCGCTCGTGCCGCGCTGGGCGGCCGCCGAGACTGCGAGGGCGTGGCCCCGATCCTTGAACGACCCGGTGGGATTCCGGCCTTCGTCCTTGATGTAGACCTCCGCGACGCCCAGCTCCGCGGCGAGACCGGGACACTCGATAAGGGGGGTGGTCCCTTCCTCCATCGTCACCGACGCTTCCTCCGGGAAGGGAAGGAGTTCCTCGTAGCGCCACATGCCGTCGAAGGATCGCGCTTCGAGGTCCGCTTGCGAGAGAGCGATCTCTTCGTAGTCGTAGGTCGGGTCGAGGATACCCCCACACTCCGGGCAGCGATGAGTCGCTTCCTCGGCACTGAAGTATTCCTCACAGTCCCTGCAGTCGAGCCCGCCGAAGGCCGGTGTCGTCTCCATGCTGGCGCTCGGGGAGAGAGCGACTAATCCCTGTTCATCGTCCGACCGTCGTTAAGCGACGTGGCGCCATCCCCGCCGGACGATCGGGATCGAGAACCGGCGACCACTGACCCGATCGGAGTGCTCTTCGGCCACACAGCGACGGGGTTGAGAGACGTTTTGTAGCCAGCAACCACACTCCCTCCATGACCGATGTAGTCGTCGTGGGCGCTGGCCTCGCCGGGCTGACCGCGGCCCGCCATCTCGCCGATAGCGGACTAAACGTCGAGGTACTCGAAAAGCGGAGCGAGGTCGGCGGTCGGGTTCGCTCCGGGGCCCGAGACGGGTTCGTCCTCGATCGCGGCTTTCAGGTACTTTTCACTGCCTACCCGGCCGCGCGACGCGAACTCGACTTCGAGGCGCTCTCCCTGTGGAAGTTCACCCCCGGCGCGACGATCGCCCGGCCGGGAGAGAGGTCCGTCCTCGCCGATCCGCTGCGGGCCCCGCGCTCGCTGCCCGCGACGCTTTCGAACCCCAACGTCAGGTTCGCCGACGCCCTGCGCGTACTCCGCCTCCAGCGCGAACTCGCCCGGAAGACCTATAATGAAATCCTCGCCGGTGCGGAGAGCGAGGAGGAGGACCGGTCTATCGGGACCTATCTGGCCGAGCGGGGCTTCTCGAAACGCTTCGTCGAGCGCTTCTTCGCGCCCTTCTATGGGGGTATCACGCTCGATCGGTCGCTGTCGAGTTCGAAGGCCGTCTTCGAGTACACCTTCAAGACGCTCGCCGAGGGGGAGATCGTCGTTCCCGCTCGGGGTATGGGCGCGATCACCGGCCAGCTCGCCGACAACGCGCGGGCAGCGGGTGCCTCGCTGTCACTCGACAGCGCCGTCGAAGGAGTAGACGCGAACGGCGAGGACGCGACGATCGCACTCGACGGCGAGACGCTTTCGGCCAACGCCGCCGTGGTGGCAACCGATCCCCGGATGGCTGGCGATCTCCTCGGTTCCACGGGCGTCGAAGGAATTCCCACCGAAGCGCGGGGTTGTATCACCCAGTACTACTCGTTGCCGGCGAGCCAACACCCGAAAACGGGCAAACGCCTACTACTCAACGCTCGGAACGCCTTCCCGAACGAGGTGGTGCCCCTCTCGAAGGTCGCCCCGACGTACGCTCCCGATGGGCGGGAGTTGCTCAGCGCGACCTTCCTGCCAGAACGGGAGAATCACAATGGGAGCGACGAGGAAGACGACGCGGTCTTCGAAGCGAGCGACGCGGACCTGGCCGGCGCGACCCGGCGGGCGCTCGCGGCGTGGTATCCCAAGCGTCGCTTCGAGCGCCTCGAAGCGATCCACACCGATCGACTCCCCTTCGCGCAGTTCGCCCAGCCGCCGGGCTTTCGGGCCTCCCTGCCCGGGGTAGAGGCCCCGGAGGGACGAGCGTACCTCGCAGGGGAGTACACCGGCTGGTCCTCGATCGACGCCGCCCTCGAAAGCGGTCGTCGGGCCGCCGCAGCCGCGATCGACGATCTGTAGCCGTTCTTCCGTCCCTCCTCTCCGGGTTTCATCGAGGTCGTCGGGTTGCTGGAAACCGCTTATAATGCCTACAACATCGACCGGAACTCCGCCAGTGGTGGGAACCACAGCGTCTCCTCGCTCCCTTCGTCGTAAACGATCGGCCGAAACTCCCCCAGATCGGTGAGAAGCGGCGACTGGAGGTCCCGAGCGTGGAGCCCGTTGATCTCGACGCCGCCGGCCAGTCGCGTGAAGGCAGGCAGCATCAACACGTCCGCGTTCCCATACGCACCGGGTCCGTAGAGATAGCAAGGTCGCCGCTGGCCTTCGATCTCGATCGCCGGGTGATCGTGGCCGATGACGTAGGTGCCGGCCTCCGTTTCGGGCGGCTCGTGACCGTGAGTAACGACGATCGTCCCGTCTCGCTTCCCCGAACGGGTGTTTCCGTTCTCACCGTTGTCCTCGCCCTCGCCGCTGGTGTCCTCCCGGGCTCGCGTTCGGGCTTCGAGTGTGAACTCCACGACGCTAGCCCCGCTCCAGAGCCCGCCGAGCATCGCGTCGTGGTTGCCGGGCGTGATGGCTAGTTCCGTGTCCCGTGATTCGACCAGCCGAACGGCCCTGTCGAAGGACTCGGCGGCCTCGCCGGGCGTGCCCGAAAAGGAGTGCAATACGTCGCCCGCGAACACGACCCTGGTGGGTCTGTACCGATCGAGGAGGTCCTCTAGTCGGCTTGTGATGTCCCGCCGTTCGCCGAGCGGGACCTGGACGGCCGAGGTCGCCGCGCGCCCGAGATGGAGATCCGCGAGAACAAGGGTCCCCGCACCCGGCAGGTAGAGCGCCCGGTCGCGGAACTCGGCGTCGATCATCGCCTGGATGTGAGCGCCGGGCCGACAAAGCCGTGACGCGAGCGTTCCGGTCGATCGGGCATCCGATCGGCGTGGCTGCCCGAGTTGACCCTGTTCGGTCGTGGTGTTCGTCGGGGTCGATTCCGCCACGGCCGTCTCAGTCGTCGGAGCTGCCTCGGTCGCCGCCGGCTCCGCAGTAGCCTCCGCGTCCGTGGTCGTGGTCGTTTCGCTCGTCTGCTCCGACTCGGTGGGGGTCGCCTCCTCAGTTGTCACCGGCTCCGCAGTGACCCACGTACCGGCGGCGACCGAGACGCTGGCGGACTCGGTGTCGCTCATCGCCGCCTGCGTACCGCAACCGACGGTGAACCCCGTGGCAGCGACGACGAGCAATCCGAGAAGCACCGCCGCTTCGGTTCTCTTAGCCGCCATCGTTTCCCCCCTCCACTGGAGTCGCTCGCCTCGGTCCTCTCGGCTCGCTCGGCCCGGTTGGTGCGCACCGCGAGGAAGAGGTCGTACAGTTCGCTCGCTGCGAACAGGGCCGTCGGCACGATCACGAGCGCGACGATGCCATATGGCGAGCCGGCGTAGACGATTAGCTGCCCGAGGACCGGAACTGAGAACGTCCGCTCCCCGACGAGCGCCTCGGCCGGGACGAGTCGTGGGTCGGGGTCCTCGTTCGCGTCGCCTTTCGTCCGGAAGTAGCGACCGTCCTCGCGCTCGAGAACCTCGACGACCCGGTGGGTCACCAGGTTCGTGCCGTCGTCCTCGCCTGCGGCGACCGAGGCGCGCTGGCGGAAGGTGATGACCTCGCCTTTCCCGACCGCTTTGGAGCCGACATCCTCGACGAAGACGGCACTACCCGCCGGCATGGCCGGTTCCATACTGGAGGAGCGGACCACGTAGCTGTGATCCGCGCCCGCGAGTTATGCAATCGCGAAAGCGACGAAGGGAACGATGGCGGCGACAAACACGACGATGGCTACCAGTTCGAGCGTTCTGCGTCGGTTCGGTATTCGGTCGTTCGGTAGTCGTATGTTCATAGTCGTACAAAATCGGTAATCGGTGGCGCTCAGAGGTCCTGGATCGCCGCCCCGTGGAGCCCCCATCGTGATCGTAAACGTTACCTCATCACCTTAATAGTCGTTGTTCGCCGGGTCGTCGGCGAATTTCAGCTCCACAGTCAACGCCTCGGTACCGCTGTTCGCCGATGGTGGCGGCGTCAGCTCGTCGAGCACGCCGTCGTTTTGAGTCCTTGTCAGGTCGTCGAGGTCGATCCGGCCGTTGCCGTTCGCGTCGTCAGCATCGTCGTGAACCGTACCATCGTAGTACAGGTTGGTCACTTCGAGCTGTTTGGCCATCCCAGCGGCGGAATTCGGTGGCATATCGGCCTCGTTGTTCCCGTTGTGACCGTCCACTTCGTTCTCCACGTATGGGAACGCGAGTTCGACGTGATCGGCTTCGAGCGACCCGTCGTTTTCGAGCGTGATGTCACCTGAGAACGTGTCACCGGGGCTCGCGTTCGGGATCGGTATCTCACCGGAGACGCCGTCGCCGTTCTCCCCGAACCCTTCGTCGCTGTCACTGAGCCGTAGGTCGAGCGTGCCCGTCTGCGCGGAGTTGTCCGTGCTCCGCTCCTCATCGCGAAACGCCGCCCACGTGCCCCACCTACGGCGGCGCTCGCAGCCCCGGCGGTACCGATCCCGCCGAGGAACCGGCGGCGCATCAGTCGGGGTCCATCAGTCTCATCGCTCATGATCGGCCCTCAGTTCGACTACGAAGTTTGCTGTTCTAACACCGCTACCACGTCGAAGGTGACCGAGTCACTCTGGTACTTGTTTCCGGCACTTGCCGGGAGGGTGTAGCTGACGATGAGGTTCTGACCGTCGCCGGATCCGTTGCCTTTGACCTCCGATCCCGCCCAGCTACCGAGTGTACCGCTGCCCGATCCGCCACCGGAGAAGCTTATTCCCACCTCCAGCACTTCGCTCAGTTCACCACTGCCGTCACCATCCGCTTCCAACTCCGCATCCTCTCGACCGTTCTCCTGATCGGCGACATTTTCCACGTACGCCTTCGGTCGTCCGCTGACAGAACCGCCGTTCGTCAGATCAAAAACCACATCTCCACTCTCGTCGGGAGCCAACGGTCCAGCATCGATTTGTGTGTCGTCGATGCTCGCGAGGTCGATCGTGCCCGCGCTCACGGTGTTGCCCGAACTCGTCTCGGAGTCGCTAAAGGCCGCCCAGGTGCCCGCACCGCCGACCGCACCCATAGCGCCTACCGTTGCTAATCCGGCCCAATACCCTGCGCCGTGTCAGTTTGCTGTCGTCGTCCGTCATTGTCGAATTCTCCGTTTCGGTTGCAGGGGTTCCACCGCGGAACCCCCACGTCTCCGCCACCGGCGCATCCCCACACCCCCGCCAGTGTCATCACCGGCCTCGAGTGCGGAACACGCTACTTGATGCCACGAGAGTCGGCCCCACTGTAGTATACAGTCTGAAGAACGGCTCAGAGAGCCTGAAGGACCGCCTCACGTGGTCTGAAGATCGTATTAGTAACTCTGAAACATCTCGATGACAACCCGAAGTACCCTTAATCGCCGGTTTCAACCGGCGAATGAACCCTGACACCCGTACTCGACCGCCCGCCGCCCGCTCCGACGAAGCACGGCACCCTTGGAGCGATCGACGGGACGAGAGGCTACGAGCCGTCCGGTCGCCGAAGCGACTCGAAACCGCCGAAAATCGCTTGAGAGACGGTATTACGTGCTCACCGTCATTGTTGCTGCGGTCATGACAACCGGTACTACACGACACTTGTTGCCTACTAATAGGAGTTTCAACAACACGATACATTCCATTACTCGCTATGGACGACGGAACGGTGATCGACGGATCGACTGTCGAGGAGATCGCCTTCCTGTCGGGCTCGCGGACGCGCTTTCACGCACTACGGGCGCTTCGGGAGGCCGACAGCCTCACCAAAGGCGAGTTGCGCGACCGATTCGACGCCTCCCGGACGACAGTCAGTCGCAACTTAGAGGCGCTCCGCGAGCGAGGGCTGGTAGCAACGAACGGCAGCGGGTATACGATCACGCGAACTGGCGAGACGATCGCGGCCGAGTTCTCCGAGTTGGCGGGGACCGTCGAAGTCGCGAGCCGGCTCGAACCGCTGTTGCGGTGGCTTTCCGAGGAATTCGACATCGACCTCCGTCAGTTGGCCGACGCGGAGTTGATCCTCGCCGAGGGGACAAATCCCTATGCACCCGTCAATCGCCACGTCGAGGCGCTGAAGCGCGCGAAGGACGTCCAGCTATTTATCGGTGTGACCGGCTAGCAGGCCTGGGAGATCGCCCAACGCCGGGTGGTCGAGGAGGGTGCGATCCACGAGTACGTCGTCGGGTCGGGGGTCGTCGAGACGCTGCGCACCGACCCGGACTACACCGAGCCCTGCGAGGCGATGTTAGGGACCGATCGCTTCGAACTCAGCGTGTGCGACGGCGAGGTGCCCTACTACCTCGGCTTGCTCGATGAGACGATCCGGATCGGCGTCGAGGACGAGGAGGGAATGCCCCGCGCGCTCGTAGAGACCGACGCCGGGGGCGTCGGGGAGTGGGCGAACGAGACGTATGATGAATACCGGGATCGGTCAATGCCCTTCTCGATGGAGGCAGCCCCGTGACCGTCGCCGACCGTGGCCCCGACTCCGAGGCCAGCGCCGGGACCGATGTCGACGCGCTCGATCGGATCGATTTCGTCGCCCGCTCGCCCGCTCGCGTTCGAATGCTCAATGCGTTT
>PXRA01000066.1 GCA_003021725.1 Halobacteriales archaeon QH_8_64_26
ACTCGTTCCAGAAGGCCGTCCCGTCCTTGCGATAGTTGCGGAGTTCAGTCGTTACGGGTTCTTTGGCCTCGATCCCCTCCCGGAGTTGTGCAACCGGCTCCGGATCGGTTTCCTCCCCTTGAAGCAATCGACAGTTGCGTCCGAGCACTTCTTCTTCCGTGTAGCCGGTTTGCGCGCAGAAATGCTCGTTGACGAAGACGAGCGGGTTATCCTCCTGCGCCGGGTCCGTCATGGTAATCCCAATGGGTGCGTTGTCCAGCGCAGCGGTTTTCCACTCCAGTTCGTCCTCGCGTCGTTCGCGTTCAGTAACATCGGTCGATAGGCCGACGACCCCGACGACGTCGCCGTCCTCGTCCCGGAGTGGCTGATACCACGACCGAAACACGGTATCGCCAACCTCGACGACCTCCTCGACGAGTTCGCCGTCGAACGCGCGCTCGTAATGATCGATGATTTTGGGGAAGCCTTCGAACACCTCGAACACCGATCGTCCGACGACTTCGCCGGGTTCGAGCCCGATCGTTTCGAGCGCTTTCCCCTGTGACCGCGTGAACCGTCCCTCCCCGTCGAGCGTATAGAGCACGAGTGGCAAACTGTCGAGGATCGTTCGCACTGCCTGATCCGTCTCGATCAACTCCCGCTCGGCGCGGTATTTCTCGACGGTGTTCGCGATGCGATCGGCCAGCACCGTGTACTGGTCGGTGCCCGTCCCTTTGTTCAGGTACTCGGTGACGCCGGCGGAGATGGCCTCGCTGGCGATCTCCTCGCTGCCTCGCCCGGTGAAAAGGATAAACGGGAGATCGGGATACTCCTCGCGAACTGCTTCGAGGAACTCTAACCCATCCATTCCGGGCATATCGTAGTCGCTGACGATACAGTCGATATCCGATTCGGCGAGGTGTTCGAGTCCTTCCGTGGCGCTCGTCGCCGTCACCACTTCGAAGTCGTCGCGCTCGCGTTCGAGATGCATCGCCGTCAGATCCGCGAAATCCGGCTCGTCATCGGCGTGGAGCACGCGAACCGACTCGTGGTGAGCTGCGCTCATTGACAGTTGCTTTCCCTTGGTCGCTGCCTGCGACCTCCTCCGCTCTCACTTGCTCGGGCGACAGTGCTGAGTAGGGCGACTATCATCGTTCGTGCCGTGTTGTACTGCTATTATTGATATATCTACGGTAGATTTTACACGGCGTGGACCGAGATCGGCTGTTTCGAATAAGCCCGCCCACATCCGATCTGCTGAACAGTGAGCCCACAGCGGGGGGTGAGGTGATCGTACCATTGCATACACGGCGGTGGCGGAGAGGGAATCCCGGTACTGCTGCTCGGAAATAGTCGTTCTTATGCTCCCCCACAGGGTTTCATAGCGATAGAATCGCTTCCACTTCCCTGCACACCGAGTCGACCTCGCGATGTGCAACGAGTCGCAACCGAAACCGGCACGCGACCGGAATCATCACCCGATCCTCTGCGTATACATGGGTAGACGTCGGTTAGCTACTCGAATCGGCGCTTCCAAACTGGGTAACGTTCAACGAGTAGTTAGCCTGCACATGAACTCGAATCAGGGCTGGTGGGAGCCGCGAGCGTCGGCATCGTAGCCGAGCTGGGTAAAAAGGAATCGTCACGGGATCACCCGACGACATCCTACCACGGACGAAAACCGTTATACATCGTCTCGCCACTATCACCGGCCGGATGAAGTATCGCGCGTCGGATCGCTTGCTGCGGGTCGATCTCACCGCCGAGACCGTCGAGAGCGAAGCCATCCCCGAAGCGTGGCTCCACCAGTACGTCGGCGGCAAAGGGATCGGGGCACGATATCTCTACGAGGAACTCGATCCCGGTGTCGACCCGCTCGGATCCGAGAACTGTCTCCTGTTCGCGCTCGGCCCGCTCTCGGGGCTCGCACCGGGCGAGGCGCGCTACGCCGCGATCACCAAATCGCCGCTCACGGGCACGTTTCTCGACTCCTATTCCGGGGGCAGTTTTCCGGCAGCCTTGCAGGGTGCGCTCGGTTCCCATATGGCAGTTCTAGTGACCGGCCGCGCCGACCGACCGGTCGCGCTCGTTATCGAGGACGGCAGCGCGAAAATCGAACCTGTGGAGGACGTGTGGGGCGAGAATACGATCGCAACCGACGAACTCTTCGAAGGGGCGGTGGCGTGTATCGGCCCGGCGGGAGAAGCCGGCGTCGTCTACGCGACGATCGCCTCCGATCGGGCTGAACACCACGCGGGGCGGGGCGGTGCCGGCGCGGTCATGGGTGCGAAACACCTCAAGGCGGTCGTCGCTCGCGGCGATCCGCCGGAGCCACCGCCGGAAATCGCGGCTCTCAGGGCGGCTTACGAGGAGACATACGAACGGAGCGATGTCGGCCAATGGCGGGCGGCCAGTGGCGTCCTCGAAACGGTGGATTTCGCCGATGAGGTCGGAGCGCTCTCGACCCGGGGCTGGCAGCAACGCCGCTTCGAGGGTACCGAGGCGATCGGCATCGAGGCCGTCCGCGGGGCCGCCAGCGGACGCGAGTACGAAGGCGAACACGCTAGCGGGCCCGACGAATCGAGCGATACCGGCGTCGCCGACCCGGGCGATTTCCGGGTGAACACCGAGGAAGGCGAGAGCGTCCCGCGGGGCGCGACGAGCATGAGCCTCGGTGCCGGCCTCGGCATCGAGGACTTCGAGGCGGTCGCGGCGCTGGGCGAGACCTGCAACCGGCTCGGGATGGACCTCATCAGCGCCGGCGGCGCGCTCGCGTGGGCGATGCGCGCCGCCGAGGAGGGTGCCCTCGATCGCGACCTCGCGTTCGGCGACGTCGAGGGCGCGGGCGACCTCCTCGGCGAGATCAGTGCTCGGAGCACGCCGCTCGGAGCGGCGTTGGCCGAGGGTGTCGAGGTCGCGAGCGAGCGCTTCGGCACTGACGGACTGATCCCGACGGTCAAACGGATGGAACTCCCATCCTACGACCCGCGGGGCGCGCCGAGCATGGCACTCGTGTATGCGACGAGCGATCGGGGAGCCTGCCATCGCCGCGCGCTGCCGATCGAGACCGAGGCCTTCGCCGCCGAGCCCTGGAGTCCCGAGGAGGCGGCCCGGAGGGTGATCGCCGAACAGGACCTCCGCTCGGTGCTCTGGAGCCTGATCGTCGATGACTTCGCCGGCGCAGCCCTCGATGACCTCGGGGGAGAGTGGCTCGAAGCGATCGGCCGGCCCTACGACTTCGAGGAGCTCCGGACGGTCGGCGAGCGAGTCTGGACGCTCACACGCCTGTTCAACGTCCGTGAGGGCTTCGCGCGCGAGGCGGACTCCCTGCCTACTGTGCTGTCGTCGGCGACGACCGGGAACGGGGCAGGTGAGGGGCCGGCGGATACGAGCGAAGGGATCGACACCGAGGGGTTCGCGGCGACCCTCGACGCCTACTACGCGCTGCGGGGCTGGAGCGCGGACGGCAGACCGACCCGGGAGACGATCGACCGTCTCGGTCTCGACGAAGCGGTCGATGCCGACACGCCGATCGACGATCGACCGGAGGAGTACCCCCCGACCACGAGAGCGACCGAGCAAAACGAGTCCTGACCGAGGGCGGTCGAAGGTAGCCGAGGGCAGCCGAGGGCGGCGACAATCGAAGATCGCGTTCAGTCGATCGAGTCGGGGTCGGTCGGGGTACTCCGGTCGTGGATTGGACCCTCGCGGGTACTGAGGTGGCCTGGCTCGCGGTCGTTGTGGACGGCCAGTACCTCGGCGACGATGCTATGGGCGACCTGATAGGGGGTTTCGCCCCCCAGATCGAGGCCGATCGGCGCGTAGATCCGCTCGCGGTCGGCGGGCGCGAGGGGGCAGCCCTCCGCGTCGAACTCCCCGCACATCGCTTCGAAACGCTTTCGCGGACCTAAAAGGCCGATATACGCCACGTCGGTCGCGAGGAGTTCCGCTACCGCATGGCGATCGTTCTCGAAGTCGTGGCTCATAACCGCTACGTAAGCGTTTGCCCCGAAGTCCTGAATCTCGCGTAGATTCGTCGGCGACGCCGAACGTATCGCCGCCGCAGTCGCGAAGCGCTCTTCGTTCGGAACTGGGTTCGGTTCCTCGAAGCCGAGCACCGTGACCTGGAAACCGCTCTTCGCGGCGAGATCGACGAGCGGGTCGGCGTCGTGGCCGGTCCCGCAGACGAGGAGTTCGGGCGGGGCCGCTACCCCATCGACGAACACCTCGACGCGACCGGTCCCCTGATCGGCGGTGATTGTATGAGCATCGCCGGTTCGTGCTGTCTCTGCCGTCGGCCCGCGGACCGCTTCGCACACCGCGTCGGGCCAGGCGGCCGAGAATTCCTGAGTAAGGTCGTCGTAGAAGGTACGGTCGCCGACCGCGAGCTCGGCGCGCTCGCTCTCGACTACGGTACAGATCGCGCGGTCCCTGCCCGATTCGGAGGCCTCGATCGCCGGTCGATAGCCCGCGTCGAGGGGTTCGATCAGGACGTCGATCACTCCCGCACCGCCGACGCCGAACCCCCAGACATCGCCCTCCCTGCTCAGGTCGTAGCGCTCGACGCGCGCCCGGCCGGTCTCGGCGATCTCGCGGGCGAGCGCGACCGCCTCCTGATTGGGTCGGTCCGTACTACTGACACCGGCGTCGGCTCCCTCGTTGTCGGCCGCGACGATCGTCTTCGTGCCCGGCCGTCGATACGCGCTTCCCGCAACGCGGACGATCGTCGCTACCACCGCCGACCGTGACGCCTCGATGTGCTCCCGAGCCCGCTCCATCGCGCTCGCGCCCGGCATGATCCGATCGCGCTCGCTCATGACCTAACTCCCACCCGCGAGCACGAATGGTCTTCGTCGCAGACCCGGCTTCGGGCACTCGCTCTCGATCGCGGCGGCCCGGCCACGCCGGCCGGTCGAGCACTGAGTCAGTCGTCGGGGAAAAGGTAGGCCGGCGGGCAAGCGCCTCGGCGTCCAGCCGGGCGGGCTAGTCGGTTCCGGGCGCAGCTTCCTCGGGGGCTTCGCCCTCGACGATCGATTCGTCGTCGTACTCCTCGCGCAGCACCTTCTTGTCGAACTTGCCGGTGGCGGTTTTGGGTACTTCATCGATGTAGACCACGTCGTCCGGCCGCCACCACTTGGGGTACTCCGCTTCGATCATATCGAGGACCTCCTCGCCCAGGTTCTCCCGGTCGGCGTTCGCCCCGGGGACGACGAAAGCCACGGGGCGTTCCTGCCAGCGCTCGTGGGGCACGCCGATCACCGTCGCTTCGGCCACGTCGTTGTGGGCCATCAGGGCGTTCTCCAGTTCCACGCTCGAAATCCACTCGCCGCCGGATTTGATGACGTCCTTCGTCCGGTCGACGATCTCCATGTACCCATCCGAATCGATGGTCACGATGTCACCGGTCTTCAACCAACCGTCTTCGAAGTCCTCCTCGTTGGCTTCGGGACGCTCGTAGTACTCGGTGGTGACCCATGGGCCACGGATCCAGAGCTCGCCGAACTCCTCGCCGTCCCAGGGCACTTTCTCGCCTGCGTCGTCGATAACGTTGAACTCCAGGCCGGGCACCATCAGGCCCTGTTTCGCGCGTTTCTCGTAGCGGCGTTCGGCGTCCCAGTCTTCCATCTCGGGTTTGAGGTGGGAGACCGAGCCGATCGGGCTCATCTCGGTCATGCCCCAGGCGTGCATCACTTCGACGCCGAGATCGTCGAACCGGCGGATCATCGACTCGGGCGCGGCGCTGCCCCCGATGACGATCCGTTCCAAGGAGCTGAGATCGACCTCCTCCTCTTCTATGTGCTCCAGCAGTCCGATCCAGACGGTCGGCACACCCGCGGTGAGCGTGACTTCCTCCTCCTCGATGAGATCCGCGAGATCAGCGGGGTCGGGCGAGGGCCCCGGATAGACGTGTTTCGCACCGGCCGCAGTCGTCGTGAAGGGCATCCCCCAGGCGTTGACGTGGAACATCGGGACGACCGGCATCACCACGTCGTCGGCGTCGATATCGAGTCCCTGGGGGGTCATCGTCGCCATCGCATGCGCCCAGAGCATTTCCTGGGTGTACTCGACGCCTTTGGGTTTGCCCGTCGTCCCGGAGGTATAACACATCCCAGCCGGCTGCTCGCCGGGAAGCCGGGGCCAGTCGTAGTCGGTCGAGTGCTCGCCGACGAACGATTCGTAGTCGGTAAGCGGATCGAGATCGACGTCGGGTACCGAATCCGCCTCGCCCATCACGACGAAGCGCTCGACCGATTCGAAGGAGCCGGGATCGTCGCTCGCCGCGCCCGCGAGTTTCTCGGCGAGGGAGGGATCGACGAAGAGTAGTCGATCGTCGGCGTTCGCGACGATGTACTGGAGGTGCTCGTCGGGCAACAGGGGATTGATCGTATGAAGCTGTGCGCCCGTACCCGGGACGCCGAAGTACGTCTCGAAGTGCCGGTGATGGTTCCAGCAGACCGTCGCGACTCGATCGCCCCGCTCGATGCCCGCCTTCTCGAGGGCGTTCGCTAGCTGGGCCGTGCGGTTATCGTAGGTCGCGTAATCGTAGCGTTCGATGCCCGCGTGGGTGCGCGAGACGATCTCGCGGTCCGCGAACATGCGGGCCGCGCGCCAGCAGAAGGGTCGAAGCGTCTGGTCGGTACTACCAGGCATATCGGTAAGTCTACCTGACGGATAATGACTGTTCGGCTCGATCGGGCCCGCCGTCGCCGGCTGGGGTCACCGCAGCTTATCCGACCCGATAGCTCACCGCAACCCCGCTACCGAGCGGCAAAATTGCAGTTTCGAACTCGGGGTCCGCACGGACGGCTTCGAGGTAGGCCGCGATCCCCCTGGTCCCCTCGCTGGCTCCGGTCGAATCGCCGCCGGCGACGATCTCCCGGAGGTCCTCGAAGTCGACGACCGGGTCCGCACGCATCGCGTTGTCAGCGAGCACCACTCCACCAGGAACGACCTTCTCGCGCACCGCTTCGAAGGCGTCGATATACCGACCTTTCTCGTTGTCGACCAGAACGATGTCGAAGGGACCGTCGTAGGCCTCGATCGTCTCGATCGCGTCGCCCGCCTCGAAGACCGCCCGATCGGCCAGATCGCCTCCCTCGAAGAAGTCCCTGGCGAGATCCAATTCCTCGGTGTCGACTTCGGTGAGGATCACTTCGCCATCGGCCGGGAGTACCGAGGCGAACCAGTACGCCGAGTAGCCGAATCCCGATCCGAACTCGAAGATTCGGCTCGCGTCGGTCATGCGTGCGACCAGAGCCAGCCAGCCGCCGACGGCGGGGCCGACGATCGGGAAGGCCTCGCGCTCGGCGTGGCGTTGCATCTCCCGTAGTACGTCGTCCGGCTCGGGACCGACCGTCTCGGCGAACGCGGTCACGTTGTCGGGAACGAGCGGTGGCATGATCGGCAAATATAGACGCCGACAGGAAAATCTATCCGAACCCGTGTTCGTCGCCAGTGGAGGGCGATACGATCCAGCGTTCGCCCGACCGGATATGGGGTCGGAGAGCAGGAATCCTACGTAGCGTCGAGGATCGAATCGACGAACGTGAGAACCGGTTCGGCGTCGTTCAGTGCCTTCTCGGCGTCGTCCCGGTCGAATACGTCCTCGGGAACCGAGAGTTCCGCTCCCTTGAAATCGACGTATCTGGCCGACTCGCGGCGGGACTGCCACTTCAGGCGGATCGATTGGAGTTCGTCGTCCTCGTAGAGATCGAAGAAGTCGAGGACTTTCTGCCGGTGCCGACGAGGGACGTCCTCTCCGCTGGCAGCGATTCCCGCGGAAAGAGCCTGTTCGAGGGCGGCGTAGGCGTTGTTCACGACCCGTGCGGAGCCAGCGTCCTCGCGGGCCTCGAACAGGATCCGCGCTCCTTCGAGGGTCGTCCATGCCTCGGCGAGATACGCCTCGGCCTGTGATTCACTCTCGTCCATACGTCTCCCTGTATTTCTGTAATAGGTTATCGGGATTGTACAGCGCTATCGCCTCTCTGAGTACGTTTCCTGAGAAGTGACCTCCCGCGTTGAGGCCCGCGTCGAACTCCGCTTCGGTGAACCACTCCCGAGAGACGATCCGCTGAGGACCGTATTCGAGGCTCGGATCGACGATCGAATCATCGGTGAGAGCGTCGTATCGCTCGCTTAGTTCCGCTTCGAGGGCGACGCTGTCGGGTACTACGTGGAGTAGATCGATGTCGCTGCCCTCCTCGGCGCTCCCCCGTGCGACGGAACCGTAGACGGCAACGAGTTTCGTCGGCGGCCACTCCGAAGCAGCCGAGAAGAGATAGGATAGCAGCGGAGCGTGGAACTCCGATTGGGGGACTCGCAGGATCGAAAACATCGTTCGGTGGGTCGCCGAGAGTTCGACGTGTCGCTCCGAGAGTTCACCGTCGAACGCGGCGAACACGTACGCCGACTCCGGCGCCCTATACAGCTTCTCCGGGCGCGTCCTCCCTTCTCGGGTACCTGTCTGCATTACGTATCCGTCCTCTTCGAGAGCTTTGAGGTGTGCGTAGACGGCCTGGACGCTCAGATCCGCTTGCTCAGCCAGTTCGCTCGCGGAGCGGGCGGTCCCTAGTACTGATTCGAATAGGTCGCGTCGCGTCCCACTGAGCACGTCTTCAAATATTCATTTTAGTAACCAAATATCTTTACCTCGGACGGATCGGTACCGAGCGTGGCCGTCCGTAGGTGCTAGATCTGGCTTCCGTTACGGCGTGATGACCGCTCGGCCCTCGATCTCGCCGTGTTCTAAGCGTTCGGCGACCGCGTTCACGTCCCCCAGGTCGTGCCGGGTGGTCCGCAGGTCGACGTCGCCGCGCTCGACGAGGGCAACCAGTTCCTGGAGTTCGGTGTATTGACCCACCAAGGTCCCCGTGAAGGAGAACTCCCCATTGACGAGCGCCTGGGTGGGTTCATGGACGTGACCGCCGTAGCCGATCACGTAGTGATCGCCGCCGGCAGCGACGGTATCGGGGGCAAGCGCCGCGGTCTCGTCGCTGCCGACGAAATCAAGCACCTGTTTCGCGCCTCTGCCGTCGGTGATCGCATCGATCTCGCTCGTGACGTCCTCCTCGGTGGGATCTACCGTGTGATGAGCACCCAGCTCCGTCGCGAGGGAAAGGGCCTCGTCCTTGAGATCGACCGCGGTGATCTCCGTTGCGCTCATCGCGTCCAGACACTGCAAGCCGATATGGCCGAGTCCCCCGATACCGACGACGACGGCGTGATCGCCGGGGTTCAGTTCGCCGACGGCCCCCTTGACCGCGTGATAGGCGGTGATGCCCGCGTCCGCGTGGGGTGCGATGTCCGTCGGATCGACGCCATCCGGTAATGGAATGACCGCTCGTTCGTTGGTGAGCAGCGATTCGGCGAACCCGCCGTCGGTACTGAGACCGGGGAACTGGACGTTCTCACAGTGCATGTCGTCGCCGAGCCGGCAGGGCCGACAGAGCCCGCAGGTCATCACTGGGTGACAGATCACCTGATCGCCCTCCGAGACGACGGTGACCTCCCCGCCGGTCGCGGCTACCGTCCCGGCGTTCTCGTGGCCGAGCGTCATCGGGAGGTCCTGGGGCATGTACTGGGCCCACATTCCCTCGATAACGTGATTATCGGTCTGGCACCACCCCGCGCCCTCGATATCGACGACGACCTCGTCCGATCGCGTCGGCTCGGGATCGTCGACTTCCTCGATCGAGAGGGCACTGTCCATCTCTTCGGTGTACTCGTGGAGTCTGGCTGCCTGCATGACGATGAGAGAGGACACGCGGCACCGCTAAAAGCGTTTGTGACGATGGCGCGATGGGTTCGAGGGCTCGGTCGGCGACCCGCTCTCGGCGTGGCGTCGGGGAAACCAGCTATGTGGTCACCGTTAACTCGTGTTGGTAGCGAGGCAGACGATGACATACTCGTTCGAATCGCCGGCAGCGTACGTACAGGGACGGGACGCGATCGACGAGGTCGGCGACCGGGCCGAGCCCCTCGGAGAGACGGCACTCCTGATCGGCGACGAGGTAGTCCTTGGAATCGTCGAGGGGCGAGTGCGAGACAGCTTCGATGCGGCGGGCGTCGAGATCGCCGTCGAGGAGTTCGGTGGGGAGTGTTCGGCGAGCGAGATCGATCGCGTGGGAGAGGTCGCGAGCGACATCGACGCGGAGGTGATCGTCGGGGCCGGCGGCGGGAAGGCCTTAGATACCGCCAAAGCGGTGCGGGAGGACCTCGGCATGGCGATGGTTTCGATGCCGACGATCGCCTCGACGGACGCTCCCACGTCCAGCCTCTCGGTGATCTACTCCGAAGGGGGAGAGTTCGAGGAGTACTGGTTCCACGAGAGCCACCCCGATCTGGTGCTCGTCGACACCGAGGTGATCGCGGGCGCGCCGACCCGCTTGTTCCGATCGGGGATCGCTGACGCGATGGCGACGTGGTTCGAGGGCGAAGCCGTCCACCGGGCAGGCGGCGAGAACTTCTTCGGTGAGAGGCCGACCAACGCCGCCTACCGGCTCTGTTCGCTCTGTTACGATCTACTCGGCGATCACGGACGGGCAGCACTCACCGCCGTCGAGAACGGCGTGGTCACCGAGGCGGTCGAGGCAGTCACGGAGGCGAACATCCTGCTCGGTGGTCTGGGCTTCGAGAGCGGCGGGATCGCTGCCGCCCATTCGATACACAACGGGCTCACGCAACTGGAGGCTGCCCACGACGCCACTCACGGCGAGAGGGTCAACGTCGGAACCACGACCCAACTCGTGCTCGAAGGCCGCCCCGACGAGTTCATCGGAGAGGTGATCGACTTCTCGGTCGCTCTCGAATTGCCCGTGACGCTGGCGGAACTGGGCGTCGCGGATCCATCCGAGGAGGACCTACAGCGAGTCGCCGAGGCCGCCCTCGCCCCGGAAGAGACGATTCACAACGCCTTCGACGTCTCGGCCGCGGACGTGCGCGATGCGATGATCGTCGCCGACGAACTCGGGCGAGAACGTCTCGATAGGGGTTGATTATTCAAGACCGTTGGCATCCGGTTGCGACTCCCGCCCTGAAACGTAACGAACGATTGCGCAACACATATTGGGGTGGCACACCACGGCATACTCGTCATGTACCGCCAGGACGGCGAGGACGTGTTCGTGATCGACGGCCACATTCACCTCTGGGACGCGAGCGAGGAGAACGTCATCCACGAGGGTGGTGAGCAGTTCATCCAGTGTTTCTATGACTACCACACCGCCTTCACCCCCGAGGAGCGCCAGTGGGATCTAGAGACCTACCGGCAGTACGGTCCTGAGAAGCTCAAATCGGACCTCTTCGGGAGCGGCCACGTCGACATGGGGATCTTCCAGCCGACCTATCTGAGCGAGTTCTACGAGGATGGTTTCAACACCACCGAGGACAACGCCGAACTCGCCGAACAGCACCCCGAACGCTTCGTTCTGAATGGTAGTTTCGACCCACGGAACGGCGAAGAGGGCCTGGAGTATCTGCGGGAACTGAAGGAGACCTACGACATCCCGGGCGTTAAGCTCTATACCGCCGAGTGGAACGGCGATTCGAAGGGCTGGCGGCTCGATTCGGAGGACGCCTTCGAGTTCCTACAGGAGTGTGTCGATCTGGGTATCACCAACATCAACGCCCACAAGGGCCCGACCATTCGCCCCCTGAACCGCGACGCCTTCGACGTCGCGGACATCGACGACGCCGCTACCTCCTTTCCCGAACTGAACTTCGTCGTGAACCACATCGGGATGCCGCGACTGGACGACTTCACCTGGATCGCCGCCCAGGAACCGAACGTCTACGGTGGACTCGCGGTCGTCGCGCCGCTGGCGCTCTCCCGACCGCGAAAGTTCGGCGAGATCATGGGCGAACTCCTCTTCTGGCTCGGGGAGGATCGGATCCTCTTCGGCTCGGATTACGGACTCTGGGAGCCGGAATGGGTGATCGAGGCGATCATGGACCACGAACTCACGCCCGAGCAACGCGAGGAGTACGGCGTCGAGTTCGACATCGAGACCAAAAAGAAGGTCTTGGGCGAGAACGCCGCCGAGCTGTACGACATCGACATCGAGGAGAAAAAGCGCCAGTTCGAATCCGACGAGGTTTCCGAGGAGTTCGGTCTCGGCGAGCACTACGCGAGCGAGGCCGCCGCGGACTGAACCCCCAGCATGGCACGACGTACATCCGACGCCGACGTCGATGCCCGTACCGACTCCGAAGGACCCCTCGGAACGGCGAGCGCGGCTGGAACAGTCACTCCCGAGGCGGTGCTCGACCGCCTCGATCGGGTGACGGACCCGGAACTCGATCGCTCGATCGTCGAACTGGAGTACATCGACGAGATCGCTATCGACGGTCCCGAACTCTTCGTCCGGTTCGTCCTTCCGACGGCGTGGTGCTCGCCGACGTTCGCCTGGATGATGGCGACGGGCATCCGCGAGGAGAGCGAGAAGCTGGCGGGCGTCGAGGAGACCGAAGTCGAGCTAATCGATCACATGCACACCGCCGAGATCAACGCGGGGGTGAACGACGGGAAGCAGTTCGAGGACGCCTTCGAAGACGCGACCGAGGGCATCGAGGAAACCCGAAAGAGCCTCGACCGGAAGGCTCGGCTCGCCAGGCAGTATCGGGCGGTCGAAGCGCTGCTCGATGTCGGGCTGAAGCCCGAACAGATCGTCTCGCTCACTCCCGCCGACGTCGGGGTCGCCGACCTCCCCGAGGACGGACGGGCGATCGAGACCGATACCGACAACCCGGACGAGGACACCGGGGACCTAACGATCACGCTCGCCGAGGGGACGCTCTACGTCCGGGTCCCCCGGGAGCCGATCGCGGCGTATCTCGCGAAGGCCATCGACACCGATCTCGTTACGAGCGCCGACGACGCGCTGTTCGCGACGCCCGACGGCGAGGCGATCGGTGAGGAACAGTTCGACCTCGTTCACCACCGAACACGGGCAGCGAGCGTCAATCAGAGCGGACAGGGCGGCGTCTGTGCGAGCCTACACGAGGCGCGTTACGGCGGCGAGAGCGAGGAACTCGACGAGCCGGCCGACTGAATGCGAGCGGGGTAGCTATCGAACCCACCGACCCACCAAACCCGGATTCCGAGAGCAACTCGCCCCGTCGTCGGCGGGTCGGGCCTGCGGGTGGGCAAAAGGCTCACCGCCGGTCGTAGACCGTCACGGCCCGATCGGTACGCGACGATCGGCCGTTCGGGTTGTATCGGTCGCGGTCGCGCCATCGAGCCCGGAGCCCATCGAGCGTGCCGATCGTCGTTCCGAGCGCCACGTCGCGGGCGGCCCCGAACCACTGCGAGAGGGTGAGGTCGCCCCGGATCGCCCCGCGAGCGCCCGAGAGGCCGTCGCCGGTCGTGCGTTCCGCTACGCGGCGAACGACCGCCGGCCGGATCCCGTAGTTCTTCACGAGCCGGTAGGACAGCGAGCGGACCTCCCAGCGGAGGTCCCGGCCGGTCCCATCGGCACCGTACTCGCCGCGAACGCACATCTCCGGCGTCCAGGCTACCCCGTACTCTCCCGCGGCGAGGCGGTGGGCGAGGTCGCGAGCGCCCCCGACCCGGAGGTACTCGTCGAACCCGTCGGTCGCGAGAAGTGCGTCGCGGCGGAACGCGACGTTGTCGGGATTGAAGTAGGTGACCTGGCGGCCGGCGACCGACCGGGATTCGGGGAACTGGGTCGTCGTCCCGCCGGCCAGTTCGCGGTGTACCGGCCCCGTGACGACGGTCGGCGGGTCCTCGAAGTCACGATCGTCGCCCGGCGGCGACTCGTTCGTCCGGCCGGCTTCCTCGCCACCGGCTTCGTCCTTCCGGGTTTCCGAGTCGGTTCCCGTATCGCTGCTCGCCTCCGCGGACGGCGACGCGTCGCCGTCCGCCCCGTGTGGCGAGGCGCTTCGATCGGTCGGTAAGCGATCGCGTCGCGTCGGCGAGGGCCGTCCCGGCGCCGGCGATCGAGTCGACCGCGCCCGCGAGCCGCGAGTCCGTCCCCAGGGTTTCCTCGCGGGCGGCTTCGCCCAGCGCCTCGGACCAGGCGGGCTCGATCGAGTACTCGTCGCTCACGAACGCGACCCATTCCCCGCTCGCGTTTTCAACGCCGGCGTTCCGAGCGACGTTGAGGTTGCGGTCGGCGATCTCGACGAGCACGTCCACGTCCTCGCGCTCGCGGACCGCCCCGGTCGTCCCGTCGGTCGAAGGGCCGTTGACGACGATCACCTCAACGGTGGGAGCGTGGGCGCTCAACGCGTCGAGACACCGGAGGAGCTGGGTCCGGCCGTTAAGCGTCGGGACGACTACCGAGAGATCCATACCACTACGTACTCCCCGCCCAGGCTCATAACTGTCCCGACCTGTCCTGGCCCGCGTCGGGTGAGAACGGTTCCGACGGCCTGCTCTCAACGGACGTGTGCGTCCCAGTAGGAAACCGACGCGAGGTAGTCGCCGACCGGGGTCGCCCCGAGCGAGCGGTCGAGTTCGCGCAGGTCGTTCGCCAGCCCGTTCGGGAGCTTTCGGTAGAGCCCATACGGGAGAGCGAAATCGTGGTCGGCGTTCGCGAGTTCGAGGCCGGCGTCGGCGAGCAGACGCCTAACCTCGCCGTTGCGATAGAGCCGCGAGCCCATCGGGAGTAACCAGTTGTACACCGAGCGCGTGCTCAACCGCTTGAACGTATCGAAAAAGACCTGCTCAGCCGAGACCCGACACATCTCCGAGAGAAACGATACGGGGGTGTCCGCGAGGTGGAAAAATCGCATGGCAAAGACCGTATCGAAGTAATCATCGGGGAACGGAAGGCGGGCGGCGTCCCCGCGGATGAACTCGGCGTTCGAAGCGCCACCCGCACGGGCGACTTTTGCACGGCCCTCACGGAGCATTGGGGTCGAGATGTCGAGGCCGACGATATCAGCGCCACGCTCGGCGAGCAGCGCCGTAAATCGGCCGGTCCCGCAGGCGATCTCGAGTACCCGCTTCCTATCGACCGGGCCGATAGCGTCGAGAACGGCGCGTTTCTCGCGGTCGTCGATCAGCCGGCCACCCTGTGAGAAGCGTTTGGTCTCGTAGGTCTCGACGACATCGACCGTCTGGTACCACTCCTTCCCCTTCACTGCACGGGCGTATACGAGGGGAGGATAAAACGATGCTGGATACGGTCGCTCGGTTAGTTTCGACTTCCCCCCCCCGATCGGCTCTCGCCCTGTTGCTCGCTCGCGGGGTTCCGGAAGAGCGAAGCGGTTTTACTCGCCGCTCGGATCTAAGGGTATATGGCTGGGCCGTGGTCGGAGTGGGATCACGTCGTAAAGATCGATCCGGACAAGACCCTCGTCGAGGGCGAGACCTTCGCGGACGTCTGTCGGACCGGTACCGACGCGATCGAGATCGGCGGGACGACAGGCATGACCGAAGCGAAGATGGAAGCGGTCGTCGAGGCCTGTAGCGAGTACGACGTCCCCCTCTACATCGAGCCGGGGATCGAAGCGACGGTCGTTCACTCCGAGCAGTTGGCGGGCTATCTGATCCCGATCGTCTTCAACGCCGGCGATATTTCCTGGGTCACCGGCGCGCACAAAGAATGGGTCCGTCTCGATGGAGGGATCGACTGGGCACGCACCGACACGGAAGCGTATATCGTCTGTAATCCCGACTCCTCGGTCGCCCAGTACACGGGAGCGGACTGTGATCTCGATGGCGGTGACGTCGCTGCCTACGCGACAATCGCCGAGCGCATGTTCGGTCAGGAGATAATCTACGTCGAGTACTCCGGTACCTATGGCGACCCCGCGATCGTCGGGGCGGCCCAGGAAGCGCTCGCCGACGCGACGCTTTTCTACGGCGGGGGGATCGGTGATTACGATGCGGCCTACGAGATGGGTAGCCGAGCGAATACGGTGATCGTCGGCGATCTGGTCCACGACGTCGGGGTCGAGGCGGTCGAAGAGACCGTTCGTGGGGCAAAAGACGCTCACGGGGAATGAGGATGAGCACAGGAGCGATCCGGACCGAATAGTGAGTCGCGGTACCGACGACGGACCATCTCTACCCGCTAACCAGCGGTCATGCGTATCCTGCCAGCTCCGCAGCGGCCCCAGCAGCCATGTAGACTAACACAAGCAACAGAATTCCTCAACTACTGATGCTATTGATAGTCGTCTCTTGACCGTCAGACACGATCATGACTGTCTCTGCTGATATGTCGTTTTCTAAAACAATCTTAGCTACATAGACGTCTAAGGCAACAGCACCAGCACACCCCGAACTCGAAGACACCTCTTCACGGCGTTTGTCGCCGAACGTGACGGTGAGTGTCCTCGAATCCGAGTTATATATTGACCGTTTTATGAAAGCCTCGTTGCAAGCCTCAACTCCGAGTACGGTGGTGATTGTAACCTCGTTCTTTTCTGAATTAAAAACCGCTTTAAGAAGGTCGTTTTCTCGGTCGGAGTCGGGATTCCGATCGTGAGATTTGGTCAGATTCTGACGGACGATTCTATCTGTACCAGCGATTCTGTCCGTGATGCATCCCGTTGTAAGGAAAACGATACCCGCGATGAACGTCCGACGATCCATGGTTTCTCAACATAACACGCTAACAAGTGTTTCCTGTTGATTTCCAGCTTCTACCTGTCAGTAGGCACTTGCTTGCTGACAGAGTGGTCGAAAGGTTGTTTCTGTGTAGAGTTAGGATGATCTCGTCTGTTGCCAGTGTGGAAGCGGCTACTATTAGTACTAAATGGATGCTTGAGCGGGATCGAAACCAAGCGAGATTGGAACCAACACCGAGACTACGATCGGGAAACCTTCTATACCGGCGAGCGTATGAAGCGGATAATGCCCGAGGAAGTGCTCTTCGAGACCGAAGCCGAGATGGAACGAACCGAGATCGCGAGCTACCTGCGAGCAGTGGCCGAGAAACTAGAGGGAGATGGCTCCCTTTCCCTGCGCGCCGGCGAGCAGGACCTGGCGCTCGACGTGCCGAGCACGCCGACCTTCGAGGTCAAAGCCGAACGCGAGACCGGGAGCGGTCCTGACGAGTTGAGCGTCGAGTTCGAGATCGAGTGGGACGACGTCGACGACCCAACCGGCGGGAGCGGGGACGGCACGCTCTCGATCGAGTAGGCTGTCTACCGGCTCATCACTTCGTTCCGTACAGTACCGCCGATAGTCCTCGATCGGAGTCACGCGCTCGAAGCCGCCGAGGTTCGATGTCGCTAAACCACCGAGGGCACGATCGGAACTGGATGGAGCCCGGTCTGCTCGTCGTTCTCGGGACGGTCGCCTTTGCCGGTGGAGTTGCGGTCACCTCGGTCGGTCCCGGCGGGATCTTCGTCGTCGCGGCCCTCTATGGGCTCACCGCGCTGCCGACGGCGGTCGTCGCCGGCACGTCGAGCGTTACCTTCGTCGGCGGGTCACTGCTCGGCGCGGCCGGCTACGCTCGCTCAGGGGACATGGACTGGGCGCTGGCGCTGATCATCGGTTCCGGGGGTGCTCTCGGAACCCGGGTAGGCGTCTTCCTTAACACGCTAATCTCCCGGGGGGCCTTCGGGGTTCTGCTCGGCGCGTTGCTCGGCGCAGTCGGAGTGACGATCGTCCTTCGCGAACGGGGGTATCTCGATCGGCTGCCGACGCTCGACGTCGCGCCGAGTAGCCCTGCCGGGATCGCCCTTTTTGGGACGATCGGACTCGCGATCGGCACTGCCGGGGGACTCTTTGGCATCGGCGGCGCGGCGCTCGTCCCGCCCGCACTCGTGTTAGTGGGAGTTCCGATGATCGCCGCGCTCGCGGTCACACAGATCACCGTCGTGTTCATCGCCGCGGCGGCGGCGATTTCCTATACGGTACAAGGAGCGATCGCCGTCCCGCTCGTGTTCGTCGTCGCCGGCGCGTACCTGCTTGGCGCGGTCGGGGGCTGGCGGCTGGCGAAACACATCG
>PXRA01000067.1 GCA_003021725.1 Halobacteriales archaeon QH_8_64_26
CATTGGTGGAACCCGCCCTATCTGCTCGCACCGGTCGAGGCGGTTCGGGGCGAAGAGACGAGCGCGGGGACGGTAGCGAGGACGGCCGAATTCGTCGAACGGGCCGAGCGTGACCCGATCATCGTCGAACACGACGTTCCCGGGTTCGTCTGGAATCGGATCCAGTTCGCCGTCCTCAGGGAGTGTGCCCACCAGCGAGAGGGTAGCCTCGATCGAGGATGTCGACCGGGCGGTTCGCGATGGGTACGCCCGGCGAACAGCCGTGCTCGGTCCCTTCGAGACCGTCGATCTCGCGGGACTGGATCTCTTCGCGACGATCGCCGAGGAACTCTATCCCCACCTCGCGGACGACGACGCGCCGAACGAACCCTTCGACGAACGACTGGCGGTGGGCCAAGGCGGCGTCGAGGATAGGGCCGGATTCTACGAATACGACGATCCTAAAGGGGCGACACGGAAACGCAACGAGGGGCTCGCGGCGTTGCGTCGCGCGCTCGGTATCGAAGCCGTAGCTGAGGGCGATTCGAATAGCTGAGAAGTGGACGACTTAGAGAGTTGCGAGCGATGGCTGACCGATCGATCGAGAACCCACGTTCGCCGGTCGAGTTACCTGATCGAGAGACCGTCCTCGTTCTCGACAGCCGCTTCGTCACGGTGGAGCGCGAAGCCAGCGGTCCGACCGGTCCCGGTGTTGATCAACGCCGAGTCGGAATCGACGCTGGGCGTAGTCCTCCGCAGCCGAAGGTCAGACGGACGAGCCGGCCGTCGATCACCTCTCTGTCGTGTGCCGTCCCTCACAGCCGGGCTACCGACCCTCATCGGCGAGCGGGCCGGCAAACCCCAGGGAGTCCGACGCCCGATCGATCTCCAGTAAGCGATTGTACTTCGCGAGCCGTTCGGAGCGGGCGAGCGAACCGATCTTGATATACTCGGTATCGAGGCCGACCGCCAGATCCGCGATCGTCCGGTCGCTCGTCTCGCCCGAGCGCGCGGAGACGACCGTCGGGAGGTCCGCGGCCTGCGCAGCCCCGAAAACTTCGATCGTCCGCGTGATCGTCCCGGCCTGGTTCGGTTTTACCAAGACCGCACTCACCGCACCGGTATCGATCGCTTGCTCGAGCCGGTCGGGGTTGCTCGCGAGCAGGTCGTCGCCGAGCAGAGCGGTCTCGTCGGGAAGTGCCACCGCGAGGCGTTCCCAGCCGCGCCAGTCGTCCTCGGCGAGCGGGTCCTCGATCGAGACGAGCGGGTACTCGCTGGCCCACTCGGTAACTAGATCGATCATTCCGTCCCGATCGAGCGTGCGATCGAGGCTCTCGAAGGCGTACTCGTTTCTCTCCGCGTCGTAGAAGTGGGTGGCCGCGACGTCGACGGCGAACCCGATATCGACACCGACCTCGAAGCCGGCCTCGCGGGCCGCGTCCCCGAGCAGCGAGAAGGCCGCGGCGATCGAGTCAAGCGGCGGGGCGAACCCGCCCTCGTCGGCGACGAGCGGTCGGTGACCGGCGGCGAGGATTTCCTCGCGGGTCGCACGCCTGACCTGCCAGGCGGTATGCAGGGCCTCGGGGTAGCTCGCCGCGCCGATCGGCACGACTAGGAAGTCCTGGATCTCGATCCCGCCTCGAGCGTGCAGGCCCCCGCTGAGGACGTTCACTATCGGCATCGGCAGCCGCTCGGGATTGTGGTCGGGAGAACTACCGGCGAGCGACGCGAGATGGGTATGCAGCGGACGATCGAGTGCGGCGGCCGCGGCGTGGGCCACCGCACCCGAGACCCCGAGAACGGCGTTCGAACCCAGTCGCGAGAGGTCTCCGGTCCCGTCGCACTCGACGAGCGCCCGGTCGATTCTCTCCTGGGCGGCCGCGTCCCGATCGATGACTATCGGCGCGAGTTCCTCCCGGACGCTCTCGACCGCCCCGCGGACGCCCCGGCCGCCGTAGCGCTCGCCCCCATCGCGGCGTTCGACGGCCTCGTGGGTGCCGGTGCTCGCGCCCGCCGGGACGGTAAAAACGCCCCGAGCGTCGCCGGCCTCGATGGCGACCCGAACGGTGGGATCGCCCCGCGAGTCGAGCACCTCCCAGGCGTCGACGGCCGTGATTCGCGCCCGCCGGTCGGCGTTTCCGGTCTCGGGGCTCACGCCGAGACCTCCCGAGTAAGGGAGACGTAGCCCTCGATCGTCTCGATCCCCTCCAGAAGCGCCCGGCACGAGATCTCGCGGAGCCGTTCGCGGGTGTCCTCCCCGGCGTACTCGACGGGCGATTTCCCGTCGACGCGTGCGAGCATTAACACGGCTAGCTCGCGGGTCGTCTCGCGCTCGATCTCCCAGGCGACACGCTCGTCGTATGCCCGCCAGAACGCGCGTGCGGCATCGAGGTAGGCCTCGCGGTGCTCGTGGTTGTGCACCGATTTGATCAGTAGGTGATTGCACATGAACGCGGTATCGAAGGCGGGATCGCCCCGGTGAGCCACCTCGAAGTCGATGAGCCATAGCGTCGAACCCACTTCCTCCGAGTTCCTTCCGCTTCCCTGGCGATCGACGAGGACGTTCTTCGGGCTGTAATCGCCGTGGACGAGCGTTCGTCTCGCCTCCAGCACGCGCTCGGTCTCGGCGTGGATCGCGTCGGCGACCGCAGGGTGGCGCGCGGCGGTCGTCCGGTGGTAGGGCTCGATCCGGAGCTGTTCGAAAGGGGTGCTGTCCCCGAATCGTGCTCGCAGGCCCGGCCGGTCGGCGGTCGTCCGGTGAACAGTGCAGAGGAACCGGCCGAGCGCGCGGGCGATGTGAACGTCGACACCTCCATCGAGCAACTCCGTCTTCCACGTCGCCGCTGTGTCCGGCACACACTCCATGGCGAGGACGTGATCGTGCTCGTCCTCGAAGAGAACCTCGGGGACCGAAACGGCGTACCCTCCCCGTCGGTCTCCAAGCCCTTCCTCGCGGGCGACCGCGGCGTACGCCCGGGCGGCCGCGGCCTCGTTGTGGATCCGCGAGACGTCCGCCGGCCAGCTCTCCTCGACTGCGAGGTCGGGGAGGGGTTGTTTCAGGACGAGACACCGATCCCGGCTCCGAACGCGGATCACGCGATTCGAGACGCCACCGCCGAGCGCGTCGGCGCTCGCGGCGAGTCCCTCGCTCGAATCGAACACGCCCCGCTCTTCGAGGTAGGCAGTCGCCGTCTCGGGCCGGAGATCGACCGAATCCCCCTCGTTCATCGCCCCTCATGACGGGAAGGAGGGCGACTGGCTTCACTCTTGCTCACAGTCCACACGCATCGCAGCACGCCCGTGAGAACTACCGCGTCGATGGGCGACCGTCAGGGCGAGGGAGGGTCGTGCTCGCAGTTCGGACAGCTACCTACGGAGTCGGCGTCGAGCGCGGCGAAGACCCGCACGTAGTTCTCCGTGACGTATCCCTCACAGGTGTGACAGCGTGGCATACCTCCAACAGTCGCCCACTCGTAATAAATTCGTCGCCGTTCGCACGTAATTTACGAGCGTCGGCTCGGCGGGCCATGGTACGGCGGCGGGTCCGGAGGTCGGCGGACCGGACGGTCGGGTAGTCGAGCGCCCCGGTAGGCGAATCGCATGGGGCCCCGGTCACTCGTAGTTCGTCGCGACGCTCGCGACGGTCTCATCGATCTCGGCGCGGGTCTCGCGATCGAGGTCCACGAGCGGCGGGCGCACTGCCGTATCGGGGAGGAATCCACGGGCGGCGGCGGCAGCCTTCGAGGCGGGCGCGAACCCATGGGCGAGACAGAGCTCGAACAGCGGGGCGATCTCGGTGGCCTGAATCTCGCGGGCGCGCTCGTACTTCTCAGCACGGACGGCCTGGCTTGCGGCGACGAACGACTCGGGGATCGCGTTCGCGAGCGCGTTGATCCCGCCGGCCGAACCGGCGGCAAGCCCGGGCACGAAGTAGCTGTCGTACCCCTGGAACAACCTGAACTCCGCGGGTGTGTGACGATCGACTTCCAGGAAGTACTCGAAGTCCCCCGAGGAGTCCTTACAGCCGACGATCGCTTCCTCCTCGGCGACGGCCGCGACGGTTTCGAGCGGAATCTCGCGCCCGACGCAGCCCGGGATATTATACAGGTAGACCGGCAGTGGGGTCTCGGCGGCGATCGCCCGGAAGAACCGCGCCTCGCCCTCGGGGACGTTCGCGCCGTGGAAATAGGGCAGGGTCACCAAGCCGGCGTCCGCGCCGCTTTCGGCGGCCGCTTCCAATCGATCGAGAGTGGTCTCCACTGTGGTCGTCGCCGCACCGGCCATCACGGGGGCTCGATCGCCCGCCGCGCCGGCGGTCGTCTCGATAACGGTACGGTACTCCTTTTCGGTGAGGCTCGCGAACTCGCCGGTCGTCCCGCAGGGCACGAGCCCATCGAGCCCGCGATCGATGAGTACCTCGACGAGCGAAGCAAGCGCGTCGGTGTCGATACCCTCTCTTTCGCCGCCTCTCTCACCGCCACTCCCCTCACCGTTCGCTGTGCTATCCTCGAAGGGAGTGATCAGCGGGCAGTTCGTCGCGCCGAACGCGGCAGTCGGGTCCGTAGCCATACCGGAGTGGACTCGCGACGGCTACATAAGTCGTCCTCCGGGGACGAGGGGTTGAGATGCCTCGATCCACAAACTACTACCCCGTCGGCGACGGGCGAGCGTACATGCACGGAGAGAAACCGCCTGGGACTATCGAGGACTGCAACGTCTGCGAACCGTGTCGACCCGGAGGACGGCGATGAGCGACCTCGGCGAGGACGGGGCGGACGTCATCGTGCTTAGGGAGGACATGCACGGGACCCCGATCGAGGTCTACGCGAACGCGCTCCGCGAGCGCCTGCCGGACTTCGAGATCGCACACGCACGTACCCCCGAGGAGGAACGCGAACTGGTCGGGACGACGCCGGTCGCGACCGGCGTTCGCTTCGAGGAGCGGCTGCTCGACGATACAGGCGATCTCCGATTGTTCGCCTGTGCGGCGGCGGGCGTCGGACATCTCCCCGTGGAAGCGCTCGCCGAACGGGACGTCGCGGTGACGAACGCCTCGGGGGTCCACGGTCCGAACATGGCCGAGTATGCTCTCGGCGCGATCCTCCGTTTCGTCCGTGGGTTCGGGGAAGCCCGGAGGAGAAAGGAGCGCCACGAGTGGCGTCACTTCCAGGCCCGCGAGCTGAAGGGGAGTACGGTCACGGTCGTCGGCCTCGGGTCGATCGGCGAGGCGATCGTCGATCGGCTGGAGCCCTTCGACGTCGAGACGATCGGGGTGCGATACAGCCCCGAGAAAGGTGGGCCGACCGACGAGGTCCGTGGGTTCGGTGAGGCCGAGTTCCACGACGCGCTCGCCCGCACCGAGTACCTGGTGCTCGCGACGCCGCTGACCGACACCACCGAGGGACTACTGGGTAGCGAGGAGTTCGTGACCCTGCCCCCCGAAGCGATCGTTATTAATGTCGGCCGGGGCCCGCTGATCGACACCGATGCGCTCGTCTCGGCGCTCCAGCGGAATCAAATCGATGGCGCGGCACTCGACGTGACCGACCCCGAACCCCTTCCCCAGGATCACGTGCTCTGGCATATGGACAACGTTCTCTTGACCCCGCACAACGCGGGCCACACCCCAGAGTACTACCACCGGCTCGCGGACATCGTCGCCGGGAACGTGACCCAGGTCGCCGAGACCGGCTCCTACGAGGACCTCGACAACCAAGTGCGGTAGACCGACTGAAGCAGGCTGGGATCGGTCGCTCGCCCCGACTCTCGATCACTGCCGTGGTAGCGAGGTCGATCGAGCCGCTCGGCGCGCTCGTCGCTCGCTTGCTCGACGCTTACTCGAACTCGGTCGATCCCTCGCCCTCGACGTTTCGCTCCCGCACGCGGACGCCCTTCGCCGAGAGGTGATGCATCTGCCGTTGGGCGAACTCTTCTTCACTAGTGCCCCGCGTCGCGAGCACGTACATCGTCGCCGTGCCGGCGGGTCGCATCGTCCGGCCCGCGCGCTGGGTGCCCTGGCGTCGGGACCCTCCGAGCCCGGAGGCAACGATCGCGAGTTGTGCGTTCGGCAGGTCGATGCCCTCGTCGCCGACCCGCGAGACCACGAGGGTATCCCGCCTCCCGTCCCGGAACTCCCCGAGCAGAGCCTGGCGACGGTGGTGGGCAGTACCGCCGCTCACGAAGGGCGCGTCGAGCGCCTCCGCCAGCGCCTCGCCGTGATCGAGGTACTCACAGAAGACCAGCGCCTTCGCGTCGGGATGACTCGTTCTGAGCCCGCGTACGTCGTCGAGTTTAGCGGGGTTCATCGCGGCGAGCTTGCGCTTCTCGTGGCCCGCCGCGGCGCTTGCGTGTTCGTTGCGAGTCGTAGTGGAATCCCAGGGCACGTAGCGGATCTCGACTTCGGGCTCGGCGACGAAACCCGCCTCGAACAGCGACTCCCAGTCCGCGCCGATCGGCGGGCCGATCAGCGTGTAGATCTCCGCTTCCATCTCGTCCTCGCGGATCGGCGTCGCCGACAGGCCCAAGCGGTGGCGCGCCTGGAGGTCCGCGCTCCGACGATAGACCGCGCTAGGTATGTGTTGGCATTCGTCATATACGATCAATCCCCACCGACGCTGGTCGAACAGTTGGCGGTGACGATCCATCCCGGCGGTCTGGTAGGTCGCGATCGTCACCGGCCGGACCTCCTTTTCGCCACCGTGGTACTCCCCCACTTGCTCCGGCGAGAGGGAGGTCCGGGTTAGGATCTGCTCGCGCCATTGTGCAGCGAGTTCGCGGCTCGGAACCAGAACGAGGGATTCGCCCTCGATGTCCGCCAGCACACCCAGGGCGGCGATCGTCTTGCCGCTGCCCGGCGGGCCGACGAACACGCCGGCACGCTTCTGGGCGAACTCCCGGACCCAGTGGGCCTGATACTCCCTGAGGGTGACGTCGAGCGAGATCGGGAGGGGGTCGCCCTCCTCCAGGTCGCGTTCGTCCCGGACGGGGTAGCCCGCCTCGTACAAGCTGCGTTTGATCCCGGCGGTGGCCTCCTCGGCGGCCCAACTCTCGGTGTCCGAAAGCGTCGCGCGCAGCTGGTCCTCTGCCAGTTTCTGCCGGGCGACATTACCCATGAGATCGGCACTTTTCGCTTCGAGGACGGTGTAGCCCTCGGAGCGAGTACGGAGGACGAACTGGTTCGCACGCGTCCACTGTGTTTCGATCCACTCCTCGAGGGGCTCCGATCGCTTCCGGAGCACGCTACGAACGGTATCGAGCAGCGCGTCGAGCGAGTCATAGGGCGCGTGCCAGACGTCCTCGCGGCGGAGCTCGTAGAGATAGCTCTCGAAGCCGGTTGTGGTCACCAGATGAGCGAACGTCGAGAGGCGGGCGCGGGTGAACTGGGAGGGCTTGTCGACGATTATCTCCCGGCGGTCGGGGAAGACGACCACGCGCTCGCGATCGACGGCCCGGGTCCAGTCGGTCGGGTACCAGACGACGGGATCGCGATCGACGGCCGCGCGCTCGACGACGCCTTCCTCGGCGAGAGCATCGAGCGTGCGACTGGCCTCCTCCTGGGTGATCGAAAGCGCGCGAGCGAGACCGCTCGCGGTGGTCAGGGGCCGACCGAGGTCTTCGAGCGCGTCGTAGAGCTCCGCGATCCCGATCGAGTCCCTGTCGGCGGTTTCATCAGTTGCGTCGTTGACGTTATCGCTAGCTGCGCTGCCTGGGTTACTGACATCGACATCGGCATCGGCATCAGGGGAAACAGCGTCGTCCGCAGGCTCGCGATCGGCGTCCGATGAATCGGTCACTACAAGCAACTACGGACGACACCCCGAAACGGCTTGCGTCTCCCCTCTCATCGTTCCGACCGAGAACGAACGCCGCACTGAACCGATACGAACGGTGAACACGGGCGGTCGATACGACTCACTCCCCGGCGTAAACGATCCGTTCGACGACGCGCCGCGAGCGGCTATCGTCGTCCTCCTCGGCAGTGGTATCGGTCCCTTCATCGCCATCGCCGCGATCGCTCTCCACGTAGCGATAGAGCGCTTCCCGGTCGGACGCTTCGTCGCGAGTCGCCCGATGGGAACCATCACAGAAGGGGTAGGAGCCGGCGAGGCCACAGCGACAGATCGCGATATCGCCCTCTTCGTCGTCGATGTCCTCGGCGTCTATCTTGAGCGGCGAGCGGTCGTCGTGGGAAACGAGTCGTGCCATACCGAGAGTATCGTCGCCGAGGACAAGAGAACCACGGCAGCTCGGCGGCCGATTCCGAGTCGCGCTGTCGGGTCGATCGGGCTCGACGGCCGAAGAGAAACGAGAGACCAGCAGCGCCTCAGAAGTGCTCGAACTTATCCCGTCGATACAGGTCGATCTCGCTGGTCGTGGTCGGCGGGCGCTGGCTCGCGGCGAAGACCACGGCCTCGGCGGTCTCTTCGGGGCTCGTCACCTCGCCCTCCTCGAAGCTCTCCGCTTGCGTGTCGCCCTCCTCGGAGCCGAACTCCGTGCGGACCTCCGTCGGGTTGATGACGGTGACCGCGACGTCCTCCTCCCCGATCGAGCCTTCGAGGCTATGGGCGAACCCGCGAACCCACCACTTGGTAGCGGCGTAGACCGGCGCTCCGGGCCGGGGGTACTGCCCGGCGAAACTCCCCATGAAGATCAGGTTGCCGTTCGACTCCCTCAGGTGGGGGATCGCTGCCCGCGCGGTAAAGAAAGCGCCGTCCACGTTGACGCTGATCATGGTCCGGTAGCTCTCGGTGGGCATCTCCGCGACCGGCTCCGTGGTGCCCAGCCCGGCGTTCGCGAGCACGGCGTCGAGGCCCCCGAAGCGTTCTACAGTTTCCTCGACCAGGGCCTCGACCTCCCCTTCGTCGGTGACGTCCGTCGGGACGACGAGTGCCTCCCGGTCGTACTCCGACTCGATGGCCTGGGCGATGTCCTCTAGCTCCCCTTCTCGACGCGCGGCGAGTGCGACGTTTGCACCTCTATCGGCCAGTGCGCCCGCGCTCGCCTCGCCGATACCCGAGGAAGCGCCGGTGATCAGTGCAGTCTTCCCGTCGAGTTCGTTCACAGCCATGCGTGATGCCCACGCGCCGAGGCCCTCAAACTATCGCTTGCAGCGCCGCTATCGGCTACAGTCGGCGGCGACAGCGTCCTGTCGTACTGCTCCGCTATCGTTGCTCGATCCCCTCAGGCTCGGTTGGCGGCTTCCTCGGGGGTGTAGGTCTTCAGTTCGAGCGCGTGTATGTCGGTCGTCATGTGCTCGCCGAGCGCGTCGTAGACGAGTTGGTGTTGGGCAACGAGGGACTCGCCCTCGAACTCGGGGGAGACAACGGTTGCGGCGAGGTGGTCTTCGTCGTCGACGCCGCGGGGCTGTGAGACCGTGACCTCGGCATCTGCGAGTTCGGATTCGATGAGCCGTTCGACTTCCTCGTGGTTCATGTCCACCAGTAGTGTGGCGATGAATAAAAAGAGTGAGTGAGTAGCCGCTACTGAGCGGTCGATCAGTAGGGAAGGGAGGTTACCTAGTCATTTACCGAAATAATGAATTAACCAGATATCTAATAATACTACGACACGCAATCCGGGACGATGGTCAAGTATCCGAGACCGAGTGAGAACGAGCTCCCGGAACTGTACGAAGTGCTCGACGAACTACAACGGGAAATCGAAGTCGTTCTCCGCGAACAGTTCAATGTGGTCGAGAAAAACGGTGGAGAGATCGTGGTCTTCACGGACGCTTCCACTGAAGAGTATTTGGATGCGATATGGACGAATTCCGAAGTGATGGTGCCGTTCTTTCAGAAAATCACTGGTCTACCGGGTCGAGAATTCGAGCGTCAGTATGGGGTGACAAATATCGAAAGGCTACGGGGACGAAAGACCGATTTTCGTGACGAAGAGGACGCAATCGAGTTCGCAGAAGCACTCGAAGACCTGCTCCCGGCCGAACTGTATCTCGAAACTCTCCTCTATGCGTTCGTCAAACTGTGGGAGAACGATCAACGTCGTCACTTCCGTGCACGCTACGAGAACTCGGTCCGAAAGAAACTAAACGAGAACGGGTATCGGAATTTCAAAGGGAACACCCTTGCCGGTGAACCGGATTTGGTCATCCCACAAAACGAGCCCTACGAGGTCATCGGTGAGGTGCGAGTCGTCCAGCAACGGGATCGAAAGAAGCGATCCAAGGAGTTCGGTTCGGAAGCCCGCGCTGCGAAGGTTCACTTTCCGGAAGCGAAGTTCGTCGTCGTGGTGAACTTCGGGGAGTACATCGACACCATCGATAGAGACGAGCTACGGGAGGATATAGACGAATCGAGTGCCGCAGAGATCGACGGGATATTTTTTCACGACGAACTCGGCGATCTCGTCGATCAGCTAGAAAAGTGGGACGTGACGCGAGACGACGAGATGTCTCAATAACTCGAGTTATATATAGTTTTAATAGTGAGGGGTAGAGACTAGTGCTCGTGAAGGGTCATGTGCCGACACCGGATGGGTTGGCAGACGAGATGGTCAGACACCTCTTCGCCGGGAACCAACCCTATCGGGAAGACGAAATACTGTATCCAGGGATCGGCACCGGTCCGTTCGTCAGTGCTGTACATCGCTACTGTCTCGATCACAATTACTCGATTCCGGACGGCGTAGGAATCGAATCCGACCCGGAGCTGGTATCAGAGTGCAGAGAACGGCACGAAAATTCGCACGTCGAGATACAACACCGTGATTTCTTAGAGGACGTTTCGGATCTCGGGCGATTCGAATATGTAATTGGAAATCCGCCATACGTCTCGATAGAAGAACTCAGTAAAGAAGAGAAAGGTCGGTACAGGAATCGTTTCGAGACCGCTACCGGCCGGTTCGATCTGTACACACTCTTTTTCGAACAAGCACTAAACTCGTTACTGATGGGAGGACACCTCGTGTTCGTCACCCCCGAAAAGTTCGAATACACCGAAGCTACTCAACCGCTTCGCCGACTCTTGATGGAGCATCACGTAGAGCTGATCGAACACGTCGCCGAAGATTCCTTCGGCGAATTGACGACGTATCCAGCGATCACGAAAGTGAGGGGTTTGAGATCGGACGACTCAACGATCATTCGTCATCGAGATTGGAGCGAAAACGAGGTTCGACTCCCGAAGGACGGGAGCAGTTGGGCGAGCGTGATTCGCGGCGATGAGGCCTGTATCGAAAGTAGCGTCACTCTCGGGGATATCTGTCAGCGGGTCAGCTGTGGTGTTGCGACCGGAGCTGACGGGGTTTTCGTCCAGAAGAGGGCTGAAGTGCCTGCACCGCTGATAGACGAGTGGACGTATCCGACGACATCGGGCAAGCAGCTCCGGTTGAACGATGGATCAAATAGTGGAAGTGTATTCATCTCACCATACCGTGAGGACGGAACTCTGCCATCCGAAGGCGAACTAGGAACGTTTGGAATGTGGGCAGAGATGCATCGGGACAAGCTCGAAGAACGGTTCTGTGTAAGAGAAGCCGGTCAGCCGTGGTATAGTTGGCACGAGAACCCACCGATGAAAGACTTATTCCGGTCCAAAATACTCTGTAAGGACGTTACGAAAGAACCGAAATTCTGGGCCGACCGTGCCGGTGACATCGTTCCGAGACATAGTGTCTATTACATCGTACCGGACTCAGGTGTCGAGTTTGACGAGCTACTGGCATACCTCAATAGCTCCGAGGCGAAAGCGTGGCTGGAAGCGAACTGCCAGCACGCAGCGAACGGTTTTCTTCGACTCCAGTCACGGGTGCTCAAGCGACTCCCAGTTCCGGAGCGATTAGCTGAAGAATATCAAGAAACATTAAGTAGACATGACTAATGTTATAATTACTGAGAGTAGTTGTGGGATCGAAACGCGTACAAGCTGGGCTAAAATAACACGACGAATACAGAGTGTCTCGAAGACGGTCACGTGGTCGACGATCAGTATCGCGGGCTGTTGACCGATCGCGAACAGGAGATCCTCGCTCGTGAGACAGCGGTTTCGTCGGGGTACTACGCTCGGGTCGTCAGTCGGGTTCGAAACAAGATACGGCGGCTACGCGACGACGTGACCGTTCTCCAAGAGCACCACCCCGAACTCTACGAGGAACTGCGCGAGACCGTTTCCGACGAGTCCGACTGACGCCGAGACGTTATCCGAGGGTTCACGTCCAGCGATCGAGCCCGGTCTGAGTCACGGATTCCTCGATCCGCTCGAACCCGCGGGCGACTTCCTCCTCGGGGATCTCCCACCCCTCGGTCACGTACGTTCGTGCGGCCGCGATATCGGGTTCGATATCCGTATCGAATTCGACGTCTCCGACATCGGGATCGAGGAACAACTCCCGAACCAGATCGGCGTTCTCGACGTAGACGTCCTCGGCTTCGAGCACGCCCCAAAGGTCGCCGTGTTCCTGTACTAACTTTACCGCCGTCTTCGGCCCGATGCCCGGCACGCCCTCGTTGAAGTCGGTGCCACAGAGGATCCCGACGTCGACCAGTCCCTCCCAGGTCAGGTCGTGTTCGGTGAGGGTTGCCTCGAAGTCCATGCGTTCGGGATCGCCGCTGCTCGTCAGCCCCCGAAGCGTGTGTGGGGCACCGAACAGTAAGGTATCGTAGTCCTCGCTGCCGGCGTACTCCACGGTGTCGGAACGGGCCATGCGAGCGGCCTGGGCTTCGCCCTCGGCGGGTGCTTCCACCACTGGAACATCGAGCAGCGAGCAGAGTTCGCGGGTCGTATCGAGGATCACCGCGGTGAGCCGCTGGGTGCGGGCGGCCATCCGTGCGGCTTCGATGGCGTCGCCCGCTTCCCGTGCCTCGGTTTCCTTTCGCTCGGCCGCTTCCTTCCGTTCGTCCCGGCGCTCGATCTCCTCCCTTTTGAGTTCGGTGACACCGCCGTCGAAGACGAAGACGGGCACCAGATCGTTTTCCAGTAGCTTTCCGACCCCCTGAACGACCCCGAGGAGGTTCGGCACTGCCTCGCCCTCGGCGGTGGTGTAGACGTCCTCGCGGGTCCACCGGACGGTAGTGGTGAGATACCGGTAGAGCCAGTTGTGCGCGTCGATGGCGACGACCGATCCCTGGAGGTCGGCGTAGGGAATCGACTCGATGACCGCGAGGTCCCGTAAGTCCGCGTTACCCATTGGGCAATCTACTGCTGGCGGGCGCTTCAATGTCCCGCTGCCCCACTCCCTCCCGTTCGTGTTCGTGCTACTGACGTTCGTGGTGTGTCGGTTCCCGACCGGCTGGGGGAGTACTACGTCGGCGCGTCGACGATGGGCGGGGGACCGCGCTCGCGGGCGCGCTCACAGAAGGCCCGTTCGGCGGGCGGGAGCTCGCGCTCGCGGTAGGCGTCGAGACCCGCACGATACCGGACTGCCGATCGGTCCCGGTCTTCATCCGGGCCGCGATCACTGCCCGCTCGTAGATCGTCGAGCGCGCCGGTCGGGCGAGCACAGACGAGCTCGGCGATCCCGGTGCTGGTACCAGTGTAGGTGAAGCCGGCCTTGTAGACGGCGTCGTAGGCGAAAGGGTTGTTAACGGCGATCCGGACTTCCTCGAACCCCTCGTTCGCAGCGCGATCGGCAACGAAAACCGCGAGGCGTGGACCGATACCCTCGCCGTGGCGATCGGTCCGGACGGTGATGTACCGGAGCCACAGGGTAGTAGGGTCGGTGCGATCGGCGCTGAACGCGGCGGCAGCGAGGATACCCCGAGCGTAGTCGTCGTGTGGGTCCGGCAGGGCGTCGATCGCCGCCCCAGGTTCGGGGACGACGGCCTTCCCGCCCGGCACGACGAACTTCCCGGCGTAGGCGAACCGGCGGTGATCGAGGCGGAAGGCAACGCTCTCCCA
>PXRA01000068.1:0-2285 GCA_003021725.1 Halobacteriales archaeon QH_8_64_26
TCCGAGACGTGGACGAAATCGCGCGTCTGTGAACCATCGCCGTGGACGACGAGCGGTTCGTCTCGCTGCGCGCGGTCGAGGAAGATGCTGATCACACCCCCGTAGTCGCCCGCGGACTGCCGGGGACCGTAGATGTTGAAGTATCGCAGCGAAACGGTCGGCAGGTCGTAGAGATCAGCGTACGCGCGCACGTAGTGATCGGAGGCGAGCTTATCGATCCCATACGGCGAGGTCGGTTCCTTGGGATCGGGTTCGCGTATCGGCACCGATGTCGGCTGGCCGTAGATCGCGACGCTCGAAGCGAAGACCAGACGAGCGTCCGCGCGGCGTGCGGCTTCCAGAAGCGAGACGGTCGCGCCCGCGTTGACGGCATGGCACTCCGCTGGGGCTTCGATCGAACGATCGACGCTGACCATACCGGCCTCGTGGAAACAGCAGTCGACGTCGGCCATCGCCTCGGCGAGCGTCGCTTCGTTTCGAACGTCGCCCTCGATAACGCTCGCCCCCTCGGGGACGTTCGAGCGCGTGCCATCCGAGAAGTTATCGAGTACGCGAACGGTGTTGTCGGGCGCGAGCGTGTCAGCGATGTGGCTCCCGACGAAGCCCGCCCCACCGGTGATGAGTACGACGCGATCGCTGATAGCGTGGTCGTGCATACGGGAGTGACAGGGATGATCGGTATAATGATGTCGTTTGCCCGCCGAGCTTTCTCGCTTCCTCGACTCCTGTGGATCCGTTCTCGATCCACTGCACCACCGGACGTCGGTCAGTTGGTGGGATCATCGTCCGCGACTCGATGGCCCGAGAGACGGAGCAGTTGAAGGGCGCGCTCGGCGGTCGCGAGCAAGACCCCCCGAAGCTCGGGCGGGTTGTCGAGCCCGCAGGCCTCGAGTTCCGAGCGGGGGAGAGCGAGGGTGTCGGTCGGTACCGCCTCGTCGCCGTGAACCGGGAAGTGACGAGTCCCGAGTTTCATGACCAACGGCGTATCGGGATGCTCGACACCGTCGAGCTTCCCGGTACCGTCGGCGTCCCCGGCGCTCGCATACAGCTGCGCGTTCACCCGTTCGTGCTGATCGCGCTGCATGACGGGTCGGTCGCCCTCATGGGGTTCGACGTAGAGACGCCCGAGGTAGTACCCACCGGAGAACCGCTCGAACATGTTATGATATTACGTATCGTTGTCTCATCCAATATAAGCTTTCCCCGGCGAGAGCCGAGCGAGGCGACCGACCGCCGTCGGGAGCGACACCGGAGATCCATCGCGGAGGCGGACCGTCGGTTCCGCCAACAGAGCCGTCGGCTTCCGGCGATTTATGAATGGTTAGGGACTATAGCGTGTCGTAATCATCCGGGTTTCGCTTTTCGCTCGGTAGCCCGACACAGCGGTTCGTAGCGCCGACCGTATCGAGCGTCCACGCCAGTCCGAGGCGACCATTTCAAACCGATCTTTGAACGCTCTGCGGCGCTCTGAGAAGTTCACTTCCTTTCGGTGAACGGATCGAACGAAGGAGCCCTTTTTATCCGCATGGCGACTGAGAGAAGAGCGAGCATGGGTTCGGTTCGGATAGCCGTAGTGGTGTCACTGATACTGGGCGGCGTCGTTGCTGGTGGGCTAACAGCGGCCGAACCAGTGGGCGAAGCGACCGGTGTGAGTCCCGATCGCAGGGCGGGAGTCGCTGCCCAGACGAACGGGACGGTAAACGAGACCGATACCCGCAGAAACGGTTCGCTGGCCGGCGAGATATCGTCGTTCATGCAGATCACGGCCGCGAGTTCCGAGGGAGCCATCGACTCGGGGATGTGGCGAGCGGAGCTGAACGACACCGAGAACGCAAGCGAGCGGGCGCGGATGATCGCGTCCCGCATCGAATACTTAAAAGAGTGGGAAACGGAGATCGAGGACGAAACGACTACGCTACAGGCCGATCGGAACAACAACACGAGCGTCAGCTACGTCGCGCGAGCGAGTCGGCTCGCCGCACGTATCGAAGCGTTCCGGACGGCGGTCAATCAGACCGCCGCGGTCGCGGCGGCGGAGAACGCGAGCCGGACCGAGGTGAACCGCTTGAAGAACGCCTCGGCGAACCTAACCGGATCGGACCTCCCGGCCGTCGACGAGAAGGTCTCGACGGGTCCAGCGATATCGACGACGCCGACGGGATCGACAGGATCGGCCGCTCCGAACGCCACGCCGTCCCCGTCCGCCGGAACAGCTCCGAGAGGGCAGTCGACCCCGACGTCGACCGCTCCAGCGGTCGAAACGTCGACCGCGACGGCCACCGAGG
>PXRA01000068.1:2475-16289 GCA_003021725.1 Halobacteriales archaeon QH_8_64_26
CGTCGACGGCAACCGAGACGACCGAACCGGAGGACACGGCGACCGCGACGGAGACGACGACCAGCACCAGCACTGACACGTCAACGGCGACCGACACCGCTACCGCGACGGCCACCGAGACGCCGACCGAAACGCCGACAGCGGAGACCGAAACACCGACCGCGACACCTACCGGCACGCCGATAGCGACCGAGACGCCAACCGAACCATCGACACCATCCGGCAGTGAAGAGGAGAACGGCACCGACAGCGAAGCCGAAAGCGACGAGGACGGCGGAGAGGAGAACGAAGGCGAGGGAGAGGGCGGGAGGACGGAGCGATCGAGTACGACCGCCGAGGAGACGGATTCGAGCGAGACCGAGCCGAGCACCGCTCGAAACGCCGACACCGGTTGATAGAGGCAACCTTTTGGGTGATCGGCACCGCCTTATCAGTACATGGACCCGGCTGCACTGCTCGATTTACTGGGCAACGAGAACCGCAGACGGATCCTTCGCCTGCTCGCGCGCAAGCCCTGCTACGTCACCGAGATCAGCGAGTATCTCGGGGTCAGCCCCAAGGCCGTCATCGATCACCTCCGCAGGCTCGAAACCGCCGGTCTCATCGAGAGCCGCGTCGACGACCAGCGTCGCAAGTACTTCTCGATCGCTCGCAATCTCCGCCTGGAGGTGAACGTCTCACCCTATGGGTTCGGGACGAAAAGCGCCTACCCGGCCAGCAGAACGCTCGATATGAGCCGGTGTCGACACCTCTCGATCGAACTCTCAGGCCCGGAGGACGTCGCGGAACTCGCCGACCTCGCCCGCGAGATCGAGCGCTTGGAGGAGCTATCGCGGGAGCTCTCGATGGCCCAGCGCTGGGTCCAGGGCCAGCTCACCGACGCGATGGACGCCGTCTCCGAACAGGTACGGGAGGGCGAGGCCATCGGCACCAGGGACGAGAGCGAAGCCCGCTTTTACGCCGAGGTGCTCTCGGCGCTGGCCGGCGGTGCCCGGACCGTCGAATCGATCTCCGAGCAAGTCGACGCAGCGCCGGCTCTCGTCGCCAGCGCGCTCGACACCCTCTCGAACCGCGGGATCGCCGAACGCGAGGACGGCCGCTGGTACCTCTCGGAGTGAGCAGGAACGAGCCGAGAAAAGCGACGAGAACGAAGCGAGGCCGATCAGATGTCCTGGGTGAGCCCGGCTCGTAGGTCGCGTCCGAAGTAGTGACCCAGCAGCGCAACGAGTAGTCCCGTTCCGGCACCGATCACGCCGAACTGGAGAGCGAAGTCCCGGAGCGCGGCCAGGAAGACGAACTGCGAGTTAGAAAGCAGAAGGCTCACGATAGCCGCGCCGGCACCCGCGAGGCCCGTCTCGGCGTAGTGGCGTCCATCGATGGCGAGACCGACGACGAACCCGGTGGCAAAGACGGCGATCGCCCCGGCGACGGTACTCAAAAACGGGATCGACCCGCCGACCAATCCGCCACCGACCGCGAGGACGAGCGCGAGAACGAACACCCGGAGCGAGAGCAGTCCCTCTCGACGTTCCCGGAGTCGATCGCGAAGGCTGCCTCGCTCGCTTTCGGCCGATTCCGCGGGGGTCGATCCCACGGACTGTGGATCACCCTTGTTTTCCGCCTCGGCCAGCAGCCCCTCGACGTCGACGTCCGTCCAGGAGGCGTCCGACCCCGATTCACGGTCGCGCGTGCGTTCCTCGGTCCGCTCGGCCATGCGCTACATCGGGCGCGCAGGGGCAAGGCCCTTTCCCCGATCGACCCACGGAGCCGACGGTCCGAACGGAGATCGAGCAGCGACACGGGGACTCCGCGCTACCGCTTGGTTGAAGTCGGGCGACCCGGTAGCGAGCGCATGGAATCAGCCTCGGGATCGAACGCAGGGCCGGAGCCGGGCGATCGCGTTCGGGTCGAGCGCGGGGCGGACGCCTACGAAGGGGTCTTGCTTCCGTCCTCGACGCCGGAGTCGGTCGTGCTCAAGCTCGATGGGGGGTACAACGTCGCCGTCTCGCGCGCGGACGCGGCGGTCGAGGTCGTAGAATCCGATACGTACGATATCGAGGGGGCCCAGGACGTTACGGGCACCTCCGAGATCACCTTCGAGGAGGACTTGCCGACTGTCTCGCTCATCTCGACCGGCGGGACGATCGCCTCGACGATCGACTACCGGACCGGCGCGGTGACCGCCCAGTTCGACGCCGAGGACGTCCTGCGCGCGGTGCCCGATCTCGCCGGCCGGGCGAACTATCGGGGCCGGGTCGTCGCGAACATCCTCTCGGAGAACGCGACGCCCGAAATCTGGCGGGAATTAGCCGAGGCAGTCCACGAGGAGATCGAGCAAGGGGCCGACGGCGTCGTCGTGATGCACGGCACCGACACCATGGGGTTCTCGGCGGCCGCACTCGCCTTCGCCCTCGATATCCCGGTGCCGGTCGTGTTCACCGGCAGCCAGCGCTCCGCGGACCGGCCCTCCTCGGATAACGTGATGAACGCCGTCTGTGCGATCGAGGCCGCCAAGGCGGACTGTGCGGAGGTACTGGTCTGTATGCACGCGAGCGAATCGGACGACCGGTGTGCGCTCCATCGCGGGACGAGGGTGCGGAAGAACCACACGAGCAGACGGGACGCCTTCGAGACCGTGGGCAGAGAGCCCCTCGGCGAGGTCATTTACGACGGCGGGGAGACGGCCGTGAGCTTTCGCCGGGCACACGCCGAACGCGGCGGCGAGGAACTCGCGATCGCTCCCGAATTGGAAACCGACGTCGAGCTACTAAAATTCACCCCTGGCACCGGCGAAGCGCTGCTGGAGGCCTGTGAGGGGAAAGCGGGGCTCGTCCTCGAAGGTACGGGACTGGGCCACGTACACACCGACTGGATTCCCCGGATTGGGGGGCTGATCGAGGGCGGAACCACCGTCGTAATGACGAGCCAGTGCATCGACGGGCGGGTCTGCGATCGGGTCTACGACACGGGTCGGGACCTCTTAGAGGCGGGTGTGATCGAAGCCGAGGACACCTTGCCCGGCGTCGCGAAGGTGAAGCTGATGTGGGCGCTCGAAAATAGCGAGGACCCCGAAGCGCTGATGGGAACCCCGATCGCCGGCGAGTGTACCGAGCGCTCGATCCCGTGGGCGTGATCCGGATCGCTCTCGCTCACCATGGCTCGCGGGACCGCCGGAGGACGGACGGATGAGTGACGGCAGCGATGGCGACGATCGAGTCAGGCAGGCCCGTCCGGAGGACTACGACGCGGTGGTCGCGTTCACTGAAAACACTTGGCCGGGCCGAGGCGAGGACTACATCCCCCGGATCTATCACGACTGGATCGCAGACGACGGCGAGAACCAACGCACGTTCGTCGTCGAGTACGACGGTAGCGTCGCCGGCATCTGTCAGGCCGTCTCGCTCACCGAGTACGAAGCCTGGGCCCAGGGGATGCGCGTCGATCCGGCCCATCGGGGTGAGGGACTCAGCGGGCCGCTCAATGAGGCGCTGTTCGACTGGGCGGCCGCGAGAGGGGCTGTCGTCTGTCGGAACATGGTCTTCTCCTGGAACGCAGCGGGATTAGGCGGGGCCCGGGCGGCCGGGTTCGGTCCCTGTACGGAGTTCCGGTGGGCCCACCCCGAACCGAGCACCGGGATCGAACCCGACCTCGCGGTTCGCGGGGATCCCGACGCCGCCTGGAGCTACTGGCAGCGAAGCGACGCTCGCGAGCGGCTTCGCGGACTCGCGCTCGATAGCGAGGAATCCTGGGCGCTCTCGACGCTCACGCGTGCGGACCTCCATCGGGCAGCCGAGGAGCAACGAGTGTTTTCCGTCCACAATGGCGGTACGAAAGGACTGGCCTACCGCGTACGCGAGTACGAACGCGAGGTTACCGACGATGGGAACGAAAGCGACGGCGAGAGTGCCAACAACAGGAACGAATCGAGCCCGGAGACCGAACGCTGGGCGGAGTACGGCGTCGGGGCCTGGGCCGACGTCGAGAGCGCTCGGTCGCTGTTCGCAGCGATCGCGGCCGACGCGGCGACGCTTGACGCGGACCGGGCCCGGGTGCTCCTCCCCGAGACGCCCCGCCACGTGAGTGATGCGGCGGTCTGTCGGGTCGAGACGAGCGCCGAACCCGACTTCGTCCTCGAAATCGACCTCACGGACCGCACCGACTGACGGTCCCGATCAGTCGCTCCCTTTCTCTCGTTGATCCTACATTTCCGAGGCGAGCGCGGGGGTATCCGAGTGCCGAGGACGGCGGAGCTGACTGGCACGGAGACGAACAAACCGACTCAACCGCCGCTTACGGGCGGAAACAGCGCGAGTTCGTCGTCCCCATCGAGGTCGGTCGCGAGTCCGTCCGCGATCACGAAGGGGTCCCGACCGTTCCGTAGCAACTGGATGTGCTCGCGGAGTTCGCCCTCGTCGTTGAGGACTTCGGGTTCGAGATCGGGGCAGCGATCGAGCAGCGCGGAGAGCGCGTCGCCGACGGTCGCTTCCCCGTCGAGATCGACCTCGATACGACGATCGCCGGCGGCCTCGGCGAGGTTCGCGAAGAGCTTCCACTGCATACCGGAGGCCCGGCCGCCGGCCGAAAAACCCTTTCGCGGCGTCTCGGGAGCGGTGGCCTCCCTAGGCATCCCGGACGGAGCGACTCGGACGGGAAATCGCTCCGGCAGGCGGGCATCGAGCGTGCGGGCAGCGGTTGCGACCACCGAGGACGCCTTCTCGCCTCTCACCGCCCGAGAACTCGATCTCGACGTCCGGATCGTCGCGGCCGCGACCGACCGCGAGAGGACCGTCTACCGTCTCCGGGTCACTGCTCGATCGCCGGAACGCCCGCGACAGTCGTTTCCGGCGGGACATCCGCTGCCACCAGGGAATTCGCCGCGACTCGTGCATCCGCGCCGATCTCGACGCCCGGAAGGATCACCGCACCCGCGCCGATCATCGCGCGCTCGCCGATCGTGACCCTTCCGAGTCGGTACTCCTCCTGGAGGAACTCGTGACAGAGGATCGTCGCGTCGTAGCCGATGATCGCGTCCTCGCCGACCGCAATCAGGTTCGGCCAGAACACGTCGGGCGTGGCTTCGAGTCCCCAGGAGACTCCCGGGCCGACAGTCGTCCCGAGTCGGCGGAGCAGCCAGTTCTTCAGCCGAAGGCTCGGCGCGACCCGCACGAGCCAGACGACCAGGTAGTTCCGGACGACGAGAGGCGGCGAGCGCGCGTCGGCCCAGGAGCGAAGGGAGTTCCCCGAACCGGGCGTCGGGTAGCTCCGCGTCCGGTCGTGGCGGCTCTCCTCGGAGTCCTGGTTCGGAGCGCCGTTCCGGTGGGCGTCGATAGGGTCGCGTGGCGAGTCGTCCGAGTCGGGCATAGGTGGTGAACGGCGACCGAACGTATAGGAACTCGGTGCCGCGGAGCCGGAGCTTCCCTCCTGTCGAGTCGGTCGCTCCGCGCGGTCAGTTTCCCCTCTATTCTCTCAGCTCGGCCATGTGATCGATTCGCGCTCGGACGAGCTCGGGGGTACCGATGTCGTGGCGAACCCGTAGGCCCTCGCCCGCGACCGAGAGGGCCTCGTCGGCGATCCCCTCGGCGTCGGCGATCGTATCAGCGAGCCCGACGACCGCGATCGCTCGGGAGGTCGTCGTGTAGATTCCCCCGTCTCGCTCCTCGACGCTGGCATAGAATAATAGCGCGTCACCGGCGCTCTCGGGGTCGATCCCGATCGCGGTACCCGCGGCCGGATCCTCAGGGTAGCCATCGGGGACGGCGTACTTACAGACCGTCGCCTGCTCGGCGAATTCGAGGTCGGGCAGTGCCTCGCCTTCGCGCGCGCCGACGAGCACGTTCAACAGGAGAGTCTCGAGCACCGGCAGGATGTTCATCGCTTCGGGGTCGCCGAAGCGGGCGTTGAACTCGACTACCTTCGGTCCATCGGGGGTGAGCATGAACTGCCCGTAGAGGATGCCCTTGTAGTCCTCTAAGGCGTCGACTGTGGCCTCGAGGATCGAGACCGCTTCTTCGTACTCGCCGTCGGTCATGAAGGGAAGCTCGCGAGTGGTATCGGAGTAACTGCCCATCCCGCCCGTGTTCGGTCCCCTGTCGCCCTCGTAGGCGCGCTTGTGATCCTGGACAGCGGGGCTCGCCCGGAACTCGCCGTTCGCGACGAGTGCCTGGATCGTGAACTCCTCGCCGACCAGGCGCTCTTCGAGCACGACGCGGTCGTACTCCGAGTCCCGGAGATAGGCTTTGGCTTCCTCGGCGGTGAGCTGATCGCCGACGACTCTGACGCCCTTCCCGCCAGTGAGGCCCGCCGGCTTCACCGCCAGGTTGCCGTCGTAGGCCTCGATGTACGCACAGGCCCGCTCGATGTCCTCGAAGGTCTCGAAATCGGGGTTGCCCGGAATCTCGTGTTCGTCCAGAAAGTCGCGCTGGAAGGCCTTGTCCGTCTCGATGCGGGCCTGCTCGCGCCGGGGACCGAAGGCGTAGATCCCCGCGTCGTCCAGAGCGTCTACGACTCCGGCTTCGAGGGGGGCTTCCGGGCCGATCACCGCGAGGGTGGCCTCGATCTCACGGGCGTAGCTCGTGACCGCTTCGGGGTCGGTCGCGTCGAGGATCTCACAATCCTCGGCGAGCGCGGCGATTCCGGGGTTTCGGTTGCCCGCGCAGTTATAGAGAACACAATCGTCGGCAAGCGCGCGTGCGATGGCGTGCTCGCGGCCCCCGCCACCGACCAGTAACACGATCTCGGTCATACTGGAGGGCCTCCCCAAGGTGACCTAAACGTTGTCATAACTGATACGGCCTGAGCGATCCCGACGGCGACGCGCTTCTCTTCCTCCCGCACCGATAGCACGTCACTCGATGCCGACATCTACGCTTCCGAGCGAATCGAACCGGGCGGTGACCCGCTGGCCGGGTTCGATCGGGATCGGACGCGTGATCGAGCCCGTCGAGACGAGATCGCCGGCTGCGAGCGTCTCCCCGCGCTCCGCGAGCGCGTCGGCGAGCCAGGTCAGTGCGCGCACGGGGTGACCGAGCACCGCCGCTCCGGTCCCAGCCGCGACCTGCTGGCTATCGATCTCCACCGCGACCTGCTCGCGGGTGAGGTCGGGACCGTAACCGCCATCGAGGCCGCTCAGCAGGCGTTTTTCACCGACGAGCAGCGCCGCGGCGAGAGCGTTGTCCGCGATCGCCTCCGGCGGTGTGAAATCCCAGTCGCGGATCCGGCAATCGACGATCTCGATAGCGGGCACGATCGCCCTGACGGCGTCGAGCGCATCACCGTCGGCGAGGGAGTCGTAGGGGCGCTCGCCGAGGACGAAGGTGATCTCGGGCTCGATGCGCGGAGCGATGAACTCGCTCGAATCGATCGTCGAATCGGCTGTCGTCAAGTAGACCGTCCGATCGAGCAAGCGACCGAAGGCCGGCTCCTCGACCGCGAGGTCCTCCCTGACTGCCTCGCTCGTGAAGCCGATCTTGTAGCCAGCGAGGTCACCCTCCTCGCCGCGCTCCAGTCGGTGATCGATTACCCGGCGGGCGATCCCGTAACCATCGGCGACCGAAAGGTCCCATCGATCCCGCGGCGGGGCGATCGGCTCGCCGTAGCGGTCGGCCTCGTAGAGTTCCTGGGCGATCGCCTCCCGCTCATCGGCGTCGAGGTTCGGATCGGCCACGGCTTCGTCACGGGAGGGCACGGCTAAAATCCCTTGTCTGCTGCGCGGAGTTCCGGTTGCATCGAGCCATCCTTGACGAGCGTACACCTTTCTAGCCGGAACTATCGCTTCGAGAGGACGCTCACCAGGTCCCGTGGAAGGTATCGAACTCCAGGCTCTCAAGGGGTTCGTTGCCGACGGCGATCTCGTACTCGCCGGGCGTGAGCATCGGCTTCTTGAACTGGGGGCCGTCGTCGGTCGTGATCCGGGGACAGCCGGTGTTGACGAACGCATCCATATCGAAGTTCGTCAGTCGATCGGGCGTGACCTCGTCCATCGTGATCAGGTAGGCGTCCTCGTTCGCCTCGATTATCGCCTCGGCCTGGTCCCAACGGCCCTGGCCGATCTTGGTACAGAAGATCACGCCCCACCTGTCGGCATCCATCGCGCGGTGCACGGCTCCATACCGTTGTTTCAGGAACTTTTCGGTGTCGGCGATCGAAACCGTGTTGTTCACGGGATCGGCGATCACGACGCGTTTCTCGGGGTGTTCCATCGCCAGCCCGAGGGGGTGGAACTTCCCGCCGCCGACATACAAGATCTGCTCGGCGTCGATGTCCGCGCTCGCGTAGTTACAGCCAAGCACCTGGCCCTCGTGGGTAAGCCGGTCGTCGCCGCGGCGGGTATGAACCGAAAAGCCCCGGTCTTCGAGCCAGGCGCGCATCTGCTCGAACTTGTTCATGTGCTGGGCCGTGGTCACCAAGCCGACGTCGGGGTCCTCGGCAGGGTCGGCCAGTTCCTCGAGCGAATCGTCCATAATCGGCCCGACGTCGACGTTCGAGAAGAGCGGCACGTAGATGATCTTCTCCGAGTCCTTCATCGGGGAGTGTCCGAAGTGGACGAAGATGTCGGTGCGGCGCATCAGATAGGTATCGAGATCACACGCGCCGTAGCAGGGCTGTCCGGAGAGCAGTACCTGGACGCCCTCGGGCAGGTTCGCCCGGAGGTCGTCGACGACGTTCGGCCCGCGGCGCTTCAGCCCCTCGGGAAACTGGAGGCCGACAGTATTAGCATCGCGCTCTTCGACGGCATCGACGATCCGTTCGAGCTCGTAGTCCCACTCCCGGTCGTGTTTGAGGGCCATTCCAGTGTTCCGGAGATCGCCCTCGGAGACCGACTGTTGGCTCATTACGCTCGAATACTGTAGCGAGACGGTTAACCACGACGCTTCGTTCCCTTGGCGAGGGACGCTACGTGAGTGCGAGGAACGCGACGAGGCCGCTGCTCGCAATGGCGAACGCTGTCAGCGCGGCCACAATGCGACGGCTCCATGGTCCATCTACGGTCGCACCGCCGCCGGAGAGAAAGCTGGCTCCGACGATGGCGAAGGTGACGGCCGTAAGTAGACTCGCGAGCGCATCGCCGGTCAACACTGATCTTGAGGAGGTCACGATACCTACGAGGGCTACTAGCTGGAAGACGGCAGTGAAAGCGAGCCCATATCCGATCGATCGCGATTCATAGCTCGGATTCCGTCTACAATAGTTAAGTAATCGATTCGTAGCATCGATAACGCAGCAGGACCGTCGCTGGAGGGTTGAAATGTACGCCTCGTGTTATTCAATGTATGCCTGGGATCAGTGCCGACCTCCCGCTCGAACACGTCACGATCGACCCACGGACCGACATCGACGGTCCTGCTCCGGCCGTATTCGTCCTCCACGGTCGCGGCGCGAACGAGGAGGACCTCTTGCCGATCGCCCAACGCTTCCCCGAGGAACTACTCGTCGTGAGCCTTCGGGCACCCGACCGACTCATGGGCGGGTACACTTGGTATGAACTCGATCTTTCAGGAGGTGGGTTACACGAGAGCCAACCCGATAGTGAAGGATTCCGGCGCAGTCTCGATTTCGTAACCGAGAGCGTCGAGGGAGCGATAGAGGCCTACCCGATCGATCCCGAGCGCGTTGACCTGCTCGGTTTCAGTCAGGGCGCGATCACGGGCCTCTCCCTGCTGCTCGAAACCCCCGCGAACTACGACTGGGCCGTCGCGTTGCATGGCTATCTCGCCGATTCGCACGCCGACCGACGGCCCGAGGGCATCGAGAGCAAACCGGTCTTCCTCGCGGGCGGAGCGAACGACTAGGTGATCCCGGCGAGTCGCGTCCGAGCGGCGGCCGACCGGCTTCGCGAACTCGGCTGTGCGGTCGAGGGCGACACCTACGGGAGTGCCCACGGCATCGGTCCCGACGAGCTCGACGATCTCCTCGCCTGGATCGAACGGCGGCTCGACTGATCGGCTCCGCGGGACCGGAACGAGCAAGTGAGCCATCCGGCCTGCTCGTCCCCGGCTACTGGTGGATCTCGACGACGAACTCCTGGATTCGGACGTCCCGACCGTCCTCGGTGAAGGGCTCCAGGATCTCGATGGCCTCTTCGGCGCTTTCGATCTCGTCGAAGGCGACCTCGATCGCGTCGACGCCCGTCACGTCGACATCCGCGTCCGCGAGCGGTCCCGATAGCCCTTCGAGCGAGAGCCCTGCCGGATCGACTCGACCCTGGGGCACACACAAACGGATTCGTCGGTCGGTTTCCGTTCCGCTCATTTAATTACGTATTATACCCTATCGAATCTCCCGGAATAATAGTGGCTATAACACGTACGTACCAACATACTACGTCGTCGTTACACTCGTCACAGTGACGCCGCGTTGACTCTCGCTCGCGCTTCCGGCCGCCGCCGAGTGGACTTCGAAGATCAGCCGACCGACTCGATCATAGTACAGCGATGGCAGGAGTCAATCCCAGAAGGCTTTGGTACGGGCGTACTGCCGTTCTTGAGCGATGATATCCCGGTAGAAGTCCTCTTCGTTCTCGCGCAGCTTCGCGATGATCCGCGCGGCGTTCTGCGGGCCGACCCCGCGGGCGGCGAGTGCGATCACCGCCTGCTTGCCGTGGCTCTGGACGAGGTTCGCCGCGCGGTGGGCTCGCCGGGTGGTCTTCTCCTGCTCGTCGTCTTTCTCGCCCGCTCGCACCGCCGCGACGACCTCCTCGGCCCACGGGTTCAATGCCGCGATCCGGGTCGATCCGCAGTTCGGACAGGTCGGCTGGTCGGGGATCCGTTTCACTTCCTTCGTTCGCTGCCACTCTGTGCAGTGGACACAGAGCAGTATCACCCGATCGCCCTGCAGGCGCTCGCGGACCGTCTCGATCACGCTCGCGTCGGCGTTCTCCGGTGCCAGTAGCTCCTTGCCACTCGATCGCCCGTCGAGCCCGATCGGCGTCCGATCGCCGATCGCCTCCAGTTCGATCGCACCGGACTGGATTCCCTCAAGCACCGCACTCGCCCCCTCGACGGCCAGGTCCTCGTGGAACACTTCCCGGAGGGCTTCCTCGTACGCCGGGGTGTCAGCGAGCGCCGAGAGGAGCCGCCCCCGGCCGAATCGTCGGTTCCGATCGCGCTTGCCCTCCTCCAGCGCGCCAAACTTCGTCGCGACCTGTGCGAGTTTAAATTTCAGCGCGTCGGAGTTCTTCAGACTCAGTTCCAGGATGCCCTCGACGTGTTCCGGGTCGGTGTCTTCGAGGATTCCAGTCACGTCGCTGCCGGCAATTCCCCGAGGGACGTCGAGTTCGATCCGGTAGGGATCGACATCGAGCCCGATCGACGAGCCGGTCCGCTGGCCGAGCAGTGCCGAGAGCACCCGGCCGAGCGTGCCGTTCACTTTGTGACCGAAACAGGCGTTGACGATCACTTTCTCGTCGCGGAACTCGACGACGATTCGGCTATCGGTCGGTATTGGGGTACCTGCCTCGACCTGTCGGGAGAGCGGAAGTAGTGCTTCGCTCGCGGTGTGGTCGTCCGTCGGATACCGCCCGCAGAGCTCGGCACCGACCGCCTCGCGCGGGGCCTCCTTCGCCAGTTGCTGTGCGCTGTCCCCGCGGATCTCCCCGACCTCCCCGGCGACCTCGAAGGGAACTGGGATCTCCTGGCCGATCCAGGAGGGCACCTCACCTGCGGGATCCTCGATCGGGTTGACCTGTACTCTGCTCTTTTCCTCGTCGATCTCGGTGATGCGCCACATCTCCCCGCGCTGGATGAACACCTCGCCGGGGTGGGCGAAGTCGACGACGAAGCGCTCGTCGAGCGTCCCGACCTGGCGACCCGAGGCCATGTCCTGGACCTCGTAGGTCTCCTCGTCGGGGATCATCGAGAGGTTCGAGTAGAAATACTGCCAGCTACCGCCGCTTTTCGACAGCTCGTCTTCCTTCTCGTCGAGCCAGAGCACGCGATTGTTGCTGAGTTCGCGGGCGACCTCCTTGAACTGGTCTACCGGGAGGTCGCAGAACGGATAGGCCCGCGTGAGGATCTCGTAGGCCTCGCGGGCCTCTATCTCGCCGACGTCCATCACGAGCCCGACGATCTGGTTCGCGAGCGTATCGAGGCTGCCGTGATGGATGCCGACCGGTTCGACCTCGCCCGCCCGTGCTCGCCGCGCGATCGCGAGCGACTCGAAGGTGTCGTCCGGCCGCGTGGTAATGATCGTCCCTCGCGAGGTGCGGCCCGAGCGGTGACCCGCCCGGCCCACGCGCTGGAGCAAGCGGGCGACCTCGCGGGGACTTTGGTACTGTATCACGTGATCGATCCGGCCGACGTCGATGCCCAGTTCCATCGAGGACGTACAGAGCAACGCGTCGATCTCGCCGGCCTTGAACTCGTCTTCGACCTCGATGCGGGCCTCTCTCGACAGGGAGCCGTGATGGACGCCGATGGAGAGTTCTAATTCCTTGAATCGCGACCCGAGGGCTTCTGCGGTCTGGCGGGTGTTCACGAAGATCAGCGTCGAGTCGTTCGCGGCGACGATCTCGCGGATCGCTCTGACGTGGCTCGCGACGTCGGCGTTGGTCATTAGTCGGCTCGCGAGGCGCTCGTCGCCGCTTTCTACCTCGGGTTCGCGGACTTCGACGTCGAAATCCGCCCCGACGTCGATCTCGATGATCTCACAGCCCCGCCCGCCGGTGAGAAATCGCCCGACCTCCGCCGGGTCGTCGACGGTCGCCGATAGACCCACGCGCTGGAAGCGGTCGGCGAGATGGGAAAGACGTTCGAGCCCGACGGTGAGTTGGGCACCCCGCTTCGAGGCGGCGAGTTCGTGGACCTCGTCGATCACGACGTGAGAGACGTCCCTGAGCGCTCGCCGGAGTTTCTCCCCCGTGAGCATCGCTTGTAGGGTCTCGGGGGTCGTCACCAAGACGTCGGGCGGGTCCTCTGCCTGCTTGCCCCGCTGGTACTGGGTGGTATCGCCGTGTCGGACATCGATGTCGAGGTCCAGTCGCTCGCCCCACCACTCCAAGCGATCGCGCATGTCGCGATTGAGCGCCCTAAGGGGCGTGACATAGAGCGCCGCGATCCCGAAGCGCTCCCCGCTTTCGATCGCGTCGAAGACCGGCAGCATCGCGGTCTCGGTCTTGCCCGTACCGGTGGGCGCGATCACGAGGCCGTCCGAGCCGGCGGCCAGTGGCGGGATCGCCCGGCGCTGTGGCTCAGTCGGGGTACTGAACCCGCGATCGGAGAGCGCCCGTCGGACCCGGCTCCCGAGGTGTGTGAAGGCCGCCGCCCCGCGGTCCGTGCGGGCCGTGGCCTCGCCGTCACTCATTATCCTGTTTAGGGGCGCGAGGCGATTAAGTACACCGCCCGAGCGGTGTCGGTGGTTAGCAACACCGTCCCGGGAGTGCATATAACAGTTCGTCGAGTGGCTATGAACCACCCACTACATGGAGCACTACCCATCCGATATTATCATTGGAATCATACGATCATAGGGTGCTCGGACGCTCCTTTCCTCCCCTGGCATGCTAGACGAAGTCGATAATACTAATACGAGCGGTAAATTAATGTAGTATGAAGGAACGACTCATCGGCCGACGGAGGTTTGCAAAGCTAACTGGCGCATCCGTCGCTGGGCTCGGCTTGCTCACGTCGACAGTCGCGGGTGCGACAGGCTGGAGTACCGCCGAGACTCCCGTCGCATCGACGTTATACGACGTCGAATATACGACGAACAACGCCTATGCAGTCGGCGGGGGCGGCGTGGTCATCCGCCGAACGAGCGGAGGTTGGCAGAAAGTTCTCGATGGCGGCCCGACCGGCAATGGCAACACGCTCAGAGGATCG
>PXRA01000076.1:0-13431 GCA_003021725.1 Halobacteriales archaeon QH_8_64_26
GTGTCGGTCGGCGAGGACTGGATGAGCCCCGCCCGAGAGCCGACGCCGAACGCGAGAACGGCCCCGCCCATGACGAGCAGATCGAGCCCAAGGAGGCCGAACAGGCCGACCCCGAACAGCCGCGTCTCCAGGCTCACTACCTCGAAGAGGGTAAGCCAGGCGAACAGGAACGTGAGGGAGCCGAGGCCGACGACGACGGCGCTTGCCTTCTTGAGCAGCGAGGTTTCGGGCTCGATCAGCCGCGTTCGGTAGGCGTCGCTCACCCGTTGCCTCCGAGCTTGCGTTGCATGCGGCGCTCGACGAGCAGCGAGCCGACCGAGAGGAACGGAACGGTTACGAATAACACGACGCCGGCGGCGAACAGCGCCCGGATGTGGAGTCCACTGGCGTTGCCGTACTGGCTGGCGATGAGGCTCGTCAGCGTGATACTGTTGCCGAAGACGTCGTACAGCGGCGTGGGGAACTCGACGACGTTACCGAGGACGACCGTCGCGGCCATCGTCTCGCCGACCGCCCGGCCGACTCCCAACAGGACTGCCGCCGAAACACCCCAAAAAGCCGCCGGGATCGTGATCGAGGTCGTCGTCTGTCAATCAGTCGTTCCGAGCGCTAACGAGCCGCTTTCCATCGATTCGGGCACGCTCGTCAGTGCGTCCCCGGCGACCGAGACCACGGTCGGCAGTGCCATCACGCCGAGACCAATCCGACGGCGAACAGGCTGCCGAGCGAGGAGAGTCCCAGGTTCTCCAACAGGTAGCTGTTGATGATGACGAAGCCGATGAACCCATAGACGATCGAGGGGATGCCTGCGAGGATCTCGTGCCATCACCCGACCGAGCGACGCGCACAGGAAAGTACGCTGCTATTTTTAGTACGTCGGTGATCGTATCGAGCCTATGTGAAAATTTGTCGTACCGATCTCGATCAGCGGCGACGGTCGGACCGAAAAGAGCCCCGAGCCCGGCTCCCTGAAACCCGAGCTTTCGTTCGTCAGAGGGACTACAAGCAGCGTGCCTACAACACCGGCGGCAGAACTACTCATTTCGGGCCGTAGCTATGGACCGGGCGGACTGCTCGTCGGTCTTCGTACCGGCGACGATCCACACCCCCCGGGCCGTAGCCGGCAGGCCCCGGTTCCCGAACGGTGAGACGTCGATCACTCGCGTCCGGCTATCGGTTCGCTCCGGGCGCTCAGAACACGAGAAAGACCGCGAACGGGAGTGCGAACAGCAGGAGGAACATCGCGAGCAGGATCACAGTGTAGCTGACGGCGGTCCCGACGGCCGTTCGCCAGGCGGGCCGATCGAACGTCTCGCGTAAACCGGATTCCATACCGAGGGGTCCGCCCGTCCCGGTGTTAATTCTGCCGCCGGATCGGGCCGACCGAAGCGGGAAACCCGAGGAGGCGATCGCGGACGAAACTGGAGAGTTAGAAGCCGTACGCTGAATCGAGCCCGGATGTCGATCAGGCGAAGGTCTTCGAGACCTCGACTTCCGCCTCGTCGGACTCGAGTTTCTCCCGGGCTTCCCGGAAGTCCGCCATCGTGACCTCGGTGCGGTCGTCGCGGATCGCGAACATTCCCGCTTCCGTACAGGTCGCCCTGATGTCCGCGCCGCTCGCCTCCTCGGTCTCTTCGGCGAGGACCTCGAAGTCGACGTCTCCGGCGACGTTCATGTCCCGGGTGTGGATGTCGAAGATGATCGCTTTGCCCTCGGTGTCGGGCTTGGGGACCTCGATAAGGCGGTCGAAGCGACCCGGCCGCAAAATAGCGCGATCGAGCATGTCGAAGCGATTGGTTGCGGCGATGATCCGTACCTCGCCCCGTTCCTCGAAGCCGTCCATCTCGCTGAGTAGCTGCATCATTGTCCGCTGGACCTCCGCGTCGCCGGAAGTCTTCGAGTCGGTGCGTGTCGCTGCGATCGCGTCGATCTCGTCGATGAAAAGCACCGCGGGCTCGTTCTCGCGGGCGACCTCGAAGAGATCGCGGACGAGTTTCGCGCCTTCGCCGATGAACTTATGGACCAGCTCGGAACCGGCCATTTTGATGAAGCTGGCGTCGGTCTGGTTCGCAACCGCTTTCGCGAGCATCGTCTTACCCGTTCCCGGTGGGCCATACAGCAACACACCCGACGGCGGGGTAATGCCCACGTCCGAGAACATCTCCGGGCTCTTTAAGGGCATTTCGACGGTCTCTCGCACCTCGTTCATCTGGTCTTCGAGGCCGCCGATGTCCTCGTAGGTGACGTCGGGACTGTGATCGATCTGCATCGCCTGGGCCCGGGCGTCGGTCTCGTCGGAGAGGTCCTTGACGATCGACAGCGAGTTGTTCACCGCGACCCGGGTTCCGGGTTCGATGCGCTCGCGCATCTCCTCGGTGGCGTCGGTGAGCGCTTCCTGGTTGTTACCGTGTTGTTTGATGATGACGCCCTCCTCGGCCATCTCCTGAACCGTAGCGACGAACAGGGGCGACTGTTTCAGCTTCTTGTTCTCGTGGGTGAGACGTTCGAGTTTCTGCTGGTACTTGTTGTTCTCCGCGTTCGCGTCGAGCAGCCGATCGCGCATCTGTTCGTTTTCATCGCCTAGCGAATCGAGGCGATCCTCCAGTGCGTCGATCTTCTCGGTCTGTGAGGCGCCGTCGTCGTACGGTAGGTCGACGTCTTCCGCCGTCTCGCTCATTGCCCATAGGTACGGAGCTAACGGATAAGAGGCTTCGGGTAAAGCCGTGATGCGCCGTGCTCGCCCTTGTTGTTGGCGGGCCAGAACCTATGCTCTCCTCACTCGTCCTCGTTCTCGCCGCCGTCCTCGACGACCCTAGCACGACGGCGCGAGAACGCGCTACGAGCCGTCTCGGTCGTCCGATAGCCCCGATCGCTCGCGGCGATCGCGTCGAGAGCGGCGGGTTCGACGGGTTCGATCAAGCCCGCGGCCCGCAGTTCGCCCGCCATTCCGTGCAACTCGCTCTCACAGAGGTCGTACTCGTCGAGCAGGAGGCGCACACCGACCGGTTCTCGCCGGTCGATTGCCCGGAGCAATCCGAGCGTCCGGTCATCGCCGATCGCCGCCAGTTCCCCCCGAACAGCGCCCGGCAGCGCCCGCCCAGCGACCGAGAGCACCGACGCCCCGGTATCCTCGATCTCGTCGTTCGGAACCTCTCGTTCCTCACCGGTCCGCGGATCGCGCACCCGACTCGACTCCCCGCCGTGTTCGAGGAGCAAAAACGGAACTCCGCTCCCGTCGCGGACGGTGTCCATACTCGCCTGTAGACTGCGAGAACGATTAGCGATTGCGGTACTCGCTTCCCACACGCTTCACCGCGTGGGAGGCGGACTCCGTCCGCTCGTCATCGTTCCCTTCGATTCCGGCTCGATCACTCGGTCTCGGTTTCATACTAGTCCCCGTTTCCGGCACCGTCATCGTCCCCGTTCCTATCCCCTCTTCCGTCGTTGTCGCCGGCGTCACCGTCGTCGTTTCGATCGCGATAGCGCCGGTACTTATAATAGGAGTACGCGAGCGCAAGGACGCCGAGGACGAACAGGCCGCCGCCGAGTCGCAGTTGTCCGCGGAAGTACGCGAGCATCAGCCCGAGACTCGTTGCAAAGAGCGCGAGGTTGAGCGTGACGACGAGACCCCAGAACGTAATGAAAAGGTCCTGTGGAACGTCGGGGTCCATGTCGGCGTCGCCGTCCCCATCGACACTGCCGGGGGTACGGACCGAGGGGATCTCCGGTCCGAGGCCCTCCGTCGGGTCGGGGATCGACCCGTCGAAGGCTTCCTCCTCGTCGTCATCGAACACGAGCGCGATCGAACCCCGACTGAAAAAAGCCGTTCGACACGAGCGGATGGGGAAATCCGATAGACCTGTCGTCCAGTCTATCGGACTCGACCGGTCTATCGGCGGTCGGCGAGTCGATAGGTCCGGGTGGACTGGAGCCAGGCGAGGGGGGCCTCGCTATCGTAGAGGACGACGACGCCGTCGTCCTCATAGGTACCGGTTCGGGCGACGCTATCGGGCGTGTCGGGTCCAGGCCTGGCCTCGCTATCGTCACGAGCGCACAAACGGTTCGCGTTGGAGGACATCTCGTTGGCGGCGCTACTGGAGGTCTTGGTAAATGCTTTGTGGGCGGCAGGTCGGCCACGGGAGCGTCGGTTCGAGAGCGATCGGCCGGGATCGCCGACCCTCCGGGGGATCACCGGGGTTTTTACCGGCGGCGGCGAAGATCAACCCGTATGGGAGAGACGGAGCAGACGCGGCTCGCGGACGTGGGTGATGGGGTGGCCGCGGCGGAGGCGGTCGCCGGCGACGGGGGCCGGAACGCGCCCGTCGTCGACCGCGACGAAGAGTGCTTCCCGCCCGTCGAGGGGACCATGGAGATCGCGGTCACGCAGGTCGATTACACGATCGCCGGGAACGGTCGGAACGAACGGCCAATCGTCCACGTCTTCGGCCGGCGGCCCGACGTTCCTCCCACCGCACCGTCGGTTCACGTCCGGGTGCATGACTTCGAGCCGTATTTCTACACGCCGACCGAGACGCTCGATGAGGAGAACCTCGATAAGGACGTTATCACGCGCGCCGAGGACGGGTATACAGGTATTCGCGGCGAGGCACTGACCAAGGTCTGTGCCCGAACCCCACGGGACGTCGGGGGGATCAGGGACGAATTCGATCACTTCGAGGCCGATATCCTCTTTCCCAATCGTCTGTTGATCGACAAGGACATCAAAAGCGGCATCCGGGTTCCCGATCGGCATGCAGGAGCCCGGAGCGAAAGCGACGACAGCGAGGGCACAAGCGGTGGTACCGCAAACGGGAGCGATGGCGACGGCGAAGACGAACGGATCGTGATCGATGTCCACCACGAGGAGATCACCCCGACGGACGCCGAGGCCAGTCCTCGAGTGCTTACCTTCGATATCGAGGTCGACGACCGCTCTGGCTTTCCAGACGAGGGCGAGGAGACGATCGTCTGTCTCACGAGTCACGAGTCCGGTCGTGAGGAGTACATCACTTGGCTCTACGAGGCTCCCGAGGGGGACGGGGTCGGTCCCGAGGAACTGAACGATTACGAGCCGATCGACGGGAACGAGATCGACGTCTCGGTCCGGGCGTTCGATTCGGAGGCGGCGATGTTAGCGGAGTTCATCGGATACATCGAGCGGACCGACCCCGACATCATGACCGGCTGGAACTTCGCCGATTTCGACGCACCGTACGTACTCGATCGGCTGGAGGTCTTGGGGGGAGCCGAGGCCGAGCGTCCGGACGGCGAGGGCGTGAACCTCGATCCCGACCGGCTCTCCCGCATCGAGGAGGTCTGGCGATCGAACTGGCAGGGGCCCAATATCAAGGGCCGAGTCGTCTTCGACCTGCTCTATGCCTACCAGCGGACCCAGTTCTCCGAGCTCGATTCCTATCGGCTCGACGCGGTGGGCGAAGTCGAACTCGGCGTCGGAAAGGAACGCTACGCGGGGTCGATCGGCGATCTCTGGGAATCCGATCCCGAACAGCTCCTGGAGTACAACCTCCGGGACGTCGAACTCTGTGTCGAGATCGACCGCGGGCAGGACGTGATCACCTTCTGGCGCGAGGTCGCCGCCTTCGTCGGCTGCAAGCTGGAGGACGCCCCGACCCCGGGGGACGTCGTCGACATGTACGTACTACACGAAGTCCACGGCCAGTTCGTCCTCCCCTCGAAGGGCCGTCAGGAGGCGGAGGACTACGAGGGCGGTGCGGTCTTCGACCCGATTACGGGCGTCAGGGAAAACGTCGCGGTGCTCGATCTGGCCTCGCTGTACCCCATGTCGATGGTCACAGTCAACGCCTCGCCCGAAACCAAGGTCGATCCCGAGCGCTACGACGGCGAGACCTATCGAGCACCCAACGGGACACACTTCCGGAAGAGTCCTGATGGCATCATCCGGGAGATGGTCGACGACCTGCTCGAAGAGCGCGAGCGGTTCAAACAACTGCGAAGCGAACAGGACCACGGCACCACCCAATACCTTCGTTACGATAGGCAGCAAAGCGCAATAAAACGTGTAATGAACTCGTTATACGGGGTAGCGGGGTGGGATCGGTTCCGGCTGTACGACAAGGAGTTCGGTGCTGCGGTAACCGCGACAGGACGGTCGGTTCTGGAGTTCACTGAGGAGGCAGCAAACGAGTTCGGGCACCAGGTGGCATATGGGGATACTGATTCCGTCATGTTAGAACTCGGTCAAGACGTAACGACCCAGGAGGCCGTTACCCAAGCCGAGGAGATCGCTACCCACATCAACGGTTCCTACGACGCTTTCGCCAGGGAGGAGCTCGGGGCCTCGGAGCATCGCTTCGAAATCGAGTTCGAGAAGCTCTATCGGCGGTTCTTCCAGGCGGGCCGGAAGAAACGCTATGCGGGTCACGTCGTCTGGAAGGAGGGCCGGGAGATCGACGACATCGACATCACGGGCTTCGAGTACAAGCGGTCGGACATCGCGCCGATCACCAAGCGCGTCCAACGGGACGTCATCGAGCGGGTGGTCTACGGCGAGGACCTGGACGCAGTGAGCGACTACGTCCGTGGCGAGATCGAGCGCTTCGAGCAAAGCAATGTCGACTTGGAGGAAGTCGGCATCCCCGGCGGGATCGGCAAACGCCTGGACGACTACGACACCGATACCGCCCAGGTTCGGGGCGCGAAGTACGCGAACCTGCTGTTGGGCACCAACTTCAAGCGCGGTTCGAAGCCGAAGCGACTGTATCTCGATCGCGTCCACCCCGATTTCTTCGAGCGCATCGAGCGCGAACGTGCGGACGCGATCGCCGAGAACCGCGCGCTCTACGAGGAGTTCAAGCGCGAACGGGACGTGATCTGTTTCGAGTTCGCCGATCAGATCCCCGAGGAGTTCTCGATCGACTCGGCGAAAATGCTCGAAAAGACCCTCCAGGGACCGATCGCCCGGGTACTCGACGCACTGGACATCTCCTGGCAGGAGGTCAAAAGCGGCCAGACCCAGACCGGCCTCGGTAGCTTCGTCTGACCCGGCAGTGGGGCAGAGCGGATTCGCTGCCCCACCCGGGTTCTGCGAGAACGAAGTTATTTTTCGCTATCGGGAATCGAATAGCGGCCACTGCGAAAGGATTATATCGGAGACGGGCAAACAGGTTCTCAGGGAACGATGGCACGATTAGAGATCCGTGACCTCCGCGCGGAGGTCGCCGAGGGCGAGGAGGAGATCCTGAAGGGAGTCGATCTCGATGTCGAGTCGGGCGAGATCCACGCGCTGATGGGGCCGAACGGCTCGGGCAAGTCGACGATGGCGAAGGTCATCGCCGGCCACCCCGCCTACGAGGTCACGGGCGGGGGGGTACTGATCCGCTTGGAGGACGGCGAGTTCGGCGAGGACGTAGCGATCACGGAGGAGAACCGCACCTGGAACCTGCTCGAATTAGAGCCGAACGAACGTGCCGCACTCGGGGTTTTTCTGGGCTTTCAGTATCCCGCCGAGATCGACGGCGTTACGATGGTCAACTTCCTGCGCACGGCCCTGAATGCCAAGCTCGAGGAGCGCGAGGAGCTCTTCGAAGGGGAGGAAGGCGAAGACGAGGTCGAACCCGAGGACGAGAGCGGCTACGACACCTCGCCGATGGAAGGCGACATCGAGGAGGGCGAGGTCGGGGTCGCGGAGTTCCAGCAGGTCCTCCAGGAGAAGATGGAACTGCTCGATATCGACGCCGAGTTCGCTCAGCGCTACCTCAACGCTGGCTTCTCGGGCGGCGAGAAGAAACAGAACGAGGTGCTCCAAGCGGCGATCTTAGAACCCTCGATCGCGGTGCTCGACGAGATCGACTCGGGACTGGATATCGATCGCTTACAGGACGTCTCGGCGGGCATCAACGCGCTTCGCGACGAACAGGGCACCGGCATCCTCCAGATCACCCACTACCAGCGGATCCTCGATTACGTCGAGCCCGACCACGTTCACATCATGCTCAACGGCAGGATCGTCAAGCAGGGCGGTGCCGAACTCGCCGTCGAACTCGAAGAGAAGGGCTACGACTGGGTCCGCGAGGAAGTCTACGAGACCGCATAGCGCCACAGGGGAAACGATAGCCGCGCGAGTACGATGCCCCGAGGGCGCCGAAGCGGACGGCACCCTGATAAGGACGGAGACCTAACGGACGATAGCGGAAACAAGCGAGGATCACGATACCATGAGTTCGGATCAAGACCACCTACAAGAGACCGACACGGAAGCGCGCTTCGAGTTCAGCAAGGAAGAGAAATCGGCTTTCCGAGCCGATAAGGGCGCACTCGACGAGGAGACCATTCGGCTGATCTCCGAGGACAAGGACGAACCCGAGTGGATGCTGGAACGGCGGCTGCGCGCGCTCCGACAGTTCCACGCGATGCCGATGCCGACGGATTGGCCGGGCCAGCCCGATCTGAGCGAGGTCGATATCGAGGAGATCGTTCCCTACATCCGACCCGACATCGACGTTCGCGGGGGCGTCGACGACTGGGAGGAGTTGCCCGAGGAGATCAAAGACACCTTCGACAAGCTGGGCATCCCCGAAGCCGAGAAGAACGCCCTGTCGGGCGTCGGTGCCCAGTACGAGTCCGAAGTCGTCTACCAGAACATGCAGGAGCGCTGGCAGGAGAAAGGCGTGATCTTCTGTGACATGGACAAGGCGGTCCGGGAACATCCCGAGATCGTCGAGGAGTACTTCATGACGAAATGCGTCCCGCCGTCGGACAACAAGTTCGCGGCGCTCCACGGCGCGATCTGGTCGGGCGGCTCGTTCGTCTACGTCCCCGAGGACGTCACCGTCGAGATGCCCCTGCAGGCCTATTTCCGGATGAACTCGGAGGGCATGGGCCAGTTCGAGCATACCCTCATCATCGCCGAGGAGAACTCCGAAGTCCATTACATCGAGGGCTGTTCGGCACCGAAGTACTCGAAGTTCAACCTGCATTCGGGCGGCGTCGAAGTCTTCGTTAAGGACGGCGCCCACGTCCAGTACTCGACCGTGCAGAACTGGTCGAAGAACACCTACAACCTGAATACCAAGCGGGCGATCGCCGGGAGGGACGCGACGATGGAGTGGATCTCGGGGTCGATGGGGTCGAAGGCCACGATGCTCTATCCCTCGACAATCCTCAAGGGCCCGGGCGCGACGGACAATCACATCACGATCGCCTTCGCGGGCGACGGCCAGAACATCGATACCGGCGCAAAGGTCTACCACAACGCGCCTAACACCAAATCGACCATCGAGTCGAAGTCGATCTCGAAGGACGGCGGCCGAACGAACTACCGCGGATTGGTGCACATCTCGAACGGTGCGGAGAACGCGAGCACCAACGTCGAGTGTGACGCGTTGATGTTCGACAACGAGTCGACCTCCGATACCATGCCGTACATGGAGATCGAGGAATCGAAAGTAGACGTCGCCCACGAGGCCACGGTCGGGAAGATCGGCGACGAGGACATCTTCTATCTCCAGTCGCGGGGCCTTGACGACGACGACGCGAAACAGATGATCGTCGCCGGGTTCATCGAGCCGATCACCGAGGAACTCCCGATCGAGTACGCGGTCGAACTCAACCGGTTGATCGAACTCGAAATGGAAGGCAGCCTCGGGTAACCCGGTCCCCGATCTCGAGTCGAGAGGGGTTTTCTTCGCGGATCGAGGCATCGATTATCGACGTGGTGGCCGACACCGATCGAAGCATCCACGTCACTGGAACCACAGGAGAACACACCGACAGATGAGTACACGAGTACACGCGAACCTCACGGACGAACAGGTGCGGGAGATCTCGGAACGACTCGACGAACCCGAGTGGCTGCTGGAAACTCGGTTGGAAGCGCTCGACGCGCTCGCCGACCTCGAGATGCCCGACGTGATCCGGACGCCCGGCCGGGACTGGACGAACCTCTACAATCTCGACTTCGAGAGCTTCGTCGACCCCTTAGAGGCCGCCGAGGACAAGGATCAGGTCGGCCCCGAAGAAGTCGAGGTCCTCCCGATCGCCGAGGCGATCGCCGAACACGAAGACCTCCTCCGCGAGCACTTCGGCAGCGTCATCGACCCCAAAGAGAACTACCTGACGGCACTCGCGACGGCGCTGTTTTCGACCGGCACCGTGATCTACGTGCCGGAAGGCGTCGCCGCCGAGGACGTGACGATCCGGACGGGAATGAACTCCCGATCGTTGTTCAACTACACGCTCGTGATCGCCGAGGAGTCGAGTTCGATCACGATCTTAGAGCGCCAGGAGACCGGCGAGGAGCTAGAGGGCGAGCGCTACTACTCGGGGATCGTCGAGGTCGTCGCCGGCGAAAACTCCAGTGTTCAGTACGGCTCCTTGCAAAACCTCTCGGAGGAGACCTATCACTACTCGTTGAAGCGCGGGCAGGCCGATACCTACGGGTCGATCGACTGGATCGAAGGCAACATCGGCTCCCGGCTCACCAAATCGGGCGTCGAGACCGACCTCGACGGCGAGGGCTCGGAGACACGGATCGTCGGGGCCTTCTTCGGCCACGACGACCAGCACTTCGATATCGCCTCGCGGGTCTGGCACAACGCCGAGCACACGACCGCCGACCTGGTGACCCGGGGTGTGCTCGACGACGTTGCCCGCTCGGTCTACGAGGGCGTCCAGGACGTCGGCTCGGAAGCCTGGGACACGAACTCCTACCAGCGCGAGAACACGCTGATGCTCTCGGACGAATCCGAGGCCGACGCCTCACCGAAGCTGATCATCAACAACCACGACACCGAGGCGAGCCACGCCGCGACCGTTGGGCAGGTCGACCAGCAGGACCTCTTCTATATGACCTCCCGGGGGGTTGACGAGCGCCGAGCGAAGAACATGCTCGTCGAGGGCTTCTTCGTGCCGGTACTCGCGGAGATCGCCGTTGCCGAGTTCCGCGACGACATCGAGGGTCTCATTCGCGAACGCCTCGAGGGCCCGGTTCCGGTGACGCCGCTGCCCAACAAGGGAGAATCGAGCGAGGGAACGGCTTAAGTTGCCGGCCGGCCCAGAATGTAGCATGGACGCGGTTACCGGTCCCGGCACGCCTTCGTCCTTGGGGTCCCGCCCGAAACGTCTCCGGGTCGATCGCCGATCCCCGGCGGTGAGAGCGTGAGCCTGGGCCAGCGGGTCGCCTCGGACGGTCAGTTGGTCCGATTGCTACAGATCGGCGTCGTTCTCGAAGAGGTGGTCGAAGCCCGGGCCTACGAGCACTCCGATACGCTCTCGGGACTCGACGCGAGCACCGAGACGCTGCTCGAAGAGGCCGCCGAGGAATCGGCCGGCCACCGCGAGCGCCTCACCGCGTTGATCGACGACCTCGAAGCTAACAGCGTCCCCTTCGATCGGATCCAGCCGCTCGTCGCCGAGCACTACGAAGCCGACGAGGGGTTCGACGACGTGCTCTACGACCAGTTGTGTAACGAGGAAACCGCCTACAAGTTCTACGACGACCTGATCGACGCGATCGAGTCCTCCGAGGTCGAGTTCAGCGTCGACCGCGAACGCCTCCTCGACGTGCTGAGTGAGATCCGCGAGGAGGAAGCTGAGGGCGTCGAGGACGTCACTCAACTCATGGAAACAGAATGAACACGGCCGATCAGTACCTGAAAGCGATCTACCTCGTCCAGAAACTGGAAAACGAGCCTGCGGCGACCGGGAAACTCGCCGAACGGCTCGGCGTGAGCCCGGCTTCGGCCAACGAGATGATCGGCAAGCTAGAGGACAGGGAACTCGTCGATCACGAGAAGTACCACGGCGCGACGCTGACCGAAGACGGCATCGAGCGGGCCCGCGAGTCGCTTCAGACCTACTGTATCATCGAGCGTTTCCTCGTGCAGGTACTGGAGGTCGAGGACTTCCACACCGAAGCCACCCAGTTAGAGAGCGTGATCGACGAGACGGTTGCCGAGCGCCTCGATACGATCATCGACCGCGAACCGCAGTGTCCGGACTGTTTCGCGCCCGAAGAGGACGTCTGTGCGCTGCTCGACGTCGCGCCCGGGCCGGCCGACTGACCGGGCTGGTTGGCGATCAGGGACAGACCCCGGCCCACTACTCGAAGCGTTCAAGTGTCCCTCGGTGCTGTTTTGCGATGGAGTCCCGTGGTGTAGCGGCCAATCATAGCGGCCTTTGGAGCCGCTGACGGCGGTTCGAATCCGCCCGGGACTATCCTCGAAGGACCGGTCGCCTCGTGTCGGCCTGCCCGCTCCCCGCTGATTCCACTCTGTTCCTCCTGGGGTGTGACTGCAAGCAAGTACACGTGGGTGGTCGGATCGTACTTTCGTAGTATTCGGGTGTACACGTGGAAAAGTATTATATGTGTAATGCCGTATTAACGAACGATGGAGATCGATCGAGTAACGCTCATCGAACCGGATGACAGTGTTCGCCTCTCGTTTACGGACGTCGTCGTCCGGTCGGTGGCGCCATCGAGACAGTCAGTCGTCTTCGAGACCCCACACGAGGTCCTCGAAGGGACGGCGCTCGGTGGCCCGCCGAGCGAGGTGGCCGGCTACTCGGTCGTTCTGACGACGACCGATGACCGGACGTACAGCGGGTACGTCGAGGTGGTTACGGACGCCGGGAGCGCTCGGTTCTACTGGTGTGGCGTCGGTCTCTAGCGCTTCCGGATCGAGACGATATCGGCCGAGAAGACGTGTAGCGCTAGCACCGCACGGGTAGGGGAAGACGACCTCGGCTATCATTCGGTCGGCCCTCGCTCAACGAGCGTAGCGTTCGGCCGGGATCGAAACGACCCCGTGACTCTCGGCTCCCCTCCGGTCGCCACCATCGATATCGAGTTGTGTCGAATGGCTGCCCGACGCTACCGACAGGCGTCGCGGATCGTTACTCGATCTCGAATTCGATCGTGAGCCCGCGCATCGAATCTGGAAACCCCCAGTAGGTGAAGTGATACGTACCCGACTGTAGCGGCGCACAGACGGTATAGGGGTCGGCGGAGAAACCCTCCTGATCTACTGGGAAGCGCCAGGCGAACCCCTCGCCGAGCTGGTGGGTAACTGTCGTGTCCGGTAGGGTGTAGGCTTCCGGCACCTGGAGGACGTGACGCCAGCCGTCCTCGACCTGCCGCTCGATGGCGTATTGCGCCTTTGGCCCGGTCGTCTGGGGTTCGTCGGTCGTGTTCCGGAGTTCGATCGTGAGTTCCTCGCCGACCGCGACGGTATCGGGTGCCGCGCTCAACTCGAAGCCGAAGCCCTCGTGATAGGCCAACTCGAAGTTCGCCGGGAAGTCGATATCGAGGCGTCGGAGCCCGCTCTCACAGGTCGCTGTCGAAGTCGATTCGTCGGTCATCGACTGCGTTTCGCCGTTGCTCGTCGTTTCTGTTCCGGCTGATGTGGAAATCGAGTTACTCGTGCTCGTCGTTTCGGTCGACGTAGGGGTCGC
>PXRA01000076.1:13489-116748 GCA_003021725.1 Halobacteriales archaeon QH_8_64_26
GTTTCGCTCCGACGACCGGTCGTCGAGAGCGGGCGCGCCGGACGGAACCGAACGGTTCAACATCCCGGCGGGAAGGTCCGGAGTATGGGTGAATCGCTCGACTCGCGCGGACAGCAGGCGTCGGTAGTCCGTGATCGGCTCGCGGCGACCTATCCCGACGCGACGATCTCGCTTCGGTACTCGGATCGCCTCGAACTGCTCATCGCGGTGATCCTCTCCGCACAGTGTACCGACGAGCGTGTCAATAGCGTCACCGCCGATCTCTTCGCGACCTACGACGGGGCCGCCGACTACGCCGCGGCTGACGAAGAGGTCCTCGCCGAACAGCTGAACTCGATTACCTACTACAACAACAAAGCTCGCTACATCCGTGAGTCGTCTCGACGGATCGTCACAGACCACGGCGGGGAGGTACCCGACACCATGAGCGAGCTCACCGATCTCCCCGGAGTAGGGCGAAAGACCGCGAACGTCGTGTTACAACACGGCAACGACGTCGTCGAGGGAATCGTTGTCGACACCCACGTCGAGCGGCTCTCGCGGCGACTGGGGCTCACCGAGGCGGACACCCCCGAGCGGATCGAGACGGACCTGATGGACGTTCTCCCCCGCGATCGATGGCGCGAGTTTACCCACCTGCTCATCAGTCACGGCCGAGCGACGTGTACGGCGAGAAGTCCCGACTGTCCCGAGTGTGTACTCGAAGACGTCTGTCCGTCCTCGAAACTCGACAACGAGGTCGACCGGGCGAGCGGCGAACCATGGAAATGAGCTGGAACTCGACTGTGCTTTGGCGTCTTCGAACGGGAGACGTTCAGAGCGCACTGAGCGGTTGGTACTTGATCACGTATCGTCCGAGACCAACGACGAACGCGAGGGTCCAGAAAAGGACGTAGCCGAACACGCCAATGCGGAGGCGTCGCCGCCAGAAAGCCATGTTCTCCGAACCGATTTCTTCGAGCAAGATATCCGCGTCGTAGTCGTGATAGAGGTCGTACCGGCGTTTCGCGAGGAAGATGCGAACGATCCCGGTGAGCGCGAAGGCGAGCATCGCATAGGCCTGGAGGCCGAGAAACGCGTGCAGCGCAGCGAACCCGCTTAACTGGTCGAAAAGACGGGGAGCCATCCAAGTCAGTACCGGGATCGTGGTGAGCGCAAGTCCGGTAAGGATGTACTTGAGGTGGCGCTTGAGCACGCTCCAGGTGACCGGGTCGTTCTCGATAACGATCCAGGCTCCGTAGAGATAGAGGGGTAAACTGCTGGTGACGGCGAGGGCCGCGATCGTCGCGAGCAACGTCTCACCGAGAAGCGCCATAATACAGCTACCCGTGCACGACGCTAAAGGGTGCCGAAAGAAGCGAAAACCCGGGGACGCAATCGCACCGACGTCGATGACCAGCGACGAGTGAACCCCTTGTCGGAAGGCGTATACCCTCTCGGGCCGACATGCTCACAATGGCCGACCGGCGACCGGGGTCCCCCGAGGACGCGACGGCATCGGGAGAGGCAGCGGATGCCGATCGGGAGCGCGAGGGATCGGAGGAGAAAGCCACTAACGCCAAGGGAAGCGACGAGCCCGAAGCCACGGCGCGCCCCGAAACCGACCCGGCCTCGCGATCCGGCGTCACCGGGACTGACGCGAGTGGAGAGACCAACCCAGGTAGGGATACCGATTCGAACGAGGATGCCGGCAGCAACGGAGACGCCGACGTAAGCCGATCGAGCGAGACGGCCCGGAAGACGGACGACGACACGGAACTGGAAGAACTTCGGCGGGCCGTCGAGTCGGAGTACGACTTCGAGGACTTCGGCCCCGAGGAGATGGCCGAGATGTCCTACGAGGAGTGGGAGGCAGTCTTCGATCACGAGAGCTGGATCACCGGCACGGAGCTACTCGATCGCGTCGGGGACGACCTCAGAAGTCGCGTCGCCGACCGGGAGGTCTTCGCCCGGATCGAACGCCTCACAGCCGACCCCGCCGAGGGCGAACCCGAGCGCTTGCTTGCCTACTCCGACGAGGGGTACGCGATGGTCTACCCGGATGGAAGCGTCGACGGTCGAGGAACCGTACTGCGGGATGTGAAGCCGACGGTCGCGCTGTGTTCGATGGACGAATACGAAGTCGAGGAGCCTCCCGAAGGCGAAGGACTGCCGGCACCCTCGTCGGTCCCGGAGGGAAGCGGCGAACTCGGAAACTTCATGCTCCAGATCACCGCCGCGATCCAATTGCTCGCGGGCGGTAGCCTGTTCGTCGCGTGGATCGCACTGGACTTGACGATCATCGCCCCGGTCGTGAGCCTGGTGTTCGTGCTCGCCGGGGCCTTTCTGTTTTTAGTCGTCGCGAACGCGCGGCTCTCCGATCGGTTCCGCGCGGAGGAGTACCGGAACCGACTGCGGGCGGTCGGTCTCGAATCGGGCGAGCGCCCCGATTTCCTCCCGGTCGAGTCGGAGGAGTCGGGCGAAGAGTCGGACTCGACGACCTAGGGGTTCGGTCGATCGGATCTCGGTAGCTCTCAGTAGACTTCAATGGGTTCCGGCGGATCGGGACGATACCGACTGTGACTGCCAGCGGAGCTCCGGCCCGTATCGAGCGCGCCGAAACGAGTCGAAAGCGGGTGCCGGCTGGCGACCGTAGCGGGGTATTCGGTGGGTTTATGCGAATCAGGTCCCAAATACGGATGTCTATGAAACGGCGGGATTTCATGCGTCTCAGCGGTGTTGCGGCGGGCGGAGCGGCCACGACCGCTGGGACCGCAGCCGCACAGGAAGGCGGCAACAACACCACTAGCGGGGGTGGCACCAACGGGAGCACCAGCGGGAGCGGTGGCGGCGGTGGCGGTTCGACGACGGAAGTCGCCGTCGGTCCCGGCGGCCAGCTCGTCTTCGAACCCGCGGAGGTTCAGATCTCGCCGGGTGATACGATCAAGTGGACCTGGGAGTCCGGCGGGCACAACGTCGCCCCCGAAAGCGGCGACTGGGGCCACCAGCCGATCGAGAGTCAGGGGTTCACCTATGAGCACACCTTCGAGTCGGCCGGCGAGAACCCCTACGTCTGTACACCACACGCCAGTGCCGGAATGAAAGGGGTTATTACGGTCGGTTCGGGTTCCAGCGGTAGTGGCGGCGAGGAGGAGGTCAACCCCGAGGAGATGGGTGTCCCTTTCCAAGCCCATTACGTCGGGATCGCGACGATCCTGATGATGATCGTCTCACTGGGCTATAGCTTCTTCCTGCTCAAATACGGCGAGTCGCCGAACGCGAAAGGAGGAAACAACTGATGAGTTCATCCGAAAGTACCTACGGAGATATCCACCGCTACGAGCCGGCCAGAGAGAGTACAGCCGCGGCGATCGCGATCGTCCTGCTAACGGTCATCGAGGTCGTCTTCGTCGGCCTCTTTACCTATGGCCTCGTCAGCGGATGGGGCTTCGACGAGCTCGGGAACATGTACCTCGGTGGCGCGCTCGCGATCATCTTCATCGACCTCGCATTCGTCCTCCTGCTGTATCGCAAGGAGTTCCTCCCGGACGTGATGATCGTCAAGAAACGCCGCCGGAAGTGGGAGGACCTGTATATCAGCCAGGACCAGATGGAAGGCACTACGCTCTCGGATGGTATGCTCGACGGCGTGAAACGAGCGGTCTATCCCTACTACAAGCGCTAGCACCGTCGACGAACACCTCCCGACACCAACCGACGCACACGGACACCAGGTAACTACAAACGATGTCAGCCGATTCAGATGATAAGTATCCAGGCGAAACGGGCCGCAGACGCTTCGTGAAAGGCGTCGTCGGCGGCGCATCGCTCGCCGCGCTCGGAACGACCGGCGCAGTGACGATCAACTCAACGACTACCAGCGCCGGGCCAGGCGGCGGTGCGACACAGTACTTCGGCATCGAGAACACCGACGGTCCCGCCCCGCGCGCGATGCCACAGATCCCCATCGAGATCGACGACGACGGTGCGCTCAAGGGCGTCTACCCCACCGTAGAGGAACAGACGAACGAGCAGGGTGAGACGGTCCGGATCGCGGAGATGGAACTCGGCGGCACCACCTACTCCGCTCGGTGGTTCCAGTACTGTGGCATCCAGTCACTGCCGGGGGTCCAACCGGGCACGGAGTCGGAGAACTACTTCCGGTCGTCATCCTCGAGCCAGTACGAGTGGCAGCAGGACGTCCCGGCCGACGAACCGCTCAACGTCTCGATGTTCGAGGACTACAAGGAGTGGAACAACGACATCGGGAAGAAGACGAACGGGAAGCCGGCTTTCGCGACCTGGCGTTCGGAGGACGTCGGGTCCGGAGAGACACTCACCGTCCAGGTGCTTCGCAGCGAGACGATAAAGCAACTGGCCCAGGGCAACAGCGAGTACAGTCAGTGGCTCAGCGCGAGCACGGAGGAAGGCTTCATCGCCTGGCTAAACAAGTGTACACACTTCTGTTGTGTACCCGGGTTCAAGATCAGCGCGCAGGCCGGGAAGTTCGGCGCGGAAAACGAGGTATACTGCCCATGTCACCAGTCGGTCTACGATCCGAACAGCATCGTTCAACGGACGTTCACCGCGCTCCCGCGCCCGGAGGAGGACTGAGATGAGCCTCGAACCCGCCGACGAGTCCGATCACGAAGGGTGGATGGAGCGAAAGGACCTGACGCCGATCGAAAAGGGGTATCTCACCGTCCTGGTCTGGCTCGACCGACGGCTGCGGATCGTCGACTATCTGGAAATTCTGGAGAACCTCTACTACAAGGTCAACCTCCAGATGCCGAAAAGTCACACTGAGCAGTACAACCTCGACAACAAGTTCTGGTACTGGTATCCGCTCTATGCGCTCGGCTCGCTGTCGACGATCGCTTACGTCGTCGCAGCTATCTCGGGGGCCCTATTGGGTTTTTATTACGCCCCGGCGGCGGCGGAAGGTGCCTGTGACATCGAGAGCGCAACGGTCGCGTACTGTTCGATCACGGCGCTAATGACCGACATCAACTTCGGCTTCTTCCTCCGGAGCCTCCATCGGTGGTCCGCACAGGTGATGACCGCTGCGGTGTTCCTGCACATGCTGCGAGTGTATTTCACTGGCGCATACAAGGAGCCCCGCGAGCTCAACTGGATCTTGGGTATCGTGCTCATCTCGCTGACGATGGTCTTCGGTTACACCGGCTACCTGCTACCCTGGGACCAGCTCGCGTTCTGGGCGGGCCAAATCGGCGTCCAGATGAGCCTCTCGATCCCCTTGGCCGGCGAGTGGGTCGCTCAGCTCATCTTCGGTGGGTTTACCCTCGGGCAGGCGACGCTCATGCGGATGTATATCTTACACGTCTTCTTCCTGCCGTTCGTCGTGACGACGCTGATCGCGATCCACATCGGCATCGTCTGGATGCAGGGCATCGCCGAACCGCACTAACCGAACGACCGACCGCGATCCGATCGACCAACCGTAGCGCCGGCACGCCGGGGACGGCGGCCCGCTACCCCACCGTTACACACAAGACAACCGCGAACGTACGTCGAATCACGACCCCACATCACCCATGACCGACACCGACAGCGATTCGGAGGCGGCGACCGACGGCGGCGAGGAAGTCCGGGCCGATGGAACCGGCATCGTCGCCCCGGACGACGAGACCCCGACCTGGCGCGAGCGCAAGGAACGCTCACAGGGGCTCTCGCGGCTCACCTACGAGTACTTCGAGCGCGCTCGCCGCGAGGATCAGGACCTGCGAGAGGAGTCGACGTACGTCGAACGGGACGTACTCGCCTTCCCGACCTGGCCCCACGAGTTGATCCGCAATCTCTCGATCACCTTCTTTTTCGTCGGGATGATCATCTTCCTCTCGGCGACCCTGCCGCCGCACATCGCCGCGCCCGCGGACCCGAGTACCACCCCGGCGATCATCCTGCCGGACTGGTATCTCTACTGGTCCTTTGGCCTGTTGAAGCTGGGGCCGTTGAACCCCGAGATCGCGCTGCTGGGCGGGCAGAAGCTCATGAAGGACGCGACCTATGGCGTAATCGCGAACATCGTGGTCGTCGGGTTCATCTCGATCGTGCCCTTCCTCAACAAGGGTGCGGCACGCCGCCCCGTCGAGCAACCCTTCTGGGCCGCGGTGGGCGTCTTCGGGGTCACCTTCGCCGCGACGATCAGTGCCCTAGCCGTCAAGAACCTACTGCCGATCGACCCGCACCTACTGTTCGATCTGGCGCTGTTGCTGCCCTTCGTCACCGGGTTCGTCACCTACGCATTGCTGAAAACGATGCGCGAGGGCTATATGTTCAGCCTCAACCGGCGCTACTACCGGCTCCGGCCACCGAAGTAATCGCCGAAGGCGATCCCGCTCCGAGCCGGTACGGCCGGGACGGATTCGCTCCGTGAACGGAACGACGAACCGATGGCTCGCTTTCCTGTAATCGACGACAACCGATGAGCACCGATAGACCGAGCGCCACCGAGCGGGACGAATCCAACGCCATGACCAGCGAGGATCAGCCGGGCGAGGGGGCGGAAGGCGATAGTTCCGGCGCGAGCGAGACCGAGCGAGGCGGACAGGACAGGGAGGGGGGCGGACGCGAGGTAGTCGTCTCCCGCGAACTCTACAAGATCGTCACCGTGTTCTCGACGCTGATCGCCATCGCGGCGGTCGTCGGGGGCTTCGTCCTTCTGGATACGGCGACCAATCGGACGTTGGCGGCTCCCTCGGAAGTCGATCTCCCGCTCGCGATCGCCGGCGTCGGCTCGATCGCCCTCGGGGCGGCGGTCTATGCCTTCGCCTCGCGATTCCGGACCCAGGGAATGGGAAGCCCTAATAGCGACGCCGACAGAGGTTCGGGGGATGGCTGACGAGTTCGCCAAGGGTCTGTTCGTCCTCACCGGCGGGCTGCTCGCGTGGATGGTGCTTTCGGGGTGGTACACGACCGAGAGTTTCGAGGAGGGGCAGTTGATCGCGGAGGTAACGGTGAGCCAGATCGACATCTACGCGACGATCGCGCTCACCCTCCGCGACGCGCTGTTCTGGTTCATGATCCTCGGAGCGCTGACCTTCTGGGTGCTGATCCCGGCTGCACGCGAGGCACGCGCCGCCTGGGCGAACCGGGAATCGGGCTCGAAGTAACTCGGCCTCCCCCGTTCCCGATGCCCGGGAGAAGTTCCGACGGTCGATCATCGCCCTGCCGATACGCTCGGCCGCTTCGGTCCGGCCGCCCCGATCGGATCCCTTCCGACACGACTACGACTTCCGGGCACCCCTCCGCTCCGGCCTGAATTCGACGAAAGCAACACTAGCACCGGCAGTGAGGGCAGTGTCGGCACGAATGGGAAAAGCACTAATGTGTAATGGACCGACCAGCGAGTATGTACCCGCTGTCGTTGTTCGGGCCGGTCGACGGGTTCTTGGAGCCGGTCATCGGCTACATCCTTTTCGGACTCGCGCTGGCGAACGTCCTCGCTCGCGGGTTCGCTTTCCGGTCACACAAGCAGGAAGCCCGCGAGGGCGGCGCGGAGGCACTCAGCCGCTATCTCCCGCTCGAAGCGACGAACGTGCTTCTGATCCTGGGCTCATTTTACTTCATGACGCTGGAGTATCACGGCGGCATGGTGCTTTCGGTGCTCGTCCTCGGAACCTTCTTTAGCGACTTCTTCGAGTTCGAAGCCCGAAAGGTAGAAGCCCGTCGTGACGTCCCGCTCGAACGCCCGAACAGCGCGATCGCCGCCTCGACGCTCGTTGTTCTCTATGCGGGCTATCAGAGTATATTCTTCCTGATCGCGCCGATCTGGAACTCTATCATCTGATCGCTCCGTCTTCGCTTCAGTGCTGATCGCCCTCCCTTCCCGCCGTCCGCTCAGGCTCTTGGCTGAACCGATCATGATCGGCCATGGTTACCGTTTTCCGGCTGCACTGCTCCGTTCTGGCGGCTATCGGTACGAGAACCCGCTGGCGACGAACGCGGCCAATCAGAACGGCCAGTCACCGATGATCTTCATGCCCTCGGCTTGGTCCTCGCGTTCGAGTGCCACGGCGACTTCCTCGGGCTCACGGTGGTCGATCTCGATATCATCGTTCGCTAACTCGACTGCGAGTTCGGTAAGGACGATCGCGCTCTCGCGTAGCGTCCGGCGATCGAGTTTGTCGAGCGTGTCGGCCTCGGTGTGACCCCAGCCCCGGCCCCGATCGCCGGTCTCGCTCATCGCGTGGTAGCCCGGTACGCCCCGGACGACGAAGGGCCAGTGATCGCTGTGGGGTCCCTGTTCGGGCGTTGTCCCTATCGGGTGGCCCGTCCGGTCGGCGATTTCGTCTGCTACTGCTTCGAGCTCGGGGAAACCGTGTGTGTACAACGAGAGCGTTCGCCCGCGACAGACGCCATCGTTGTTAAGGATCGCTTTGACGCTCTCGGGATCGACCCGTTCGGCTTCGTAGGCGGAGCCGACGAGCCCGACCTCCTCGGCACCGAAGACGACGAACCGAACCCTCGTATCGAGGGCTCCCTTCCGGGCCGCGAGCGCGCGGGCGACCTCGACTACGGTGGCAGTGCCGGCACCGTTGTCCAGCGCGCCTTCGGCGATGTCGTGGGCGTCGACGTGGCTGGTCACCCACACCTCGCGGTCGGTCTCGGGGCCGAGAGTGGCGTGGACGTTTGCGCTCGTGGCCTCCTCGATCGTCGCGGTGAGGTCGATGCCGATCTCCTCGTTCTCGAAGCGCCGGGCGAGCCGATCGCCGACCTCCTTCGAGACGCCGACCGCAGGAACCTCGCCGATCGGATCCTCCGGCGTGCCGACGCTGCCGGTCGGTGGGAGCCGACCCAGGACGTGATTGTGAAAGACGAAACCGGCCGCGCCGGCCTCAACCGCTCGGTAGTACTTCTCGCGGCGGTGGATGAACCGATCGAACCAGTCCGGCACGTCGCTCGAAACCATAACGATCGTCCCCTCCAAGTCGGCCTCGAAGTCCTCGGGCAAGCCGTACCCGAGATCGACGAGTTCGCCCGAGACGCTCCCGGCGGGGCTTCGTGGCAGGGCGATCGATCGGTGCTCACGGTCGCCCGCGGCGATCGCACTGTCGCCGCGCTCCCAGCCCTGGATCGAGAACCCCTCGAGATGGGCGTTTCGAGCGCCGGCGTCTTCGAACGCGTCGCGGGTCGCTTCGGCCCCCCGGCGTTCGCCCTCGGTGCCGGCCATCCGATCGCCGATGTCGACGAGAGTTTCCAGGTGCTCCCACCCGACGTCGCTCAAGAAGGTCCCGCCGATCCAGTCCGTGTCGCGGTCGCTCCGCGTTCGGTCCTCGCTGTTTGCCATGTTCTCCCGTGGTCGAAGCCTTCGCCTAAGGGTTTCGGACGCCGTCGAACGATCCGGGCGGTCCGACGACGGCGACCGGGCTGACTCCTCCCGTCGTCTTTTCCCCCCCTTCTCCGGGCGGTCGACCGATCCTCGCGTCCCGTCCCCGCTACCCTTGGGATCGATATCTATCGAGGTGAAAGGAATCGAAGCGAGTAAGCGCGCTCGCGGGCGAGGGGGAGTATGCCCTCGCTCGTCGTCCACCTCGCGCTGGGCGGATTGCTCGCGGCGGCGTTCCTGCGGGAGCAATTCGACGCGCGGGCACTACTCGTCGTCTTCGTCGCGACGGCGATCCCGGATCTGGACGTCTTCGCCGGGTTCGTGATCGCCGGCGGGCACCGTTCGGTGCTTCACAACATCTGGATCCCACTGCTCGGTGCTGGGTTGCTATACTACGACAGGCGAGTCCGCGGGTCCTCCGCGGTCAGCAGTCGGTGGGGTCAGTGGGGGATCAGGGTCGCGTGGGTATCGGTACTCGCCTACGCTATCGCCGGTATCGGGCTCGACGTGCTCTATGGCGTGAACCCGCTGTATCCGGTCTACGACCAGTTCTACAAGCTCACCGGGAAACTCGTCTATTCGACCCAGCGGGGGATCGTCCAGACGTTCGTCGATCTCGGGGGCTCACCGGAACTCGGATCGGCGAGAGAGGTCGGTCACGTCGCGAGCGGCGTCGACCCCACCGAGGGGAGTGAGCCCGAACCCGTCGATCGGGTCTTTCCGGTCGCTCGGGCCGGCTGGGAGCTGTATCTCACGCTAACCAGTGCGGTCGTCCTCGCTATCCGCCTGTTCGAAAACCGTCGCCGGTCCTGATATCTCAGCGGCTCTCCGATGTTGTCCGGCGGCATGCTTCTCTCCCCGACCGTCGATGCACCGGTTGCCGGCTGTCGATCCCAGCGGCAGCGAAGCTTTTTGTCCCGGTCGGGAAAGCAAGGCATATGCCGACCGACCGTATGGACGACGGCGATCCCGACCGAGAAGCGGCCACCGACGGCGGCGACGGGTCCGGACGCGAGCCCGGCCCTGGGGCCGGAGCCGGACTCGGTGGTCCGGGTGGAAAGATCCTCGACGGGACGACCGTTCTCGACCTGACGACGTTCGTCACCGGCGGCTTCTGTTCGATGATGCTCGCGAACCAGGGCGCGGAGGTGATCAAGGTCGAACAGCCGGGCGTCGGCGACGACAATCGCTACTCGGGACCGCCGTTCGTCTCGCCGGAGGACCACGACGGGCCGGGCGAAACCCCCGCCGAGGGCGAATCACCCTACTTCTGGACGATCAATTACGGAAAGAGGAGTATCGAACTCGATCTGAAGACCGACAGCGGCCGCGAAGCCTTGTACGACCTGGCGAGCGAGGCCGACGTTTTCCTCGAGAACTTCCGGCCGGGGACCGCAGAGCGCCTCGGAGTCGACTACGAGACGATCGACGAGCACAATCCAAGCATCGTCTACTGTTCGATCTCCGCGTTCGGCGAGACCGGGCCCTGGAGCCGCCGACCGGGCTATGACCTCCTTGTCCAGGGGACCAGCGGCATTATGTCGGTGACTGGACCGGAAGACGGCGACCCCGTCAAAGTCGGGCTCCCCCAGACCGATCTCATTACGGCGATGTGGGCCGGTTTCGGAATCGTCTCCGCACTGCTTCGCCGCGAGCGCACGGGCGAAGGTGAGCGTGTCGAGTTGGGCATGCTCGATGCGGCCCTGCCCTGGCTCACGAAACAGGCCGGCAAGGTCGTCGCGGGCGATAGTCCGGCCAGAATGGGGACGAAAGACCCCGTGCTCGCGCCCTATCAGGCCTACCCGACGAGCGACGGCTACCTCTGTGTCGGCTGTGCGAACCAGAAGCTCTGGAGGGGACTCTGTGAAGCGATCGATCGCCCTGACCTCGCCGCCGAGGAGCGCTTCGCGACGAACGCCGATCGGGTAGAGCACATGGAGGAACTGGAAGCGGAGCTCGCGGCTGTCTTCCGCGAGCGCCCGACCGACGAGTGGGTCTCGTTGCTCGCCGACGAGCACGGCTTGCCGGCCAGTCCGGTCTTCGACGTCGAAGGGGCGCTTACCAACGAGCAGACCGAAGCCCGGGGGACGGTGAGCGAGATCGACCATCCCGCCGCCGGATCGATCCCAGTGATCGAACACCCGCTTAACTTCGAGGGGGCCGAGTCGGGCTTCGAGGACGCCCCGCCGCTGCTCGGCGAGGACACCGAAGCGGTGCTCCGGGACGCCGGCTACAGTGAGGAGCGGATCGAGCGACTCAGGGAGGAGGGCGCGATCCCGGAGGAGTGAGCCGATAGTGAGGGGGTGATTCGGCGCTTCGCCAGCGTGTTCGAGTGTCTACGACTGTGGTTCGAAGAGGAGAATAGCGGTAGCGATCAGAGGTCCTTGCTCATCTCGACGATCTCTCCTGTGACGCCGGTCGCCTCGTCGCTCGAGAACTCGTGTTCGTACGTTCCGACTCGTTCGTAGCCGTGTCCCTCGTAGAACCCGAGGGCGTTGTGCGACGCCGAGAGACCGAGCGTTCCGACACCGCGACCCCGGGCTACCCGCTCCAGGGTAGCTAGGAGTTCGGTGCCGGTCCCCTCCCGCGTGGCTGAGGGGTGGACGTACACGGCAGTTACCTCGGCGTCGGCGCTCGCTTCGTACTCCTCCGGGGAATCGAATGACAACGAACCGAAGCCGAGGAGTTGACCGTCCCGTTCGGCGACGACGAAACACCCGTCGTCGGACTCGATAGTCGCGGCGTAGTCAGCCGACTCGCACCCCGCTGCCCACGCCGTGACCTGCTCGGGGCTGTAGGCCGCCGGGCCGAGCTCTTCGATCGACGCGCGGTGGACGCGCCTGATCGCCTCGGTCTCGGCCGCTCTCGCCTCGCGGATCCGCATAGTCGATCACCGGCTGGAAGCAACATATGCCTCGGGGTCGAGCGGTCGGCGAATGCACCGAACGTTTTTGTGCTCGATCCGGGTGGGTAGGCCATGCGCACCTTAGAGAGCGGCAACGTCGTGGTTACCTGTGCGGTGACCGGCGCGATCCACACGCCTTCGCTATCACCCCACCTCCCGACGACCCCCGAGGAGATCGCCAGGGAGTGCATCGACGCCGCCGAGGCCGGCGCGGCGGTGGTCCACGTCCACGTCCGCGACCGGGAGACCGGGAAACCAGTTAACGACACCGAGCTATTCCGGGAGGTCGCCACGCAGGTCCGCGAGGAGAGCGACGTCGTGATCCAACCGACCACCGGGGGAGCGCCCGACAGCGCGCCCGAAGAACGGATCGCGGTCGTCCCCGAACTCGAACCCGAGATGTGCTCGTGTAACATGGGTTCGATCAACTTCGGCCTCTACCCGATGCTCGCGAGCGTCGATGACTGGGAGTACGACTGGGAACCCGAATACCTCGAATCGACGACCGACCTGATATTCCGGAACACCTTCGGCGACTTGGAGGTAATGATGAGTACCATCGAGGAGCACGGGACGGTCCCGAGCCTGGAGTGTTACGACGTCGGCCACCTCTATAACCTCGCACACTGCGTTTCCCAGGGCTGGATCACACCTCCCTTACACATCGAGTTCGTCATGGGGATCCACGGCGGGATCGGCGCGTCGGCTGGTAATCTCGTCCATATGAAACGCGTCGCGGACGACCTCTTCGGCGAGGAGTACTCGCTGTCGGTCATCGGGGCCGGCCGGAACCAGTTTCCCCTCACGACCCAGGCGACATCGATGGGTACCCAGGTTCGCGTCGGCCTGGAGGACAACCTCTATCTCGAACGCGGTCGGCTCGCCGAATCGAACGCCGAGCAGGTCGAGAAGATCGTGGAGTTAGCGTGGGAGATCGCCGGCCGGGAACCCGCCTCGCCCGAGGAGGTGCGGGACTTTCTAAGTCTCAAAGACCCCGCCGAGACGGCCTTTTGAGACCGCGGAGCCGGGCTATCCGATCGGCAGCGACGAGAGCGGTCACCCAGCCGCCGGTTCAGTACATCACGACACCCGCCGAGACATTGAGGTCCTCGCCGGTGACGTGTGCTGCTCGGTCCGAACAGAGGTAGAGCACGGCGTCGGCGACGTCCTCCGGTTGGGTGAACTCGTTCATCGGCGAGACGGCACGGAACTCCTCTTCGACCTCCGCAAACGGCCGATCCTGACTCTTCGCTTGGCCCTCGATCACTCTATCGAGGCGCGGGCCGGCGACGCTGCCCGGACAGACGGCGTTCGCAGTGACGTTCTCTTCGGCGAGTTCGGTCGCCAGCGTACGGGTGAAGCCGATCACGCCCATCTTCGCTGTGGTGTAGGGTGTCCGATCGGGCAGCGGGCGCTTGCCGCTCATCGAGGAGAGGTTTACCACTCGGCCGGCGTCGCTCGCTCGGAGGTGGGGTATCGCTGCCCGCGTCGCGTCGAAGAGGCCCCCGAGGTTCACCTCCAGCGTCGAGAAGAACTCCCCGTGAGTGGTCTCCTCGATCGGTTTCGTCGGGCCGGCGATCCCGACGTTGTTGACGAGGATATCGAGCCCGCCGAGCGCGGCAACCGCCTCATCGATCAGCTCCTCCATCGCGTCGGGGTCGGCCGCATCGCCCTGGTGGGTCAGCAACTCGCCGTCCCGATCGCCGAGTTCCCGAACAACTTCGTCGAGTGCGTCCCGGCTGACGTCGTTGATCGCGACGTTCACCCCGGCGGCGAGCAAGGCGTCAGCGATCTCGCGACCGATCCCGCGGGCCCCACCGGTGATCGCCGCGCGTTCGCCCTCGATGTGGAGTTCGGCGTCGGGCATAGGTCTCGATCCATCACCGCGAGCAAAAGGGTTCCGTCGGCTGGCCCCCCTTCGCGGAGATCCGATCGCTCACTCCTCCCAGTACTCGACGTCCTCGGCGATTCGGTAGTACCCCTCTAGCGATCGGGACTCGCGCCTCCCGGGCGGCGCGCCGACGTAGACGCCGAACTTCCCCATTTCGGGGTAGACTGTGATATCGGGTTCGGTCATCGTCGAGATCAAGAGATAGCGTAGGGTATCGTCCGAGTCGTTCACGATCTGGTGGCCGCCGGTCTCCTCGGCCGGAAACGCTGCGTAATCGCCCGCTTCGAGGCCCACGGCATCGATGCTATCGCTGCCGGTCTCGTCGCCGTCCTCGCCCTTTTCGTCCCCGTTGCCGACACCGACGCGGAGCGTGCCGGTGCCTGCGAGGACGTACAGCGCCTCCTCGTTGGCGGTGTGGTAGTGATACGGCCACGAGCGCTTCCCCGGCGGGAGTTCGTACAGGCTACAACCGAGTTCCTCGCCGTCGGTCGCCTCGCTCAGTCGTTTCCGGCGGAAGACCGTCTCGCCCTGGTCCCTGTCGCTCCATTCGATCGCTCCCTCGCTGACGTGCGACATCGATTCCTTCGAGGGAGCCCGGAGCCGTAGTCCTATCGTCGGGTGAGCACTCATCGTTTCCGGACGTTTTAGTGTCCGTGACTTCCGAGTCGGCTCCCCGGCGTTTATGCGGGTGCTTATACCTACGTCGGATCTCGGGGGTGGTATGCCAAGCCACGACGCTGCGACGCTTCTCGCTCGCCACGTGATCTATACGGGAGACAGTGAGTTGCCTGGAAACGTTCGCTCACAGTTGCAACGACACCTGCTCGATTTCCTCGGCGTATCGCTTGGCGCGCGCGCCCACGCCGGCTCGACGCCTGCCTTCGAGGGGGCGATCGCGATTCTCGCTGGATCGGGTTCCGGTCGGTCCGGCGGTAGCGGGAGCGGGCGGGACGGCGAGGCGACGCTGCTCACGGATGGCTCCCGTGGACCGGCCGAACACGCCGCGCTCGCGAACGGCGCGCTCGCCCACAGCCTCGACTTCGACGATACTCATCGGGTGTCCTCGCTGCACCCGGGCGCGCCGGTGATTCCCGCCGCGCTCGCGGTCGCCGAACGCGAGGGCGCGAGTACAGACGAACTGCTGCGGGCGATCTCAGCGGGCTACGACGTTGCCTGTACGGTGGGTGAAGCGATAAATCCCGACTCGCACTACGACCGGGGTTTTCACGTCACCGCGACCTGTGGCACCTTCGGCGCGACCGCCGCGGCCGGACTCTTAGCCGGATCGGGTAGTGAGGGGATCGAGTCGGCCTTCGGCGTCAACGCGAGCCAGGCGGCTGGCTCGTTGGGATTCCTCGAGAACGGCGCGTGGAACAAACGCCTGCACCCGGGCCTGGCCGCCCGCCGGGCCGTCCTCGCCTGTGCACTCGCCGAGAGCGACTTTCGTGGGGCGGCCCGGCCCTTCGAGGGCGAGCACGGCTTCCTCCAAGGCTACTCCGACGACCCCGATCCCGAGACGTTCGAGAGGGTCGGCGAGCCCCCTGCGGTGACTGAGACGGCGCTCAAGCCCTATCCGTGCTGTCGGTATATGCACCCGGCGCTCGACGGGCTCCGGGAGATCGGGGCCGGCGTCGATCCCGGCGAGATAAACTCGATCACGGTCTCGCTCCCGAAACCCGGCGTGACCCTCACCGGCGATCCGATAGCCCGCAAGCGTCGTCCGGGGAACTTCGTCGACTGCCAGTTCAGTATGCCCTTCGGCGCGGCACTCGCGCTCACCGAAGGGGAAGCCGACCTGCCGGCCTTTCTCGCCGCCCAGGACCGGCTCGACGATCCAGGGCTTCGGGAGCTGATGGACGCGACCGAGGTGGTGAGGACCGAGGAGATAGCCGAACGCTTCCCCGGGCAGTGGGCCGCCCGGGTCGTCGTCGAGACGTGCGGTGAGGGGAGTCGGGATCACGACCGGCTCGTCGAGACCGCCCGGGGCGAACCCGAAGATCCCCTGGACTGGGGCGGGACGATCGAGAAGTTCGAGACCACCGTGACCTCCGCGGGCGTCTCGACCGCCGAGTCCGAAGGGATTGTCGAGATCGTTCGTGACCTCGAATCGAACGACGTCGGTGACCTGACCGACGCGGTCCGGCGGGCGCTCGCGCCGACCGTGCGGCGCTAATCTCCCACAAGCGCCACGACAGCCTTAGGGCGAGCGAGAGCTTCGGTCGCCGGGACGATCGGCGTCCTCCGGGCAGAGGGGTGCGGGCCGAACCCTCGCGGACGATCGCATCGTGATCCGTGACCATCGATCCTCGACCTGCGCTCCGGGTTCTCGATAAGTGGTCGCCGGCCGAACGGCTATACGCGCCCGAATCGTGGCCGGGACGTGGAGAAAGTAACGCTCGCCGACGCGTTCGACTCGATCGAGGGGTACTGGGACCCGAAGATCGCAGGGGAACTCAATGGACAGGCGGTAAAGCTGGCGACCGTCGAGGGCGGGTTCGTCTGGCACCACCACGACGAGGCCGACGAGCTATTCTTCGTCGTAGAGGGGACACTCCGCCTCGAGTTTCGGGACGACGCGGACATGACGCTCGAAGCGGGCGAGTTCCTGATCGTCCCAAGCGGGGTCGAACACCGGCCGGTCGCCGAGGAGGAGACTCGCCTCCTGCTGTTCGAGCCGACGGAGACGCGAAACACCGGGAACGTTGAGAACGAACGGACGCGGGCCGACCCCGATCGTCTCGGCTAGCATCGGAAGGACGGTGTTCTCCTCGCTTCGTCGAGAGGCGAGCACCGACTCGTGGCGACACCCGTTCGCTCGATCGCGGCCGACGGGTTCGAGCCACCGGCGAACGTGGACCTATAGGAGCCTACCGCACGCGCCGAAGAACCTGGCTACGGTTTCGTAATGCTTTCTCCAATAAGGAGCTACTATGACTGTAGACACATGATCGAAACGAACTTTTTATTACGTAGTAGTTATTTCTGATTTATCGTGCGTAGAGGACGCACCGAACCATGACAGACGACACAGACCGCGGACGTTCGGCGGAGCGAGCCAGTGAGTTGATCGACCGCGTCGGCGGACAGTCGGCCTCCCGTCGGGCGTTCCTCGGGAACACGGCGAAGGTCGGCGGCGGTGCGCTTACGCTATCGGCGATCGGCGGCTCGGCGGCGGCGCACAAGAGCGATGACAGCCACGGTGGCGATAAGAGCGGCGACGGGATGGACGGGGACATGAACGGTGATGACGAAGTCACCGACCTCGACGTCCTGAACTACGCGCTTACCCTCGAACACCTCGAAGCGACGTACTACAACGAGTTCCTCTCGGAGTACTCCGAGTCGGAAGTCGAGAACTCGAGCGTCGCGAAGGTGCTCACCGGCGGCGGCAACGATCGCTATACGGTCTACCAGAAGATCCAGCAGGTGCGTGACCACGAGGAAGCCCACGTCGATACGTTGACCGAGACGATCGAGAAGCTAGGCGGCGAACCGGTCGAAGCTGGCGAGTACAGCTTCCCCTACGAGTCGATCGAGGAGTTCGCCGCGCTGTCGGCGACCATCGAGGCCGTCGGCGTCTCCGCGTACGCAGGCGCTGCGCCGTTGATCGAGAACGCAGATCTAATTCCCCCTGCGCTCTCGATCCACAGCGTCGAAGCACGCCACACGGCGTATTTCAACGTGTTGAACACCACCAACCCCTTCCCCGACGCCTTCGACGAGCCACGGACGATGGAGGAAGTCCTGGCGATCGCCTCGGACTTCATCGAGGGTTAGACTGCCCGGCCGGGAATCGACGACACGGATCTTTTATTCGACCGTACCCCTTCGGAGCACTGCGACCGCTAGACCGACAGCCTCGACGTGCACTCGTACGTCGATCGGCGATCGGTAGCTGTGAGTACCGACAGGGCGGCGGCAGTTCGCTTTCGGAAGCCACCGAACTGCCGTCAGATGATCCGTTCTTCGATCGGCTCGCCGCCGTAGCGCGCCAGGTAGACGTAGCCCGCCAGCAGGAGGGCGAACGCCCCCGCGAAGAAGTACGCCCGATACCAGGCGAACCACAGCACGCTCAGTACCGCCGCAGCCGCGATCGTCCAGGCGAGCAGATCCCCCAGCGATAGGTTCGCGTTCATCCGTTTTCCTTTCTCGCTCTATCGGTATATACCCCGATGCAGGATCGGGTTCCGGACTCGATCGGCTCCTCGGTGGTCGCGACGCGTCGCCGGTAGTCGACCGAGAGCTGTCCGGCCGGGAAGCGATCACTCGATGGGTTCGACGAGTTCGACGACGTGGCCGTCGGGGTCCTCGATGAAGGCAGTGCGGGCGCCCGCCGCCGGCTGGTCGGCCGGCTCCTGGACGATGCCGTGGTGATCGATCGCCTCGAAGGCGTCGTCACAGCTCTCGACGCCGACGGCGATGTGATCCCAGGCGCTGCCCGGCTCGAAGTCGGTCTCGCCCTCGGTATCGGAAAGCTGGAGTTCGACGCCATTGTCGGCGGCGACGTAGCGATTTTCGGTCTCCCCGTCCTCGCTCTCGAAGGACCAGGAGTCCTCGAAGCCCAACTCCTCGACGTAGAAGCGAGCGGATTCCTCGGCGTCAGCGACGTTGAGACAGGTGTGAATCAGATCCATGTAGCCCCTGTGATCCGACAGAGCATAAAGAATGGTATCGTCGGTATCGCCGATATCGGAGGGTCCCGGCTCGATCCGTCCCCGATCCGTTTAATTATCCGCTCCCTTGTTCGCTCGCGTCGAGAGTGGCCGCCCGGCGGGCGGTTCGTGCGTGCCTGAGAGGAGCTACCACAGGGTTTAACCCCCGCTACGTCGGATCAGGGATATGGCCGTCGAAGACCGGTACTACGACCCGGTAGACCTGGATACCTCCGTCGACGCGGTGGGCTACGAGGATCACCACGCCGACGTCGAGGAGTACGCCGCGCTCGCTTCCGACCTGCGCGAGGCGATCGCGGGCGAGGTGCGCTTCGACGAGTACGCACAGGTGCTCTATGCCACCGACGGCAGCGTTTATCAGGCCCGCCCGGCCGGCGTGGTCTGTCCCAAGGACACCGCCGACGTCCGCGCGGCGATCGAAATCGCTACCGACCACGAGGTGCCGATCATGCCGCGGGGCACCGGCTCCTCGCTCGGCGGCCAGACCGTCGGTCCGGGCTGTGTCGTCCTCGATACGACCCGATATATGGACTCGATCCTCGGGATCGATCCGGGGGCAAAACGGGCAACCGTCCAACCGGGCGTCGTTCAGGACCACCTCGACAGCGCCCTCGAGGAACACGGACTGAAGTTCGCGCCCGATCCGGCCTCCTCGAATCGCTCGACGATCGGCGGCGGTATCGGGAACAATAGCACCGGCGCGCACTCGGTGCGCTATGGCATCACCGACGCCTACACCGAGGAACTGCGGGTCGTGCTCTCTGACGGCTCGTTGATCCACACTCGGGAGGTCGAACTCGACTCGCCCGAATACGAGGAGATCGTCGGGAAAAGCGATCTCGAAGCCCGGATCTACCGCGCGACCCGCCGGCTCGTCGAGGAGAATCAGGACGAGATCGATGAGAAGTACCCCAGTCTCAAGCGGTCGGTCTCGGGCTATAATCTGCATAAGGTCATCTACGAGAACGACGCTGGCGAGCAGGTCATCAATCTCTCGAAGCTCTTCGTCGGCAGCGAAGGTACCTTGGGAACGATCGTCGAGGCCACCGTCTCGCTGGTCTCGACGCCCGAGGAGACCGCGCTTGCCCTGTATTTCTTCGATGACTTGATCGATACGCTCGCCGCGGTGCCACAAGCCCTCGAGTACGACGTGAGCGCGGTCGAACTCATGGACGACGAGGTCTTCCGGCTCGCCGCCGAGTCCGACGGCTTCGCCCAGTACGCCGAACCCGTCCCAGGGGACGCACAGGCAGCGCTGATGATCGAGTTCGACTCCGAGATCGTCGACGACTTCGAGGCCGCGATTTCGGAGACGAACGATCACTTCGTCGAAGGGGGCAACGCCTTCGATGTGCTCGAAGCTTATTCCGAAGAGGACCAGGCGAAGGTCTGGAAGCTCCGGAAGGCCGCGATCCCCCTGCTGATGAGCCTCGAAGGCGACCCGAAGCCCTACCCCTTCATCGAGGACGCCACCGTGCCCCCGGAGGAACTCGCGGAGTACGTCGGGAAGTTCGAGGACGTCCTCGAGGATCACGACACCTCTGCGGCGTACTTCGCTCACGCCGGCTCGGGAACCCTGCATATTCGCCCGATCCTCAATCTCAAGGAGGGGGAAGGCATCGAGGCGATGCACTCGATCACCGAGGACATTACCGATCTGGTGATCGAACACCACGGTGCGTTCTCCGGCGAGCACGGCGACGGGATGGCTCGCACCGAGTTCAACCCGAAGATGTACGGGCCCGATCTCTGGGGTGCGTTCAAGGAGCTAAAGACGGCCTTCGATCCCGAGTGGCTGCTGCATCCGGGCAACGTCGTCTACCGCGAGGACAGCGCGGATGTCGGCCCCGAGAACGAGCGGGGCGTGGGCGCGGACAACCGGTCGAACCTCCGGTACGGCGCGAGCTACCAGTCGATCGAGCCCCAGACGGAGATGGACTTCGAGGGGCAAGGGGGCTTCTCACACTTGGTCGAGCTCTGCAATGGCTGTGGAACCTGCCGGCAGACCGACTCGAACGTGATGTGTCCGACCTACCGCGCCTCGAAGGAGGAGATCCAGACGACCCGGGGCCGAGCGAACATGCTCCGGGCAGCGATTTCCGGTGAACTCGACGAGGAGGAACTGTACTCCGATCGGTTTCAGGAGGAGGTCTTGGATCTGTGTATCGGCTGCAAAGGGTGCAAGTCGGACTGTCCGACCGGCGTGGACATGGCCAAGCTCAAAACCGAGGTCAAACACGAGTACCATCAAAAGGAAGGCCTCACGATTTCTGAACGGTTGTTCTCCCAGATCGAGGTCGCCTCCGAGTTGGGGAGTCGCTTCGCGCCCCTTTCGAACTGGGCGCCGAAGGTCCCCGGCTCGCGGGCACTCATGGAGAAGACGATCGGCATCGCCGCCGACCGGGAGCTGCCACACTTCGCGTCCCAATCGTTCGAGGAGTGGTTCGAGGCCCGTGGCGGGCCACGAGTCCCGGAATCGGAGGCCGAGGCCAAAGTCCTCCTGTTCCCCGACGTCTACACGAACTACAGCTACCCCCGGCCCGGACGCGCGGCAGTTCACGTACTCGAAGCCGCGGGCGCGCGAGTGGAAGTGCCCGATGATGTCGGACCGAGCGGCCGGCCGGCCTACTCGAAGGGCCGGCTCGACCTCGCTCGTGAGCAGGCCGAACACAACGTCGAGGCCCTGGCTCCGCGGATCGAGGAGGGCTGGTCGGTCGCGTTTATCGAGCCCTCCGATGCGGTGATGTTCCAGGACGAGTACCTCGATCTCGTCGAGAGTCCCGAGGTCGAGCCGGTCGCGGCGGCCTCCTACGGCATCATGGAGTTACTCGACATCGGCCGCGTCGACGAGGAACTGGAGTTCTCGCCCGCCGAGGACTCGCTGACCTATCACGGCCACTGCAACCAGAAGGCGACCAACAAGGACCACCACGCGGTCGGCGTGCTTCGGCGCGCGGGCTACGAGGTCGACCCGCTCGATTCGGGCTGTTGTGGGATGGCCGGTTCCTTCGGCTACCAGGCCGAACACTACGAGCTCTCCAAAGCGATCGGCCGGATCCTCTTCCGGCAGGTCGAACAGTCCGGTCGGGACCGCGTGACCGCACCCGGGGCCTCCTGTCGCTCGCAGCTGGGCGATCGCTCGGGCTACGAGATGCCCCCCCACCCCATCGAAAGCCTCGCGGAGGTCACGAACGGGCGGGAAAGCGACGCGCCGAGAGTAACCGAGGCCGAGACGGGAAGCGACGCCGGATCGGGATCGATCGCGGGTGCGGTCGCCGGGCTGTTCGCCCGTCTCTGAGAGCGACGCGACCTCGGTTCACGCCGGAACGATCGGCGCGCGTCGAGCGGCGTCATAGCACGACCGATCCGGGTCGATCGCGAACGAACACCGACGACGAGAACTGACCCGTCGAGCGCGCAGGGATTAATCATTCAGGTTAATAGGTTGTAAAAATCGTCAGACGACCGGTAGGTTTATGATTTTCATCGTAATTAGTCCGGGTGTATCACGACGAGTGACGATACCACACGGGTCGGTTCAGGACCGGTCACAAGAGACGATGACAAACAATGACAGACGAAGAACATAATCGGTCGGAGGACGACACCGCCGAGACCGACGGCGGGACCGTCCAGCGAGAGGACGTCTACACCTCCGATGAGGAAGGCAAAAAGTACCGTGAGTCGGTCTACTACGAGACCGACTACGACGAACTGGAGCAGGCACCGGATACGAGCACGTATCCCAAAGACGAGGAGGACAGCCCGTTCCGCCTCATCGACATGCCGGAGGTGCCGAAGATCTCCCATATCGTCGGGCCGAGCGCGATCATGCTCGGAGCCTCCTTGGGGTCGGGCGAGACGATGTTCTGGCCGACGATCATCGCCGAGGGGAGTTGGGGGCTGTACTGGGCGTTCTGGGTCGGCGTACTCACCCAATTTTTCATCAACACCGAACTCCAACGCTGGACGATCGCCACTGGCGAGAGCATCTTCGGGGCCTTCAATCGCTTACACGGCTTCTGGCCGTGGTTCTTCCTGATCTTTGGGTTCTTCCAGGTCGGTTGGCCCGGGTGGGCCGCGAGCGGATCGGAGGTGTTTGCCGCCTGGACCGGTATCGTCCCCCGTGCGGAGTGGTGGATCATCGGCGTGATCTCGGTGGCGCTCATCTGGCTGTCCTACCAGGCCGGACCGGTTATCTACAACATCGTCGAGAACGCACAGATCGTGCTCATGTTTCTCGCGACCGCCATCGCGATACTCCTCATGTTCCTTCTGGGGACCTTTGGCGAACTCGTGAACCTGCCCGGCGGGGCGGTGAACTTCGGCGCGTTACCGACCGACGACGACTTCGACATCGCGACGTTCCTCGGCGGGTTGGCGTATGCGGGCGCTGGGGGCTATACCAATCTCTCCCAGGGCGTCTGGACCCGCGAGAAGGGCTATGGCATGGGCTCCTACCAAGGCCGGGTTAAGAACCCCCTGCGGGGGGCTGGCGATCCCGAGGAGGTGCACAACGGCTATACCTTCGAGCCGACCGAGACGAACCTGAAGCGCTGGAAGGCGTGGTGGAAGGTCACCCAGCAGGAACACTTCCTCACCTTCGTCGTCGGTCTGTTGATCGTCGCGACGATCGCGATGACGATCTCCGCGCGGTTCGCGGGCGGCCAGGACTTCGACGGCGACGGCGTCACGATGTGGCTCGATACCATCATCCCGGGCCTCGGCGGCGGGGTCGCTGCCTGGATGCTCTATGCGCTGTTGTTCATCGCGCTCTTTAGCACACAGTACGCGATCACAGAGGTGTTCGTCCGCAATAGCGCCGACATCGTCTACCAGAAGGTGCCCTCGGTCAGCTCCGGCGATATGGGTCGTGTATTCCTCGGCTTGCTTACGATCTTCGCGCTGTGGGGCATCGTCATCATCGCCGGCAGCGGTCTGCTGGGTTGGAGCCAGCCCTGGATCCTGCTGGTGATCGGCGCGGCGGCCGCGGGCGTGATGATGTGGCCCTACAACGCGCTCGCGATCATCCTCAACACCACGCGATTGCCCGAACACCTCCAGCCCGGCTGGGGGCGGGTCGTCGCGATGTGGTGGGCGACCGGCTTCTTCGGCTACTTCAGCGTGTTGCTCATCGGTGCCCAGTTGGCGGGACCGATCGCCGATGCGACGATCCCGGCGCTCGAGGCCTTCAGCACCTCCGCCGCCGTCATCGGCAGTGGCATCGGCGGCTACCTACTGTGGGTCTTCGCCTTGGTCGTCCAGATCTACACGATGTACGTCTCCGCGCGAGCGAAACTCGACGCCGATGGCACCGTCGAGGACGCCGAGGAAGCCCAGGGCTTCCTCGCCTGAGCGCCTCGCCGGCTCTCGTTTTATCGATCCGTCGATAGCACCGATAGTCCGATGATCGACCCCGAAGACGACCGCGCGTTTTTAACCGAGCGTTCCGAACGATCGCGAACATGCCGTCGCACGCGAACGAGAGCGGCTTCGATTCGCTACTGCGGTCGCTCGTTGCCCATCGGTTCGCCGTCTACGTCGGCGGCCTCGCCGTTATCGCGCTTCCCGCGCTTCTCAGGGGAGCGCTCGATCTCGACGTGCCGGCGACGATACGAACGCTACTGGTTGCCGTGGCGCTCGGAGCGATGATTCTGACGTATCTCGGCGAGCGCCGCGTCGCGGACGAAGCGGCCGACGAGGAGCGACGAACGCGATCGAGCACGGAGCACCGAACGCCGGAAGGAACGGCTTCGACGGTCGGATCGGGCTACTCCCGCCGAACGCGAACGACGGTAGCGATCGGGCTCGCGGGGATCGCGATCGGGATCTACGTCGCCATCGAGGTCGATACGATCATCGGCGTCCTGTTCGTCGTCGGCGGGTTGCTCTTCGGGCAGTCCGCCTTTAGCGGCGGGAACGACGAGGGCGAGGAAAGCGAGGACGGCGGGGAGGGAGCCTAACCGTGGGCGCACCGGACGTGGAGGACATCGACCCGTCGGAGTTCGAGGACCTCCCGAGCACCGACGTCGAGGTCGATCGTCACGTCCATTACGGCATGACCGGTTCGTTCCCGCTGCGGCTGGCGGAACTGTTTTTCGCCGATGACGGGTTGTATATCGCACAGTACGCGTATATCACGCCGATGTTCGGCCTCGCCGTCGGGAAACACCGCCGCGAGGCGAGGGGAATGGCGGCCATCTACGAAATCCACGGGCTCGACGAGGTACTGCTACAGGCTGACGACGTGGTCTGGCACAGCTACGAGAACGTCGATCACGTCCTCGTATACGGCGGTGGGGCGCTCGGCCGACCGAAAGTCACCGTCCACCCGGAGCAGGGCTCGATCCATGCCTACCGGCTTCACGGCGACGACATCGATCTCGACGATCTCACGGCGGATCTCGAAACCTGTGGCGAGAGAGGCGGGTTCGGCGTCGAGCGCCGAAGCGGCGTCGGGTTCAGCGCGCGCCGGACCCTCGCACGCTTTTTCGGGCGCGAGTGAGCGAGCTAGCAGTCCGGCCGACCGGTCGACGGCTCGCGGGGCGTCGACGAACGAGGTGGTCGGCGAGCCGGGCGGTCGGCGACCGAGACGGGAGAAGGGAGAGCTACGCCCCAGTATCGGGGGGTATATCTTCGGCTCGGGACTCGCGAAGACCGATAGCGACGTGGCCGGCGAGCGCACTACGACGGCGAGTATACGTCGATGGAACCGGGACGAAGCGTCCTGCCGGCGGCGTTCGAGGGAGCCGCTGTACTCGACGAGCCGGCGGACCGATCGGGTCGTCCGCGCGGTCGGGTGTCGCGAGAGCGTTCGGGCGATAGGCGGGGAGAGCCGATAGTAGACGCCGACGAGCGCCCCGCCAAGCGGTGTCGATCGAAGCACGTCGTCGCGGAACGTCCGAAGCGAGTCGAGGGTCTCGCCGTTTCCCATCGTAGCGGTCGTGATGAAACACAACGAGTGGTGCTGGGTGATCTCGACGCGCAGGAGGTCCGCTTTCGCGTAGCGCGTCGTCCGGTCAGCCGGGAAGGAATCATCGGTCGAGACGAGAAACGCCTCGGTCGTGTGCCGGAGGTAGCTCTCGAAGTGCTCGGTACGCTCGCCCGAGCGGGCGAGAACCTCGACGTACTTCTCGCGGTCGTCGCCGACTCCCGTGGGTTCCCCGCCTTCCCGGTTATCGGTCTCCTCGTCGTCCGTTTCGTCCCCGCGATCGCCATCGACGCCATGGTCGTCCGTGATCGCTGCGTCCTCGTGTCCGACGCCGGGATCGACATCGCCCTCGCTCATCGGTCGTGATTGCCGGCGGTATCGCTAAACCCTTTCGCGCTCGTCCCCGGTCGCCCGCCGGCCGGCCCGAGGCGTTACCGCCGCCATCGCTTCCGTGCAGTGGGCTGCTCTCAAACGGTATGGGTGAGCGCGCGTTCGATCCGGCGTTGTTCCTCGCGGATCGTCGCTGCGGCCTCGCTCGCGTCGGCTAATATGGGATAGGTCACTTCGAGGTCAATGTACAGGTACTCGTTCAACGACGTGTCGTCGCCGCGGCGCCAGTGTCCGCCGGCACGGGGCGCTCGGAGGACCTCCTGGCGGTTTTCGACGACCTCCTCACAACGGGTTACGAGTGCGTGCAGGGACTCACGGGTCTCGCGCAGGGACGTAAACGATTCTTCCCGCCCGGTCGTTCGATCGGTACCGACCCCGAGGTCGGCCATCGCCTCGCCGACCTCCCGTAGCTCGCGGCCCGCGTCGTCGAGTCGCCCCCGCTCCTCGTCGAGTACGGCGACGAACGTGGCTCGCCGGGAAGCCGCCTCGCGGGCACCGGCCGAAAGCGCCGTCTTCAACTCGGCGGTGAACACCCCACTGCCGGCGACCGCTCTGCCGACCTCCGCGCCGAACTCCGCCGTGAGGTTCTCGATCACCGACTCGTCGTACTCCTCCTCGTAGTGATCGAGCGCGAGGACCGTTTCCCGGTAGGCCCCGCGGACGCGATCGAGCACCGAGGGGGACCGATCGGCGTTCCCCGACAGCGAGCGCGCGAGCGCACCCGGCCCGCTGGAGCGATCGGGTCGCTGCGGGGAGAGGGACCCGACCCGGCGCTCGAACGCTTCGAAAGCGTCGCGTTCGGCGGCCGTTCGCTCCCGCTCGGCCGCCAAAGCGGTTCTAGCGCGGCGGATTCGGGTGGTGAACCGTCGACCTGACATACCTGAACACCAAAAGTGGAGCGAGACGGGACCCCCCCGGATCGGCGCTGGTTTCCTGGCCGATCGATCGGCCGTCCCCCTCCTCCGTTACGTTGATCGTCTGTATGACAGCGCTTAACAGTATCGGACCGGGCCAATCGTGCCGTCGATCGACCGCTGGCCCCTCTCGATCCCGTGAGCCCTTCGAGTAGCGATCGAGAGGAGTTGACATGGACGTGCCGGACCTCGATCCGTTCTTCGAGCCGCGGTCGGTCGCCGTCGTCGGTGCCAGCCCCGACTCGTGGTACTCCTCATAGCTCGCCGAGAGCCTGCCAACCTATGGGTTCGAGGGCGAACTCTCCCTCGTAAATCCCGGCCGCGAGCGAGCCCGCGACCGGCCGTGTCACGACCGTCTCGCTAACGGACCCCGTAGTCACGAGCGTTCCTCGGACGGCGGTACTGGGCGTTCTCCAGGAGGTGGGCGACCTCGGTGTTCAGGCCGCGCTCGTGATCACCACCGGGTTCGGCGAGGCCGACGCCGAGAGGACGAGACTCGAAGGCGAACCGGCCACCGTTACCGCGGAGGAGGGGATCCGGGTCTGTGGGCCGAACTGCATCGGGCTGGCCAACAGTCGCTCCGAAACCGTACTCACGAGTGCCTGTTCGCACAAACCGGAGTCAGGGTCGATCGGGCTCGCCAGCTTCGAGGCCGCCACGAGCCACTCGGTTTCGACCCGGTGATGGTACGCGCCGAGGGTGTGACGATTGTTGACGCACTCGTCCGGACGGTGCGGGCGACGGTGGCGGTGCCGCGACTGGCGATAGAATGGAACGAACGAACGGCGAGGAGGCGGATCGAACCGGGGGCAGCGATCGGCTCCGACAGGAGACCCATTACCGGCGAGGGTTCGGGCAGCCCAGGTTTATATCGAGGGCGTCGGTGGGAGGTGTATGGACCTCGATGGGCGGACGGTCTTCGTGACGGGCGCGGCGGCCGGAATCGGGCGGGCGATCGCACAGCGCTGTAGCGAGGCGGGCGCACGGGTAATTATCACCGACGTCGACAGCGATGGCGGCGCGGAGACCGTCGCACGGATCGAAAACGCGGGTGGCGAGGCGGACTTCCGGGAACTCGATGTCCGTGATGCCGAAGCCTTCGCGGTGGCTATCGAGAGGACGACGAGCGAGCACGGACCCGATGTCCTCGTGAACAACGCGGGCATCGGCCACCAGCCGGCGAGCCTGGAGGACACCGATCTCGCCGTGCGCGACCGGGTGATGGAGATCAACGCGCTGGGGATGTGGAACGGCTGTCGGGCGGTCCTTCCTGGAATGAAAACCCGGGGCTCGGGCGCGATCGTGAACGTGTCCTCCCTCGCCGGTCTGATCGGCCTGCCGACCCAGGCGGCCTACTCGCTCTCGAAGGGCGCGGTCGTGACCCTCACGAAGGCGATCGCCGCCGAGGCCGGTCCCCACGGCGTGCGTGCGAACGCCGTCTGTCCGGGATTCGTCGATACCGATCTGGGTCGGGCTTTCTTCGAGAGCCGCGAGGACCCCGGGACGGCTCGCGAGCGCATGGAAGCCCAGTATCCCCTCAAACGCCTCGGCGAACCCGAAGAAGTCGCCGACTGTGTTCGCTTTCTCGCGAGTGACGCGGCCTCGTACGTTACCGGTCACGCGCTGACCGTCGACGGTGGTTACTCCTCCTCCTGAACGGGCACTCGGCGCGAGGGCCCCAACGGCGTCGGTACGCGGTGACAGCGGCAGCTATCAGCGAACCCTAGCCCTGAAAGGGGCGGCTGTCCTACCGCTCGGAAATGACGACGTCAGCCGCGGGTACGGACTCGCGAAGCTTCGTCGAGTTCTACCGTGAGTACGCCCAATCCTGGGTTCACACCACGACCGCAGCGGCGTTGACCGGCTTCATCGGGCTCGCCAGTTTCATCAGCCCCTGGTTCCTGGCCGTTGCGATCGCTGTCTACGTTCTCCCGCCGATCTACATCTACCTGAACGACAACATCGATCCCATCCCCGATTCCGAAGCGTCGAGTGCCGAGACCGGCTCGGATTCCGACGCCGCGCCGAACGGCGACCCGGGTCGGGAATCGGGGTCGGAAGCGACCTCCGCGGAACACGCCAGGGAGACCGACTCTCCACGAGCCGATCGGACCGACCCCGTGGTCTCCGAGCGAGAGGGCAGCGAGCGCCCCGACGTAGTCGCTGCAAGCGGTGCGAACGGTATCGACGACGCGGTTCGATCCGATACTGAACGGGTCGGTGAGTCAGAACCGACGGAGACCGACCGCACGGAAGCCAACGCCAGTGCCGGGGTCGGGACCGAAACCGGTTCCGGAACCGGGACCGACGCCGACATCGGAACCGGGCGGACGGGCGTGGACACCGACGACGACGTGGCCCCCGAGTTCGAGACCGAATGGGTCGAGGTCGAATCGCCGGTCGACGTTGCGCTGCGAGACGCCGTCGCGAGCGGTGAGGGAGCGTACGTGGCAGGCGACGGCGGGGTCGTTCTCGCCTGCGGAGAGGAGTGGGAAGTACTACTCGACGACGGGCTGTCCGGCGACTCGAACACGCTTTGGGGAATCGATTATACGGTAAGTACGGGCGGCGAGGGCGACGATGAGGGCAACGACGTGCTGTGGGTCGCCGGCGACAGCGGCGTCGTCGGTCGGTACGACCCCGCTGTCGGCGGCATCGCCGATTTCTCCGCGCCGAAGGACCAGACGAGTTCCTGGACCGGGCTCGCGGTCACCGGGTCGGCCGGCGAGGAGACCGTTCACTTGGTCAATGGCTCGGGAGCGGTCATCCGGGGAGACTACGACGGGGCGGAGGGAGCGATCGAGTGGGGCGAGCTGGACAAGCCCGGAAGCGGATCGAGCATTACGGCGGTCGCCTCTCGTGATCGGGAGGTGGGCTACCTGTGTGATTCCAGTGGCGGGGTCTATCGGACCGACGACGGTGGAGCGAGCTACGAGGCTATCGGCCCCGACGACGCCGGGGCCGCGTTTCGGGATCTCGCGCTCATCGGTAGCGAGGGTCTCTTGATCGCGGGCGAGGACGGTTCGCTCTTCCAGTACGACGGTAGCGCCTGGACGCGACGCTCGGTGAGCGAGGTGCCCCTCCGTGCGATCGATACGACCGAAAGCGACTCGACCGACATCGAGGGCGTGGTCGGCGACGGAGCGGGAACGATCTACGAGTACGACGGCAACGAGTGGACCCCGACTGAGACCGCGGTCGGCTCGATACCCGCCGTTGTCGTCGAGGACCGCGAGTTCGCGATCGGCGACGGCGGCGAGATCCTCGAACGCGAGCGAACCCGAGGGTCGTAGAGTTCACTAATCGTATAGGGAGTACTAAGGGTTCGAGGGGCGGAGACACTCGACGAACGGACCGACGAGTTTCCGGTTGCCCGGTCGGCGACCGGTTCGCTAGCGGTAGTACTCGTCGACGGTGAGCGTACTGAGCACCCGCGAGAGCGCGCGGCGCAACCGTTCGGAGGCCGCCTGGTCGGAGATGTCGAACTCGTTCGCGAGATCGCCCACCCTGATCCCGCGTGGAACCTCGAAGTACCCACCGGCGAGCGCGGCCGCGAGGATCTCGTACTGGGGGGCGGTCAGCCCATAGGGATAGGTACTCGTCCGCTCGGTCGCCTCGCGAACGCTGCGGAGCGTGAACTCCAGACCGCGATCCCCACAGCAGGTCCGGTAGGCGGTGAGCGCCGCCCGATCGGGAAAGCGCATCCGAACGTTCCATCCGCCCCGAGTTACCGTCGCGTCGAGTAGCACACAGCCCAGCGCAGCCCACTCCCAGTAGGTCGTCTCGTTCGCCGGGACCGTGACCCGATAGCGACGCTCGCCGTCGATCGACTCGTCGAGCACTCGCACCTCCCTCACCGTCCGGTCGTCCTCCAAGGCGGCCTCGAAGGTCTCGAAGGTATCGCCCGCCGCTCGGAACGTGAGTACGGTTGACCCCGCGCGCAGCGCGACCTCCTGTTCGACCTGGAGACGCATCGCGGGCGTCGCTGCAAGCGTCGCTTCGAAAAGGGAGGCAACGAGCCGATAGGAAACGACGAGACTCATCCCACCGTGTGGTTGTCGCGGGGGCAGTTAATATTAATTGGCGGTTTAGATACAGTATCAACGAGTCATCAAACCGTTTTTACGCTACCGTAGTAAGGGAATAGCCATCATGAAAGGACGAAACCGGGACGGCGAACCGAAACGGAGCCAGCCGAAGCACTGCCGAACCACCCCGGAGGGAGTGGTCACTGCCACGGTCGGGCGGCCGTCCCGTCGCGGACGAGAAGGGGTCGTACCCTTGAGACCTCATGGCCCACACCGAGGTACCTGGGACTCGCAGAATTGACCATGGAGAGGATAGTCGGCGAAGCTACGAACGACGTTCCTACGTCCGAACCGCTGTTCGCGGGAACCCGGGAAGAACGATGACCGACTCGGTCGAGGATCGGCGACACTTCCCGCAACAGCGATCCGGGTGTTACTACGAGCGCCTCGAGGACTGCTGTTGGCTGTGTCTGGGTCGCTTCGCTGCCGCAGCAGCACGGTCGGAGCCGGGAAGCGAGCAACGCGACGACCGCGGTGCGAGGGCATCGAACCGGCGACCGGTTCGTGATGGCGGCGAGTAGCCGACCGACACGAGAGACCTCAAGCGGTCGAACGAATCGATACCGAGTCGCTTCGCGATGGCAGGGGACGCTCAGGCTTCCGGAGATCGTCGAGTACTCGTGCTCTGATCACCGCGGCGGCCTCCTCGGCCTGACGGACGAGTTCGGCTTCGAGAGTGGCGGATTCGACCGCAGTTCACCGGATGTGAGCGAGCTCGGGCCCGAGACCGGCGGCCGCGACAACGGCGACGCCGTAGTGTGGGAACCCTAGTAGCACCTCGATTTCGGTCGGCTTCGTGCCATCGAACTCGTAGAGCTTGCTGATGCTCACGAGACGCTCGTGTCCCGTGAGCTCGTAGGAGGACGTTCTCGCGGATGTCGTGGACTAATCCCCGACGAGGAGGGTGTCGAGCGAGAGTTGAGGTCTCTGCGCTCGGTCAGGGTCTCGGCGAGCGCTCCTCGGATCACGTCCCGAACGTGGGGTACCAGGCGTTCCTCGGTCGGGTCGAGGTCCCGTTGGGGCGGTGGGAACCACGGGAGGCCGTCGAGATCCGTGATTCCGTTCTCGACCATGGCCTTACTCCAGGCGTCGAGAACGCTCTCTCGAAGGCCGTCGCTCTCGATACGGTCCGGCTCGGGAGAGGGGGCCGCGACGGTCTTGTGGTAGTCCCGCTCGTCGACAAGGGACGAAATCCCGAGGCGTCATAGCGTTTTTAGGCCGGGATCACCCGTCGATCCACGACCCCGAGAACGGGTTTGATCGTTCAGTCCGTCTCCCTTCGAATGGTACTCAGCGAGTTTTCGTTCTCTTCGCGACACCAGTACTTGTAGCCGTTGAGTGGCCTATCCGGATCGCGATCGACGAGTTCGCTTAGCAGCTTCTTGCTCAGACCAGTGAAGGAGTGCTCGCTGGCGTCGTGGGCCCATTCGACGTTGTCGCTTCGCCCGGTCTTTCCGGTAACAGTGGCTCGCCAGAAGTCCTCCTCAGGGTCCCACTCGTGCTCGGCGTGGTCGGGGACCTGTTCCCGATCGAAGTAGACCGTATCGCCCGCCCGAACGACGTCTCGTTCGAGGAGAACGTCGATGGCTCGGTGGCGTCGATCCGACCGCCCCTCTCCACGCCCAGCCCACCGACTCGCTCTACCACGACGGCACCTCGGGGGGTATGACGCAAGGCCCCTGACACAGGAGACATCCATATCGTACTCCTCGATGAGCCACACCACCGGTGAGGTCACCTCGATACCGAAGCTTCCGGCAACGAGCGTGATCCGAGGTCTGTCGTCGAGAGCGAAATCCGCCCATCCCGTCTCGGTCAGACCGACCTCCCTATCGGCGGTCTCGTTCAGGAAATCCGCGAAGGCCTCGCCGACGGCCTCCGGATCGAGCGAATCGGATCGATGACCATTCCAGAAGTCACGGTATACCTCCTGGGTCTGTTCCGGCGTGAGCGTCGCACAGTAGCTGGCGTATTTGATCGCTTGGAGGTCGGTAGTTCGATCCGCCGTCTCCCGCTTGAGTTCGATGACTACCAGTCGCCCCGTTCGATCCAGTGCTAAGAGATCCAATCGGTCCCGTGTCTGCTCGAATCCGCCGTATTCGGCGGTGAGAATCAATAGATCCTCATTGAGGATCTCCGGTCGTTCTATGATCCACTCCTGTAGGTCCTGTCGTTCCAGCACATCGAGCGAAGAGAGACCCTGCTCGTCGAGAGCTTCGAGTTCGTTTCTCTCCCTGTCGACGGAGACGATCATACTCCCTATCCGGTAGCTACGCAGGGAAAACGTCCCGCTTCGGGCCTAGCTGCCAAGCGATGCTCACATCGAGCAAGCGGTTCGCATGGCGACTATAGGTCTAGGAGGCGTTGGGCTTACTCGCCTTTCGGCTGGCCCCAGAGTTCCTGGCGGAGGGGGCGGTCGCCGATCGGCGCTACCGACAGGGATTCGCCCTTCGCTTCGATCGCGTCGAGCGCCGCGTTCGCGCTCGGCAGCGTCGAGAAGTACGTGATCCCCTCCTCGACGGCGACCTCCAACGGGGAGCGCTCCCGCGAGACGATGAGATCGATCTCGCCGGCCCGGATCGCCTCGGCGAACGCTTCCTCGGTTTCGAACTCCCGGAGATCGAAGTGGGTCTCGAAGGCCGTCCGGAGATCCTCGCCCTCGTCGGTACCTGCGTCCGGAAAGCCCGCGCTGTCGAGATCGACAACGGCGGTGCCCGACTCCGGCACTGGCTTATCCGTCGCGTCCTGGGCCTTGTCGTAGGCCCGGCCGAAGCTCTCGGCCGTGCCCATGACTTCGCCGGTGGACTTCATCTCCGGGCCGAGCCGCGGGTCGCTACTCGGCAGGCGATCGAAGGGGAGGACGACTTCCTTGACGCTCGCATGAGCCGGGACCTGCTCCTCTATGTCGAGTTCCGCGAGACTGGTCCCGCTCATTGCCTGGGCGGCGAGTTTCGCGATCGGCACCCCCGTCGCCTTCGAGACGAACGGAACGGTACGAGAGGAACGGGGATTGGCTTCGAGCACGTAGACTTCGCGGTCTTTCACCGCGAGCTGGACGTTGAGCAACCCAACGGTCTCCAACGCGCGGGCGATGTCCTCGACGACCTCCCTGACTCTGTGATTCACCTCCCGACCCAGCGACTGCGGGGGGATCACACAGGCCGAATCGCCCGAATGTACGCCCGCCGATTCGACGTGTTCGAGTATCGCGCCGATCAACACGTCTTCGCCGTCGCTCACGGCGTCGACGTCGAGTTCGATCGCGTCGGCGAGGAAGTCATCGACCAGGATCGGTTTCTCGGGGCTCACCCTGACGGCTTCTTCGATGTAGCGTTCGAGTTCCCGGTCGGAGTGAACGACCTCCATCGCCCGTCCCCCGAGGACGTAACTCGGGCGCACGAGTACCGGATAGCCGATGTCGTGGGCGAGGGCGAGTGCTTCCTCGCGGCTGCGCGCGCTCGATCCGACCGGCTGAGCGATGCCCAACTCCTCCATTAAGCGATTGAACCGGTCCCTGTCTTCAGCGAGATCGATCGCATCGACGCTCGTGCCCAAGACCTCACACTCCAGTCCCCGCCGGTCGATCTCGGCTTCGAGGGGGCGGGCAACGTCCACCGAGGTCTGGCCGCCGAACTGGACCATAACGCCGTCCGCGCCGGTCGCCTCGATGGCGTCGGCGACCTCCTCCGCGGTGATCGGCTCGAAGAACAGGCCATCGGAAGTGTCGTAGTCCGTCGAGACGGTCTCGGGGTTGTTATTGATGACGTGAGCCTCGATGCCCGTCTCGCGGAGGGCTAGCACTGCGTGGACGGTACAGTAATCGAACTCGACGCCCTGGCCGATCCGGATCGGGCCGCCACCGGCGATCACGACCGACTCGACGTCGCGATTCACTTGTACTTCGCTACCCCCGAGTCCCGAGACCGGGTCGCGCGAGGAGTAGTAATAGGGCGTGGAGGCGGCGAACTCCCCGGCACAGGTATCGACCTGCTTGTATCGCCTCGACGGGGCCCGTTGTTCGATCGCGTCGATAGCGCCGGAACGCCCGGCGGTGGCGTCCGCGTCAACTGTGTCGCCACTTGCGCTCGTCCCGTCGCCGGGTTCGGCAGTCCCGGCCGCCCCACCAGCGGTCGCGGCCGTCTCAGGTGAATCGGGCGAATCGACCGCCTCGGACGAGTCGATCGCGTCGGCCGCCTCGGAGCCACCAGTACCGCCGGTAGCGGGCGCGACGGCACTCGCGTGGGAGATCGTCCCGCCGTCTACCATCGCGGCGACCTCGCTGTCGGTGAACCCGATCTCGGCGGCCGCCTCGAACTCGCCGGCAGCCGCTTTCGCGGCGGCCTCGGCGATCCGGGCGTAGCGCTCGACGTACCACTCCTCAATGCCGGTCAGCGCGGCGATCTCCGCGACCGAATACCCCCGTCCTGCGGCCTCGAAGGTCGCGTAGGGCCGATCGGGCGTCGGGGTCTCTAAGTACTCGCTTTCTAACTCCTCGTCGCTCACTTCAGCCCACTCGACGGCCGGTTCGTACTCCGTCGAGCGGATCGCCTTCAGAAGAGACTCCTCGAAGGTGCGCCCGATCGCCATCGCCTCCCCGGTTGATTTCATCGCCGTCCCGAGGGAAAATTCCACGTCGGCGAACTTATCGATAGGCCAGCGGGGGATCTTCGTGACGACGTAATCGATCGCCGGCTCGAAGGCCGCGGTCGTCTCGCCGGTGATCTCGTTGTCGATCCCGTGGAGCCGTTTTCCCAGCGCGACCTTCGCCGTTACCCGGGCGATCGGGTACCCAGTGGCTTTCGAGGCCAGCGCCGACGACCGAGAGACCCGGGGGTTGACCTCGACTACACGGTACTCGCCCTCGGGCGTCCCGTCGTCGCGCCAGGCGAACTGGATATTGCAACCACCCTGGATGCCCAGATCCCGAATCACGTCGAGCGCGGCGGTCCGCATCTCCTGGTGACCGCGATCCGGAATCACCTGACTCGGGGTGACGACGATCGATTCGCCGGTGTGGATGCCCATCGGGTCGATGTTCTCCATATTGCAGATGATGATACAGGAGTCGGCGGCGTCGCGCATCACCTCGTACTCGAGTTCGACCCACCCCGAGATCGACTCGGTCACTAAGACTTCGCTATTCCGGGAGAGCCGCAGGCCCTTCCGGACGCGCTCGTAGAGTTCCTCGCTCTCGCCCACGACGCCCGAGCCCGACCCCCCCAACGTATAGGTCGTCCGGGCGATGACCGGCAGGCCACCGACCGTCTCGACGGCGCTATCGACCCGCTCGCGGAGCGCTCCCTCCGCTACGTCCGTGACCGACTCGCCGTCCTCCAGAGCGATCGTTGTCGAGCGCGGCACCGGCTGGCCGATCTCGGCCATACGCTGGCGGAACAGTTCCCGATCCTCGGTGGCGTAGATCGTATCGAGCGGCGTTCCCATGATTTCGACGTCGAACTCCTCCAAGACGCCCTCCTCGGCGAGTTCGGCGGTCACGTTGAGACCGGTTTGGCCACCGAGGCCGGCGATGACGCCGTCGGGCCGTTCCTTCCGGATGACCTCGCTGATCGAGTCGGTGGTGATCGGCTCGATGTAGACGGCATCGGCCATCTCCGGGTCGGTCATGATCGTCGCCGGGTTCGAGTTGACGAGGACTACTCGGGCGCCCTCCTCCCGGAGCGCGCGACACGCCTGGGCACCTGAATAGTCGAATTCGGCTGCCTGTCCGATCCGGATCGGGCCGCTGCCGATCAGCAGAATAGTCCTGTCCTCGTCAGCCATCTCACGCCTCGATCGCACGTACCTCGGTATAAACCCGGCGATACGCTACGAGAAACGTAGGCAATTTTCGAATTTCGAAGCACAGCAGGGAGCGGAACCGAGGGCGAGGGGTGGTGCGAAGAGAAGGCCCTCTCGATCGAGTCAGTATCGAGGCGTCGAATCGCCCGTCGATGCCTCGGTGATTACAGCAGAGGGAAGTCTCACTCGCGCTACGGACCGATGGCGACGTGAGTGCTACGCTACGGGAGGTCGGCCAGCCGGTACCGATAGGGTTGGCCTTCGAGGACTTCGATCTCGCCTCCCTCGGCGCGACGACCGAGGACGGTGGCGACGCGATGGGCGCTCTCTACGTCCTCGCCGTTCTCGGCGAGCAACGCGAGGATCTCCCGTGCGGTCAGGGGCTCCTCGGGGTCGGCCTCGGCCAACACCGAGCGGATGCGCTCGAACTCACCCTGTTGTAAGCGCATACGGTTACTGAGAGCCCCACACGGATAACAGGGCATCAGACGCGTGTCAGACGAACGCGCGGACGAGCGCTCGAGAGCGAACGGATCGACCGTCGGGGAAGAATCGAAGCCGGGCGCGATCGATAGAACTCACATCGCCTGGTCGGCCGGCCCCTGGAAGTCGCGTTCGTGGCGGTACTGCTCGACGAACTCGCTTACGTCGAACTCGAGCATCTGCGCTTCGAAGGCGGAGATCGCTTCGTCGTCCTCGGCGTGGCTAACCGCGTGTTCCATGAGTTCGATGACCAGCTCGACGACGACCTCGTGCAGCCGGTAGGAGTCGAACTCCGCGATCCACACGAGCGCGTAACCGACCGAGCCGTTCTCCGAGACGTCCTTTGCGGCGATCTCCTCGGGGAACTCCTCGGCGACCATCCCCATCAGATGCATCGTATCGAGTCGATCGCCGTTCTCGGTGTCGATCGCCTCGCGCAACACCCCGACGAGCGACTCGGGGAGAAAGCGACCCGGCGGGTGGACGTCGGTGACGATGGCGTGACGGTCCCCACAGGAACACTCGAACTCGCGCATCCCCATATCCAGATCGCGAACGTCTATGGACTCCCCACACGGAAGCGCGAAGGACGTCTCGCGGGAGCCCGGGACGCGTGGCTCTGCCATGGCGATTCTAGAAGCCGGTCGTTCATAGCTTCGGCGGTCCGATGCCCTTCGGGACGGCCGATAGCGGGTAGTCAACCTTGTGGGCAGCCACCACCCGGATGTCCCTATCGACCGCGCGACGAGCCGCGCTACTCGTCCCCGCCGCTTTCGAGTTCGGCTTCGCCGCCTTCGACCTCGATCTCGGCTTCGATCTCGATTGTGAGCCCGTCGGTCTGTAGCTCCGCCTCCGCGGTCTCGGTCTCGCCGACCTCGATCTCCAGTTCGTCCGAATCGACTTCGATCTCGATTTCGGCCTCGACATCGACGTGTTCACCAGCCATGCGCGAGCGTCGATCGCCCCGCTCAAAACGGTTGTCGTCGTGGCGGTGGGAGCGTTCCGGTGTGGTAGTCGAGAGCGATGGACACCGAGAGCGAAGCAGGAGAAACGAACGTCGAGATGGCGGACTCAGGGCCAGTCATCGCGGGTGGTCTCGGGCTCGGACTCGGACTCTTCGGTGTCGTCGGCGATCGTCCATCCGGCAGCCTCCGCGGCGGTCTCGACTGGCAGGTATTCCCAGCCGTTCTCCTCGGCGATCGCCTCGTCCTCCGCGCTCGTGCCGACGAAGACGTGTCTATCGGTCTCGAACTGTCCTTTGACGTTCTCGAGGCTCTCGGCTTTGCCCCGTGGCCCCGAGAAGAAGTCCTGGCGGATGCGTTTCTTCCTGGTGAAGTTCGTGACGACGTAGGTCGGTTTCTCGCTGACAACCCCGACGTACTGGCTCCAGCCCCGGGCGTCGTCGAACACGCCGGAGGGCTCTTCGAACATCCGGAGGGCGTCGAGTTCGAACGCGAGCGTCATGTCCGCGCTGCCGCCGCCGTTCATACCCGAACGAAGGGTCGAACGGGAGAAAACGCCTTCGGTGCTCGACGTTCCGGAGCATCGCGGCTCCGACCTCGCCGGTCAATCGAGCGAGGGGGCCTCCGCCCGCTCGTACTTTTCCAGGTAGTAAGACATCGCTTCCTCGAGCGTTTCCCGGAGATCGTACTGGGGTTCCCACCCCGCATCGGTGAGTTTCGTGGCGTCCGGGATCCGGCGTTCGCAGTCCTCGTAGCCCGCGCCGTAGAACTCCTCGCCCGAAACGTTCTCGATCGGGGGGAGGTCCCCGTCGGGACTTCGATCCGCGTAGATGTCGCGCATGAGATGGGCGAAATCGTGGATCGAGGTCTCATTGCCCGGCGTGCCGATGTTGACGACCTCGCGGTTGTAGCGCTCCGCCTCTTCGAGGATATAGACCATCGCCTCGACCGCATCGGAGATGTGCGTAAAGGCCCGCTCGTTCTCGCCGCCGTCGACGAGATACATCGGGTGATCGTACAGTAGTGCGGAGATGAAACTCGCAAAGACCCGTGGCGTGCCGGCATCGGGCTCTTCGATGAGGTAATCCATCTCGCGGCCGATGAAGTTAAACGGGCGGATGATCGTCCAATCGAGGTCGTTTTCCAGCCCGTGGGCGTGGACCATCCGTTCGAGCAGTTGCTTTGCGGTCGCGTAGATCCAGCGGTGGTTCTCGACGGGGCCCATGATCAGATCCGAGCCGTCCTCGCTGAACACTTCGTCGTCGCCCTTGCGATTGCCGATCTTGCCGTAGACCTCCGAGGTCGAGAACTGGATCAAGCGCGTGTCGGTCTCGACGCAGTCCTCGACCAACCTGAGGTTCTGGTCGTAGTTGAGGTGGACGACCTCGAGCGGCATGTCGACGTACTGCTTGGGGTTCGCATAGGCGATGAGGTCGAAGACGACGTCGGCGGACTCGACGACCGAGGTGACCGTTCCGGCATCGTCCTGCCGAATGTCGAGTTCGTGAAAATCGATCCGATTGTGGGAGAGCAGGTCCTCGATCTTCTCGGAGTCGATATCGACGACGACGAGGTGGTAGCCCTCCTCTAAGAGCCGCTCGGTGAGGTGAGAGCCGATAAAACCGGCTCCACCGAACAGCGCGACTGTACCCGTAGACATGATCATACGTCCGAAAGCACCCGTTAATAAAAAGCTTTGTGATTAACTGATAGTAGCTGGTATTTGATTCAGCATTGTGTGCAAAAACCCAGCGGAGGTCAGTTTTAATTATCGACATAATCAGTTGGCAAATACATCAGATCGCCGGTACAACGGCTTCCTGCGGGTGGGTTTTTAGTGCGGGCGGGACTCAGCTACGGAGGACCCGGTCAGCTATGAACGACACCTCCACTACGTCCCGCCGGTCGGCCGCTTCGCTTGGGTCGGTGCTCTCGGCCACTGCTCGTCCGAGATCGCTCGCAAAGCGGCTGGTCAGGGACTACGCGCGGAAGGGCTATCAGCCCCTCGCGGAGCTACTCGGGACCTATCCCTCGCCGCTGGTGATCGACCGTGAGGAACTGCAGGCGATCTGTCGGCGCGAGGGTACGCTTTCGTACTACGGGACGAGCAAGGCAGTCGAACTCACTGTTCCCCAGGTCGCCGACGGGCCGGCAGTCACGATCGCCCGACGCGCCGGCGAACACCTCGTCCCGACGCCCTTCGTCGGCGAACTACCGGGTGTCACGCTGGTCGGTCGCTACCCGTTGCCGATCTACGGTCGGCGAGTCGTGCTCGAAGCGGTCGGGCGCGAGGACGTCGCCTTGCTGAACGTGCTCTACTCGATTACGGAGGGGAGTCCCGCCTGGACGACGAGCGCTACCCGATCGATCGATCGCGCGGTGCTGTTACATAACTGCTGGTCCGGAGGCTACTTCCATTGGGTGACCGAGAACCTGACTCGCCTCGAAGGACTCGAACGGTATCGGGAGCGTACGGGCGAGGAGCCGACGCTTCTGATCGGTCCGAACCCCTCGGGGTTCCGGACCGAGTCTCTGGAACTGCTCGGCTACGAGGAGGGCGACTGGATCGAGTGGGACGGGACCACGACGACAATCGATCGCCTCGTCGTGCCTTCGATGCGGCGGGGAACCACGCGGAGCTCCGAGACCGGCCCGATCCCCCACGAGTGGCTCCGCGACCGGCTACGGGCGGCGGCCGCCGAGCGGGTCGATTCCGATCGCTTCTCCCCGCGGGTCTATGTCTCGCGTGCGGACGCCGACCGACGGCGTATCGTGAACGAACCCGTCGTCCGGGAGCTGCTCGGGGAGTACGGCTTCGAGACCTACCGGCTCGCGGAGATGAGCGTCGCCGAGAACGTCGCGCTGTTCGCGGGCGCGGAGTGCGTCGTCGCGCCGCATGGAGCCGGACTGACCAACCTGCTGTTCGCCGAGGACGCGAGCGTCGTCGAACTCGCGCGGAGCAATTACAGTTCGACCTACTCCGTACTGGCACAGTCCGCGGGCCACGAGCACCGCTATCTCGAATGCGAACCGCGGGGCGTCGATCTGGTCGTCGACCCGGCCGCATTAGAGAGTGCCCTCGCCGATGCCCTCGCGGCAAAGCGAGTCGAGAAGTGAGTCCGCGAGCAACCCGAACGCGTGGGGCCGAACCCCGCGCGTACCTCACTGTTCCTGGGCAGGGGCGAGGCTATCGAGGTCGACTTCCCGTTCGAGCAGGACTTCCTTCTGATCGGCGATGGGGCGTTGTTCGCGCATGAGCTGTTTGTACTTGCTCTGTGGGGCCAGATCGCCGATCAGGACGCCGCCGACGACCTTTCCGTCCTTGAGCGCGACGCGGCGCCACTCGCTGTCGGAGTACTTCCGCTCGGCGAAGTCCTCGCCAAGGGTGGGGTGGCCGAAAGAGAGGAAGGGGAAATCGAAGTGCGTGATCGAGTACGAAGAGACCCAGCGGAACTCCTCCAGTTCGTCGGTGCTCGCGCCCTCGCTCTCCCCGACCATCGTCTGCCCGGCGATCGATCCCTGTTGTTTCGCCGAGCCCCAGGAGCCGTTTTGAGCGTGTTCACCCAGCAGCACGTCGTAGAAGCGAGTGATGTCGCCGGCCGCATAGACGTCCTCGACACCGGTGCGCATGTACTCGTCGACGACGATGCCCTTGTCGATCTCCAGACCTACTCCACGGAGGTACTCGGTGTTGAACGTGAGCCCGATCGCGACGCCGGCGAAGTCGGCCTCGTAGGTATCGCCGTTGGGATCGATCGCGGCGGTGACGTGGTCTTCCTCGTCGGTCTCGAAGCGATCGACGCCGCTGTCGAAGACCGGCGTGACGTTCCGTTCGCGCAGCGCGTCGTGGATGATCTCCCCGCCCTCAGGCGAGAGGGCATAGCGCCACCAGCACTCCCCGCGCATGAGGTAGTGAGCGTCCAGTCCGTGGGCCGCGGAGATCGCCGCCAGGTCGATTCCGAGCAGGCCCGCGCCGACGACGACGCCGGTGTCCTCGGCTTCGGCGTGGGCTTTGATCGCGCGGGCGTCCTCGAACGTCCAGAAGTGATGGATCCCCTCGGCGTCGGAGTTGGGCACCGGGAGTTGGGTTGGCGTCCCGCCGGTCGCGATCAGGAGCTTGTCATACGCGATCGTCCCGCCCGTGTGGGTGTGTAGCTCGTGGGTCTCGGCGTCGACGGCGGTGACGTGGGTATCGAGCTGGATGGTGATATCGCGCTCGTCGTACCACTCCTCGTCGTGGATCGAGATCGGGGCTTCGGGTAGCTTGCCTTTCGCGAACTCCTTGATGAGGATGCGATTGTAGAGCGTCTCACCCTCGTCGGTGACGACGGTGACCTCGGCGTCGGGAGCTTCCTCCCGGATCGTCTCCGCTGCGGAACTCCCCGCGATCCCGTCGCCGATGATCACGTACGATTCGGGCATTGCTGATCCTTCGGCGTCGGGGGTAATGGGAATTGCTATCCTCTCGGCGCTTCGCTCCATCGGTTCTACCGTCCGGCCGGTGCGTCGATCGTCCACACAGCCGGTGCGTTGATTACCGTCGCGCCCGCACGGATAACTATGAAGCTTAACCAGAACGTCCGGCACTTCGCCGCGAAGCAGGCACTCACCTTGCCGGTCGTCAGCGATCTCGTCAACGACAAGCTCGTCGACCTCCATACCAGCGTCTTCATCGGCAAGGCCGAGGAGGCCAACCGTCAGGCCCGCCGCGAACACCTCGACGCCTTCTTCGACGCGACGATGGACACCTACGTCGCCGCGCTCGAAGCCGGCTATCCCGAGGCCGAAGCCCGCGAGATCACCCACATCCAGGCGAACTTCGATTTCTTCAATCACGGCTGGACCGAGATGATGGAGTTCCCCGCGGACGAACTGGAGCAACACTACGAGCGCCACGCTGACTTTTTCGAACCGTACGGTATCACGATCGCCGACCCGCTCGGGTCCTTTGTCCCGCCCGGCGGCGTCCCGGAAGCCCCCTCGACTCCCGAGAAGTTAGAGGAGCCGACCCATCCCCACGCCAAGAGCGGGTTCGCCGACGACGTCTACGTCCAAGGCCCCGACGGCGAGTTGCTCGTCGGTGGCCACGACGAACCCGCCGAGGTCGATCTCGCCTCCGCGCCCGGCGTGAGCCCCGAGGACGCCGAGGGTACCGAAAGCACCGACGAAGCCGAAAGCGACTGATCGAGGCGAGTCGATCCGGCCGCTTCCGTCCGTTCGACCGACCGCTCGATCGACCCGATCACTTCCGCCCCGATCGGCGAACGTTTAACCGAACCGGCAGTATAAAGCGGGTAATGGCCGCAGCTGAGAACCCCTCCTACGTCGAGCGGCCCCTGGTGACCCCGGCGGTGATCGAACGCCGGGACTACCAACTCGATCTAGTCGAGGTCGCGAAGCGCGATCACACGCTCGTCTGTCTCCCAACGGGGCTCGGGAAGACCACTGTCAGTTTGCTCGTGACCGCCTCGCGACTCGCCGAGTTCGGGGGCACCTCCCTGCTACTGGCACCGACGAAGCCACTGGTCAATCAGCACGCCGAGTTCTACCGGTCGGCACTACAGGTTCCCGACGAGGAAATCGTCGTCTTCACCGGGGAGGTACGCCCGGCCAGACGAGGCGACCTCTGGGAGCGTGCACGGATCGTGATCGCCACCCCCCAGGTCATCGAAAACGACCTCATCGGCGGCCGGATCTCCCTCGCCGATACTACCCATCTCACCTTCGACGAGTGCCACCGGGCGAGTGGCGGCTACGCGTATAATTACATCGCCGAGCGCTATCACGACGACGCCGAAGAGCCCCTCGTGACGGGCATGAGCGCTTCACCTGGTGGGGATCGGGAGGCCATCGAGGCGGTCTGTGCAAATCTCGGGTTGAGCGAGGTAGCCGTGCGGACCGAGGCGGACGCCGACGTCTCGGCCCATACCCACGAGACCGACGTCGAATGGGAGCAACTCACCCTTCCCGACGAGGTACTCGAAATCCGGGACGCGCTCAACGGGGTCATCACCGAACGGTTAGAGAAACTGAAGGAACTCGGGGTCGCGCGCTCGACCCAACCCGACCAGTCCCAGCGAGACTTGAACGCGATCCGTGCGGAGCTCCAGAAACTCATCAACAACGACCAGTCGGAGGGCTACCAGGGCATGTCGGCTCACGCCGAGGTGATGAAATTGCGAAGAGCTGTCGCCCTCGCCGAGACCCAAAGCGTCGAGTCCCTCCGACGATACTTCGAACGCCAGCGAAACGCCGCCCGCTCCTCGGGGGCCTCGAAGGCCTCCCAGCGGTTCGTCTCCGAACCACGTGTCCGAAAAGCGATCCGGCTGGCCGAGGACTTCGACGAATTGCATCCGAAGTTCCGCCGGGTACGCATCCTACTCGCCGAAACCTTAGGCGTCGAGAACGGTGACCGGGTGATCGTCTTCACGGAATCCCGGGATACCGCCGAAACCCTGACCGAGTTCCTGGGCGAACACTTCGATACGCGGAAGTTCGTCGGCCAGGGCGACAAGGAGGGTTCGGAGGGGATGACCCAAACCGAACAACAGGAGACGCTCGATGCTTTTCGGGCCGGGGAGTTCGAGGTGCTCGTCTCGACGTCGGTCGCCGAGGAAGGTCTAGACGTCCCCGAAGTCGATCTCGTCTGTTTCTACGAGCCAGTGCCGACGGCGATCCGCTCGATCCAGCGGCGGGGGCGGACGGGCCGCCAATCGCGGGGCCGGGTCGTGGTGTTGATGGCCGAGGACACCCGCGACGAGGCGTACTTCTGGATCTCCCGCCGCCGGGAGTCGAAGATGGAGTCCCAACTGCGCACGCTCAAAGACGTCGCCGGGGAGATCAGGTCCGACCTCGGCGGACAGGGCAGTCTCGAGGAGTACGGCAATGGCGACGGCGGCGGTGCGGGAATGGCTACCGGGAGCGAGAACGACGAAGCGAACGGGACGAGCACTGAAGACACCGACGAGACGGAAGCGGCTAAAGACCAAGAACGGACGTCAAGCGCCGACGTAGAGGCGGAGACCGACGCCGAACCAGAGGACGCTCCCGTAGAGGCGACGAACGGCGGGAGTTCGAACGAAGACGTTCAGTCGGGCCTCACGACGTTCGACGGACGAGAGGCCGGATCGACGGCCGACGACTCCCCGGAGGACGCGCCGGGAGGCGAGGACACCGACGACAGTGGCGACCGCGGCGATAGCGACGAGGACGGGACGGTAGCGACCGCACACAGCGAGGGCGAGACGATAGAGATCGTCGCGGACCAGCGCGAACTCGACGCGGCGATCGCCCGCGATCTCTCGACGCGGGAGAACACGGAGGTTCGCTTGGAGACGCTCGCGGTCGGCGATTACGTGCTCTCCGATCGGGCGGTCGTCGAGCGTAAATCCACTACCGATTTCGTCGACTCGCTATTAGGAGCGGACGATCGGTCGATCTTCGAGCAGATCGGCGACGCGGCTCGCTTCTATGCACGGCCGGTCGTGATCCTCGAAGGCGGGGGACTCTACGAGCAGCGCAACGTCCACCCGAACGCCATCCGGGGCGCGCTCGCCTCCTTGGCTGTCGACTTCGGCGCGAGCGTTCTCAGTACTGCCGACGAGGGCGATACGGCCGATCTCCTCGAAGTCATCGCGCGCCGTGAGCAGGAGACGGAAGAACGAGAAGTGAGCGTCCACGGCGAGAAGGGTACGAAGACCCTCGCCGAACAGCAGGAGTACGTCGTCGCGTCGATCGCCGAGATCGGACCGGTCTCCGCTCGCGCGCTGCTCTCGGGACTGGGCAGCGTCGAGGCGGTCATGACCGCGGGCGAGGAGGCGTTGGTCGGAATCGAGGGGATCGGCACAGTCACCGCCGAGCGCATCACCGAGGTCACACACAGTACCTACGATCCCGACCGCGGGTGACACCGAAGCGCCGGGCAACCGGAAAGCAGTGGGCTCGTTCCTGGAGGATCGGTAGCACGATGGCGAGAACGGAACGAAGACAGCGGGAGAAACGAGCGACAGGTCCGATCGGTCCACGGGCAGAAGGCACGAACTCGACCGATCAGCGCACTACCCATCAGTACCTCAGCGCGCCGGCGCGGGTTCCTCGGGGCCGTGGCGCTGGGTAGCGGTGTGTGAGAGCGGGCCTACGGCCTCGAAGACCGCTTCGGGGTCCTTGTTCCAGACCCACTCCCAGCGCGTTCGGGCGACGAGGTAGAGCTTGCGTGTCGTGCTCAACTGCGGCGTCGCCGAGAGTACATCCAGACTACGGCTTCTGATCAGGCGGTGATGGTCGGCGTAGAGCACTGCGGCGAGCAACACGGCGAACTGACAGTCCTCCGGGAGGTACTTGATGCCGGCGACCCCCTCGCGGTAGAGGTCCTCCGCTCGGCGGAGTTCGGTCCGTATCGCGCCGGCGATCGCCTCGTCCATCTCGAAGCGCGCGAGTTGCTCCTCGTCGACGCCGTGGTCAGCGAGCGTCGTCCGGGGCAGATAGATTCGGTCACGCTCGACGATGTCCTCCCGAACGTCCCGAACGAAGTTGGTGAGTTGGAAGGCCTCCCCGAGCGCGCCGGCATGAGGCCGGGCGATGTCGGGCTCGTCGGTGCCCATGATCGCGGTCATCATGTGGCCGACGGCCGCCGCCGACCCGTGCATGTACGCCTCCAAGTCGGCGTAGGTCTCGTAGCGATCGGTCTCGATATCCGCAAGCATCGCGTCGACGAAGGCGTTTACCTCCGCGTCGTCGATTCCGTGGGTCTCGCGGACCTCGGAGAACGCCGCGAGAACCGGGTCGCTCGCCTCCCGCTCACCGAGGGCTTCCTCACGGAGGCGCTCGAGTTCGGCGCGTTGGTCGGCCGGCGATCGATCACCGGGATCGTCGACGATCTCATCGGCGATCCGAAAGAAGGCATAGAGGACATAGGTAGGGTGGCGGACGCGCTCGGGGAGTAGACGTGTCGCGAAGTAGAAGGTAGTGCCGGTACGCCGGTGAATACCCTTGCTTTCGGCGAGTTGAGTGCTGTCGACCATACGGTACTCAGTTACGATCTCATACGATCGGCAGACGCTTAATCGTTTGTACCTCGGCATCCAACTGTGCTTTCGTGCTAGGTGCTTGTCATCGATCGCGTCCGTTCGGTCGCTCCGGCTTCATTGATAACTCATCCATAGTCTTTGTAGGAATTAATCCCGGTGTCCGCTCCGTCATCACGCATATCAAGCGGAGAAGCGAGCGTGGTCGTATGATCGGGACCGGGTCGCGATGTCCGGACCGTGGCGGGCAGGTACGGTCGACGGCACCCAGTACCGGCGTGTGAACTGTGGCGAGCCCTTCGATTCGGCTGATGTCTTCCTCCCCTTAGCGGAGCGATCGATCGGTCGATAGCGGGCGTGGCCGAGGTTGGCGGGCAATGGAGTAGGGGTGATTTCGAAATCCTTTTTCCCGGGCGTCTGTTTCCGGAAATCGAGCCGCCTTAGCTCAGACTGGGAGAGCACTCGACTGAAGATCGAGCTGTCCCCGGTTCAAATCCGGGAGGCGGCATACTCGTTGCAGGTCGAACCACGATCACCGCACAGCGACGTGATTTATCAGTTAGAGAGATGAACGGAGCTTCGCAGCAAATGATCGGCTCGATTCATAAGTGCACAAAAAGACTATCGTGGAGACAACCGACTTATGTGCCGTCAAAGGGATTCTCGAAGCCGCCGCGGATGAAGTAGCGCACGAAGTTGCCATGCGTTCGGTCGCCGGGATGATCGGCTATCTGCTCGTACTGAACAGTGCCCTCCGAGTCGATCACGTAGGTTGCGGCGATCCCCGTGAGGCCGTGGCTCGTCTCCTCGGTCCCGCTGTACTGCTCGGCGACCTCGCCGTCGGGATCGGCAAGCAACTGGATGTCGAGATCGTAGCGATCGCGCATCTCGGTGAGTTTGCCGACGGGATCGGTTACGACCGGCAGAATGTCGACGTTATCGTGGAACCACAGGTCATAGGCGACCTCGCTGAAGGTCCCGAGCTGCTCGGCACAGAAGCTACACCAGTGGCCACGATTGATCAGCACGACCGTCGGACCCTCTTCTAAGCTCTCCGAGAGGGTCACTTCCTCATTGGCGGTGCTATCGAGCGTGAAGTCGGGCGCATTGGACTCTTCTAAGCTCACGCTCCCGCTCCGAGCGCGACGCAACTTATACTGTCGCGCCTGTGTCCGCGCCCGACACAGTCGCTACGTTATGACTACCCACGCTCGGCTCGACGGCTCGCGTTCGGCTGTGTCGGCTGTCGGTCCTTCCGGACGCGGTTCAGAGGGCCAGACGGTCAGCGACCGCTTCGAGCGCGTCGAGACCGTGAACTTCGCCCTCGATCGCCGGGATCGTCGTGAGGTCGAAGTCGGGGAACCGCTCTTCGACCTCGGCGACGCGCCGTTCGTGGGTATCGCGCTGGCGACGACAGCGGTCGCAGCTCTCGTCGATATCGTCGAGCACGCGATTGACGACGAGGGAGTCGGCTGGGACCGAAAAGTCCGCGAGCGAGTCGAGCAGGCGGTCGGTCTCTGCGATCGCCATCGCCTTGGGAATCAACACGACCCGGAATTCAGTACAACTCGGATCGCGAAGCAGTTCGCGCACCCGCTCCATCCGCGTCTTCACCGCCTCGAACTCGTCCCCGTCCTCCCCACTGCGGCCCATCGCGTAGGCCGCGGGGCCGAAGACCATGCTGCGTGCGGAGTCGGCCATCCGTCGGACCTGTCCGCGCACCCCCATCGCCGTCTCGATCGTCTCGCTCACCACGCTTGGCAGGTCGAGCAGCCGGAGGGTATGGCCCGTCGGTGCGGTATCGAAGATCACGTACTCGAAGCGATCACTATCGACGTACTCGACGAAGGCATCCAGCGCGGCGACCTCGTCGCTGCCGGGCGCGGCCCCCGCAGCGAACAGCGAGTCGACGTCCTCCGGATCGAGGCGGATGCCGACCTCGCGGAGTTCCTCGGACAGCGCGGCGAACAGTTGGCGGTAGCGCTCGACGCCCCTCTCGGGGTCGACCTCGGTCGCGAAAAGGTTCTCGGTGATCTCGGTGGGTTCGGTGCGGACGTCCTGCTCGAAGGAATCGGCAAGCGAGTGGGCCGGATCGGTCGAGACGACGAGGGTCTCCCGGCCCGCACGCGCGAGTTTCAATCCGGTTGCGGCTGTACAGGTGGTCTTGCCGACGCCGCCCTTACCGCCGTAGAGCACGTATTCGGTCACGGCGTCGCTTAGTAGGGGAGCCCCAAACCGGTTGAGGTCGGAGAACGTCGGCGGGGGGCGATCGGACGGTACCGAGTGTGTGGCGTTCGCGATCGAGTGTGACACGCCCGGGACCGGTGGGGGAAAGACTCCCCGAGGACGGACACCGGTTAAGTTCGCGGAGCGCATAGAAAGAATGATGAGCGAAACCGAGACGGCGACGGTCGGCGGCGGTTGTTTCTGGTGTGTCGAGGCGGCCTTCGAGGAGATCGAGGGCGTCCAGGACGTTACCTCGGGCTATGCCGGTGGCGATACCGAGAACCCGACCTACAGGGAGGTCTGTTCGGGCACGACCGGCCACGCCGAGGTCGTTCAGGTCGAGTACGACTCAGACGAACTGGCCTACAAGGACGTCTTAGAGGTCTTCTTTACCGTTCACGACCCGACGACCCGCGACCGGGAGGGCCCGGACGTCGGCTCGCAGTACCGGTCAGCGATCTACTACCACGACGAGGCCCAGCGCGAGACGGTAGAACAGTTCATCGAGGAACTCGAAGCAGAAGGTGCCTACGACGATCAGATCGTCACGGAGGTCGAACGCTTAACGGAGTTCTACGCGGCCGAGGAGAAACATCAGAACTACTTCGCAAAGAACCCGGAGCAGCCGTACTGCACGGTGAACATCACGCCGAAAGTAAAGAAGGTCAGGGAGAAGTTCGCCGGCCAGGCAGCCGACTGAGCGAGCTTCGAACTCGATTTCGGGAGATCATATCATTGATTTTATGCTTAGCAGGGGCGCGGCGAATCTTCAGTCGCCATAATTACATGAGAACCGTAGATCACTCGAAGTCGGATGTCCCGAACGATCAAACTCACTGAGGGAGGAACGCGAAAAACTCGTTGCCGAAATCGATCCCGAGTTCCCTAAATACACCACCCAGGTCATGAATACGGCTAACCAGAATGCACAGGGTGCTCGTCCACTATTTGTCGGTCAAATGAGTGAAATTATCGAAGAATACAACAAAAGAATACCCAGACGGTGATTTCGAGGACTGACGAGAGTTCTACTACAGGGAGTATGACGGTGAAGAACGGATCGAAACGGCGAGTGAGAAGGTGTTCGAAATGGTCATAAAGATACGAGAAGCAACAGAAGAGATCGATGAAGAAATCGTACATCGGTGGATAGAAGACCTCGTTCTCTACAAGACCTATACCGGGCTCGGAAGAAACGAAGAAGCCATCTTCGAGAAACTGTCCGAAGAGTACGGAACAGAGTACTACCGTAGCACCCCTGAGGAAGAGTTGAGAGGAACCGGTGGGTATCTAAAAGACCAGTCGGTCTCGATCAAGCCAGAGACATACAGACGAAAAGGGCGACTACGAGAGGACATTCAAGCACCTATCGTATACTACGAAGAGTATTAAAAACAAATGGCTCGCTCAAGCTGCATCCCGACGAGCTGGATGCCTCTATGAATCGGTGATCGTACTGCGGCGTTGCGAAGGGTGTAATGGACTCGGTTAAGAACAACTGACAATGGAAACTGACCATCGCATCGTAGTGGACGATTCACGCGAGATGAATGACGTTGAGGACGATTCCGTCGAACTCGTCGTCACCTCTCCACCATACCCGATGATCGAAATGTGGGATAGTCTTTTCGAGCAACTCGATCCTGAGATCCACGCTCAGTTGAATGCAGGCGATGGACAAGCCGCATTCGAATCGATGCACAGAGAACTCGATACGGTCTGGAGCGAGCTGAGTCGCGTGCTCGTTGATGGCGGTATCGCTTGTATCAATATCGGTGATGCAACCCGGAAGGTCGAAGACAGTTTTCGTGTCTATCAGAATCACTCACGCATCACCAACGCGTTCGAGCGACTCGGATTCGAACCATTGCCCGAACTACTGTGGCGAAAACCCGTCAACTCCGCAGCGAAATTCATGGGCAGTGGGATGCTCCCGCCGAACGCCTACGTTACCCTCGAACACGAATACATACTCGCCTTTCGAAACGGAAAGAGCCGACGGGAATTCGAGCCGGGAGCCGAGCGTAGGTACAACTCTGCATATTTTTGGGAAGAGCGTAATAAATGGTTCTCGGATGTCTGGGAAGACATCAGGGGTGAACTACAGAACCTCGATCGAGGCGAGCTGCGCGACCGGTCGGCCGCCTATCCCTTCGAGGTTCCCTACCGACTCGTCTGTATGTACAGCGTCTACGGTGACACCGTTTTGGACCCGTTCTGGGGGACCGGTACGAGTAGTCTCGCGGCGATGGTCGCCGGCCGGAACTCGATCGGTTATGAAATTGAGGACGAATTCACCCGAGTATTCGACGATCGAGTCCGAAGCGTGGCTGAATTTTCGGAGAACGTTATTCAGCAACGATTAGAGGCACACCGTGATTTCGTTGAACAGAAGGTCGATTCGGGACAGAGCTTCAATTACGAGGCTGAGAACTACGATTTCCCAGTGACGACGAAGCAGGAGAAGCCGCTCAAATTCTATGCTTTGCAGGACATCAGGGAAGCGGAAGACGGATATCGAGCCACTCACGAGGCCGTTGAGGGTGAGCGATTCACTATCGGTAGAAATTCGCAACCAAGCCGGGCAGCTTCGTTATCCGATTTCTGAAAGCTTTTACAGTGATATAGGCACAGCTCGACGCAACCTATGAGGAGAAACGGGTGCCGTCCTTGGTGGGATCGCCTGTATCAACGTCGGCGACGCGACCCGGAAACTCGCGGATAGTTTTCGCGTCTATCAGAACCACTCGCGCATCACCGATGCATTCGAGGATCTCGGGTCCGAGCCGTTGCCCGAGTTGCTCTGGCGGAAACCGACGAACTCCGCGGCGGAGTTCATGGGCAGTGGGATGCTCCCGCCGAACGCCTACGTCACCCTCGAACACGAGTACGTACTCCTCTTCCGGAACGGGAAGCGCTCACGCGAATTCGAGCCCGGCTCCGAGCGCCGCTACGAGTCCGCGTACTTCTGTGAGGAACGAAACGAGTGGTTCTCCGATCTTTGGGAGGGAGTCAGGGGCGAACTCCGGGCGCTTGCGGGCGACGAGTCGTGCGACCGGTCGGCCGCCTACCCCTTTGAGATCCCCTACCGGCTTACCTGTATGTACAGCGTCTACGGCGACACGGTGCTCGATCCCTTCTGGAGGACCGGGACGGGCAGTCTCGCGACGATGGTCGCCGGCCGGAACTCGACGCCGAGTTCGTCCGGGCCTTCGACGAGCGCGTTCGAAACGTCCCCGAATTCTCGCGGAACGTTCTCCGGCAGCGACTAGTGGACCACCGGGCGTTCGTACGGGAGGAAGTCGAGTCGGGAGAGGGGTTCGCCTACGACGCGGAGTACTACGACGTTCCGGTCACGACCAGACGAGAGCAGTCGCTTCGGTTCTACTCCGTCCACGACGTCGAGGTGATCGAAGGAGGATATCGAGCCGTTCACGAACCAGCCGTTAGCGAAGAGAGACCAATCGGAGAGAATTAGGAGCAAGATCAGACCTCATCGTCCGGTTGCTGAACGCTACAGGTCTTCGGGAAGCGTCCGGCCGTTGTCGAGCAGTTCCGTACCGAATGTGAGGAGGCGGATCGATCGGGTCACGACGGCGACGAGTACACTGGTATCTAGGAAGACTCTCATATCCGCTCGCGCGTCTCGCGTACGGCCTCGACTGAGTCGACATCGACATCGATCGATAAGTCGGCGAGGGCATCCCCGAGTGACTGATTGTCATCGTCGTCGGATCGAAGGTACTCCGCGAAGTCGTCCGCTATGAGGCTCATGCCCCCTCGTTCGTCTTGCTCGGGCAAAAACCCGATCTCTCTCGACTTCGGGTTCGGCTCGGTGAACCGCTCGCTCACCGCGTTCGCTCGCGGATGCTCATTCGCCGACCGCCTCCTCCACGATTTCGATTTCCTCGTCGGTCAGTCCGTACAACTCGTAAACAATCTCGTCGATCAGGTCGTCGGTGCGCTCGATCTTCGCGTCTAACTCCGCGGCGCGCTCGGTGGCATCCCCATAGCGCTCCATGCCGTCGCGAACGTCGTCCAGTTTCGGCAGCGTGAGCGCTTCGAGTCGGTCCACAAGCGAATTCGTCTTCGTCGCCGTCTCGCGAAAGCCCGCGAAGCCGCCGGCCTCCTCGACGGCGTAGGGGACGAACGCAGCGACGAGCGCGGCCTGTGCGTCCTTGAGGTCGGCCACGCGCAGCGCGGGTTCGAGGTCGGTCTCGACCACGACGGAGCCGACCCGGAGGTTCTCGCGCGTCTCGGTCGTCTCGGTCAGGATGCTGTCGGCGATGCCCGAGATGGGCATCGAAGAGAGGTCGGCGAGGGTTCGACCGTCGCCGTAGTTGGTGAGGTAGTCGGGAAGGTCTAAATTGATTGCCTCTTTTTGCTTTTCCAGAACATATCTCTGTTCAGCGTTATTGGCAACTTCTTCCGGTACCAGATCTGGAATCTTTAATTGTGATATGAGCGCTGGTTTGTAGGCTCGGAATCCTCCCCGCTTTGGAGGGGAGATGCCCCTGTAAATGGCCTGTAAGAGTGTAGAATTGAGGATACCAAGCAGTCCATAGTAGCTTTCCTCCAAGTCAGATTTCAGCCGAATAGCTTTGACTTTCGTGTTGAAGAAATATTCTTCTCCTACATTGATGGTAAAATTGTTTGCATCAGAGATGTCTGGTGAGAGTATTTTGGGATTACGATATAATTCCCGTTCCCGCTCTCTCTCCAGTTCGTACCACCTTCTACCCTTGCTCCCCACAGAAGGACGACTTTCTAATTCGGAACGGCTCTGTTCAAGATATCGCCACGTCTCTTCAAATTCCTGCTTAAGTCTGCCCTCCGGTATCGGTGAGTCGTTTCTATATGGATATATGCAGTAGAGAGTTGTGGTCGGCGAAGAATATCGCTTGATATCTTTTCCTTTGAGGAACGGGACCAGCAGCTCCTCGTCTAATCCCTCCGCTGTGTCTTCGTCAATAACGAAAATATCATTGAGGCCAGTCTTGATGCCCTCAGAAATGTGTGTGGAATATTCTTTCAGTGAATGAAACCTGTCTGGAATTGTAGAGATTACTTGTGCAATACCCGGAGGAATAAGCGGCCAAGCTTCAGCAGACAGTTCATGATACGCGATAGTGTAGGATGGTACGGATTCTAAATTTTGTAAAGGCATGTCCTCTGAATCGGGAGTGTAAACTGTGAACTGTTCATTTTGAGAGGAGGCAGAAATTGAAAGGATACACACGTAATTAGTAGCACCGTCAAACACTTGTATATTTGATAGGTTTATTAATTCTCGGATGGAATAGTTCTGGTTCTGGCTGAGGACCTCTCGAAGACCAGTACCATAATCACGGCGAGCAAACATTACTGGCTGTATGAACGATAGAGCACCACGACAAACCGATAGCGACCGTTCGGTAAACAAGCAATATAAGTCCCATTTGCCGGTAGATGACTCGTACGCTATATCGAAATAATCCTTTAGCGCCGCTGATACGTCCTTCGTGCCAACATACGGCGGATTTCCAATCACCGAGTCGAACCCACTCCGTTCCGACTTCGATCCATCCCTATCGTAGAACACCTCTGGGAATTCTAATTTCCAGTGAAGGAAGTCCTGTTTAGCGGCGAGTGACTGTGCGGTATCGAACCACTCCGCTTCCTCCGCTTCAGCCCAGTCCGAATCGTCCTCCAGCGCCCCCGCCATCCGTTCGTACGCGCCGCCGGGAACGGAAAGCCCGAAGTCCTCGGCGGTTCGCACGTTCGCCATCGCCACCAGCCGCCGTCTGAGGTCGTCCTGCTCTATCTCGCGGTACTTGCGCTCCATGCGCTTCACGTCGTCTACGTCCTCGTTGTCGATCGCCAGGAACTCCCGATAGATCTCCATCAGGCGCTCGATGGTGCCCTCCCGGGTCGCGCCGAAGGTCGCGAGCGAAGACTGCTCGCCGTCGCCATGGGTGCCGTCGGTGCCCTCGTTGCTGCCGCTACCGGAAGCGTCCGATTCGAGTTCCTCGATGTCTTCGATGTCGCTCCCGACCAGCGAGTTGCCCGTCTTGAAGTGATGATCGAGAAAGGCGAGCGGGCGGTCGGCCGCCAAGGTCTCTAACCACATCGATAGCTTCGCCAGCTCCACGGCCATCCCGTTGAGGTCGACGCCGTAGATACACTCCTTTGCGATCTCCCGGCGGACGTACTGCTCGTCCCAGTAGTACCCGAGCTCGGCATCGATCTCCCGCACCTCGCCCATGACTTCCTCGGCGAGAAAGCCCGTCGCCGTCGTCAGGAAGTGGCCGCTCCCCATCGCCGGGTCGAGGATATCGAGATCGGTCACCCGACGGAGAAAGGGTCCCAGGTACTCCTGGGTGCCGCGCTCGAAACCCTGGTCCAGGAGGTCCTCGCGGATCTCCTCGACCAGCGGCCCGACCGTCTCCTCGACGATATAGGTCACCACGTAATCGGGCGTGTAGTACGCGCCGGTCGCCTTGCGCTCGCCGTCGTCGTTGACGACATACAGTCCGCCCTCGGGCACCGTTTCGATCGCGTCGACGACGCTCACCTCGGTCGCCGGCTCCCAGACCTGGCTACCGTCGTCGGCGACCGCGGCATATTCCTCCGGCGCGATACGGAACTGGTGTTCGAGCAGACCCTCGTAGACGCTGCCGAGATGCCGGGTATCGAGATCGCCGTAGTCGGCGAGGACGTAGCGCCCCTCCTCGTTGCGCACCGTCGAGAGCCGGTAGATCACCTCCGCTAGGTAGCGGTTGCTGACCTGATGCTCGTCCAGGAAGGCGTGCTGCTCCCGATCGAAGAGCCCACCATTATAAGGCGGGATGCCGAGCGACGCCTCGCCCTCGTCGACGAGCCCGAAGAGATTATCCAGCCGGCTCCACATCCTTGTCGAGAACTCGCTGAACTCCTCGTCGAACCCCGTACCGGTCTCGCCGACGGCCTCGTGAATCTCCGAGCGTAGCGTATCGAGGCTGAACTCCTGGTCGTACTCCGCGGTAGCCTCGGGACCGTCGGGATCGATGAGGCCGCGTGACTCCGCATACAGCACGAACATCAGCCGGTAGAGCAGTACGAGGGACTGTTCTTTGAGTTCGTCGAGCGCCGCCTCGTCGGCGGGATCGATCCCCAAGTCGTTCGTTTCGAGGAAGCCACGGCCAAGCACCCGTAGGGCGGTGAAGACGTTGTCGTGGAGGTCCTCGCCGAGTTCCTGGGAAGCGGTCTCGCTTTCGGCCCACACCGTATCGAGGAAGGTCTCGCCCGCGGACTCGCGGAACGCGGCCGGTCGGAAGAAGGCGTAGAAGTACTTGAACGCCTCCAGGTCACCGCGTTCGAGTAGCTCCGGTAGGTCGACCTCGTAGTAGGTCTGGGTCTCGTAATCCTTCGTGCCGTACAAGCGCCACTTGCGGCCGTTCGTGAGGATTCCCCACTGGACACTCCCAGGTGTGCGCTCCAGGTAGTGTTTGATCTGGTGGGATGCGTTCCGGTACTGGCGCTGCTCGCTGAATTGTTCGGTGAAGTCGGCATCCCACTGCTTGGCTTCGACGAGCCCGACGCTGCCCGCAAAGAGGTCCGTCGTGTCGTCGCTCGATAGGTACACCTCGGCGGCGTCCCGTCGAGCGGCGTCGTCCTCGAAGAGCAAGGCGTCGACGTAGCCACCACCCTCCGGCAGCGTCGTCTCGACCTGCGTGCCGAACCCGAGGATAGTGAGTACCTCATCGATCCAGTTGTCGATAAGCGGGTCCTCGTTGTACCCCGCTACCAGACTCCCTTCGTCCGCGTATAGCGACCGCAGTTCCCCCATCGCCTCGCGGGCCGCCTCCTCGCAGTCCCACTCCTCTCGATCCTCCAGTCGCTCGTCCAGATAGTGACTCGAAAAGAGGTTCGAGTTGAGATACGGGCGTTCGGCAAGCGTCGCCTGACTCATATCGATATACTACATCGCTTCCCGGCAGTAGTATAGAGGTGACGGAGAGGAGGTTCGGCCGAAAGCCCGAACCACGCTGATCCGCCACGCAGGGAGCCCATCCCCTTCCGAAGCGGTAGGCCGAACTCGGATCGTCAAAGGACACCGACCGCCGACCGACTCACCAACCCGGCGACAGGCATCACAGCCGTTTCGTCCAGCGGTCGATAATCGGTCGGTTCGACTCGTTGAGAGGACGGTGCTCCGAAATACCTATTAGCACGGCTTAGTAGTTCCTGACAACGTATGGCCGACGACACGCGCGTCGACGTCCGGATCGACGTCGAGGACGACCCGGACCTGCTTGACTCGCTGGCGAGTGCGCGCAAGCGCTTCGAATCGGCCGCTTCCCACCTGTTGGGCATCGAAGCCGCCCGCCTCGAAACTGCCCAGACAGACGAGGGCCTGCGCTCGATCCGTCAGGTCGAAGAGCGCATCACCCTGCTCGAACACCAACTGAACGCCGCCCACCAAGCCTTATTCGGCATGGACGGCGGGGCCCTGTTCGCCGACGAGGTAGGTCTCGGGAAGACCATCGAGGTCGGCATCGTGCTCAAGGAGATGGCCGTGCGGGGCACCCACCAGTCGGTACTGCTGTTGACGCCGGCCCAGCTGGCGACCCAGTGGCGCGAGGAACTCCGCAGTAAGTTCGGCCTGGCGTTCGCCTCGCCGACCGATAACGACTTCGAGGGCTTCGCGTCCCACGATCGGATCGTCGCGAGCATCGACACGGCGAAGGCCGAGCGCTTCCGGGATGCCGTCACCGATCGCGACTGGGACGTCGTGGTACTCGACGAGGCGCATTACGTCAGGAACGACGACACCGAGCGCTGGGCCCTCTTGGACGAGTTGTCCTACGAGTACGCCTTCTTCGCGACCGCGACCCCGGTTCAGAACGACATCACCGACCTCTATAATATCGTGAACCTGCTCCGACCGGGGGCACTCGGCACCGAAGCGGAGTTCGCACAGCGCTACGTCACCGACGAAGCGACCGGCGAGGTCGCGAACGCCGGGGCCCTCCAGCGGGAGTTGGGCGAGGTGATGATCCGCAACAAGCGCGACGACACGGCCATCGATTTCACCCACCGCCGGATCAAGACCAATACGCTGACCCCGACCGAGGGAGAACGCGCGCTCTACGAGGCGGTTACCGACTACGTCCGGACGCACTACGCCGAGGAAGGTGCCCAACACCTCGTCTTGCTCACCCTCCAGAAGGAAGTCGTGAGCAGCCCCTGGGCGGTGCTCGGCACCGTCGAGGGGTGGCTCGCGGGCGACGGCGAGCGCAGTGGCGGCGAGGCAAGCGTCGAGGACGCCGCGATCGGCCTCGAAAGCGAGACGGGAGGGGAGAGCCAGGCCGAAGCCGAGGCCGGAGCCGAGATCGACGCCGAGGACAGGGAGGGCGAGCGTTGTTCGCTGACCGCCGCCGAGCGCGAGCAGCTCGAGGAGATCGAGCGGTTGGCGAACGCGATCGGGGAGACGAGCAAGCAGCGCTACCTCCGGGAGATCGTCACCCAGGCCTCCGAGAGCGTCGAGAAAGGGCGGGTGATGGTCTTCACGCAGTTCCGTGCGACCCAGCGGGGGATCGTTCGCGCCACCGAGGAACTCGGGGTTCCGGTGCACGCGGTCAATGGAAGCCACCCGAGCACGAAGAAAGACGAGATCGTGGGCGAGTTCGAAGAACGGGGCGGCGTGCTCGTGACGACGGACTCGATCAGCGAAGGACGCAATATGCAGTTCTGTAACTTGCTCGTGAACTACGACCTGCCCTGGAACCCCATGAGCGTCGAACAGCGCATCGGCCGGATCGACCGGATCGGCCAGGATCGGGAAGTGTTCGTCTTCAACTTAGCACTCGAAGACACCGTCGAGGAGTACGTCTTGGAGAAGCTGTATGGAAAGATCGATCTGTTCACCCAGACGGTCGGCGATCTCAAGGACGTCCTCTCGACGATGGAACGTCGAGGCGATGGCCGTGGACTTGGAGGAGAATCGCGAGGCCGCCGAGAAGCTGCAGGACTTCAACGGGTCGGTCTTCGAGAGCTTCGAGTTCGGTAGCGACGGGCCCGAGACCGACGACCGCCGAGAAGCTGACGGGAGAGCCGACGATCGAATCGAACGCCGAGCCGACGGCGGCGGGGAACTCCGATGAGTTCGGACTCGGACCGGTCGGATCGATCGGACCGATCGGAGCGCTCCAACGCCGAGCGCCGAGACGCCGAGCGAGCGGAAAGTAAGGCGGGGATGACCGATCGAACCGCCGTCCGGGACGCCCTCGAAGCGGCGCTCGAGGACGCAGCCATCGATGACCCGACCGGCGAACCGAACGGGGACGGATCGGCCGAGAAAGAACCGATGGAAGACGAACCAGCCACCGACGACTCGGCCGGGAACGAACCAGCTACGGACGACTCGACTGCAGAGGGATCGACCGAGGGCGAACCGGCTCCGTGGAGGGGGGTCGGCGGGTCGGGCCCTGATCGATCGACGCTCGATCGCGTGGCGATCAGGCGGTTCACTGCGGGCGTTCTCGACGCCTACGGCGGTGAGATAGACCGGGAGACGAACGGGCGCTGGTCGGTGGTACTGCCCGAGGCGCTGGCCGCGGAACTGGGCTACGAGCACGCGACGTTCGTCTTCGATCCTGCCGAGCGGGCGGTCGGCAGCGAGGAGGTCGTCGTCGCGCCGGGAACGCGGGCGTTCACTGCGCTGTGTGCACTCGCCGACAGCTCGGCACCAGAAAGCGGGTCGCCCTCGTCGGTGGCCCCGACAGCACCCTCCGACTCAGTGCTGACGCGGAAAGAGGGTGCTGCTCGAGTCGACGATCGGGCCGGACGAGACAGGGAGATGGCGGGCGGGGTGGCGAGTGGGGTTGGGCGACTCCGCTTAGGGAGTGACGTACTCCAGTTACACGTACCGCCGATCCTCGAGGGCGGGGCCTTCGAGACGACGATCGAGGACTTTTCGCCCCGGGGCGAGGAACGAGCACTGGCCTTTCAGTTCCGCGCGCAGTTCCTCTCGGTTCGTTCCTACCAGCGCGAGGAGACGCATACGATCGCCGTCGACCCGGCGACGCGAAGCGTCCTGCCCGTGCTCGCCGCGCGATTGAACGCTCACCTGCCGCGACTGCTCGATCCGAGCGCGGCGGGACGCGGTAGCGAGGATAGGCGGAAGAACCAGGCGATGGGGAGCCGTGAGGCCGAGGAAGCCTTCGACCGCGAGACCGTCCGCAGTGCCTACTCCGCGGCGAAGCGGGGAGTGACCGAGGCCGTGGAACCGACCGCCGAGACCCTCCGTGAGAAAGAGGGAGCCGCCATCGAAGAACGGATCGAGGAGATCGGCGAGTACTACGATCGCCGACGAGCGGAACTCGACGAGCAGGTAGCGTCGAAGCGCGAAGCGATCGAGGAGTTCTCGGAGAAATACGACCGCGCGGCGGGCGACGAGACGCGTCTCCGTTACCTCAGGGAACAGCGCGAAGCCGAGGACGACCTCGCGACGCTCACCGGAGACGTCGAGGAGCGAAAGGAACAACTGCGGGACGAAGAACGCGACCGGATCGACGAAGCGATCGAGCGCCATCGAGTCGACGTCGAGGTCGATCTCGCGAGCGTCACCGCACTGACCTACGAGCGGGGGATCCTTTCGTTGGCGGTGACCGACGGGGAGACGACCGCTCGCGTGAGCGTCTCGTACGTTCCGGCAACCGAGGAGTTCTTCGGGCTCGATTGTGCGTCCTGTGGGACCGACCCGCTCGCCGAGGACGCGAGCGCCGACCAGCCCCAGCCCGCGGCCGTCAACCGTCCAGGGCTCTGTATCGGCGGCCACCTCGTCTGCGGGGACTGTGCGCTGCGCTGTCGAACCTGTAGCGAGACCCGCTGTTCGTCCTGTTTCGACGCTGCTGGAGCCGGGACGGAAACGAACCTATCCGAATCGGAGCCGACGTCGGGATCGGCGGGGAAAGGAAGCACCGAGCCCGGAGAGGAGGCGAGCGCCGGGATCGATGTCGAACCCTTCGAGGCGTGTTGGTTGTGTCGCGACCCCGTCTGTGCGGACTGTCTCGCCTCGTGTGAGGTCTGTGGCGAGAGAGTCTGTGCGACCCATCGAGCCGAGTGTAGCACCTGTGGCGCGGTGGCCTGTCTCGCCTGTAGCGAGCCCTGCGCGGCGGGCGGGGAGTTTCACTGTGACACCCATCTCACGGCCCCGGACGCTGTCGAGGGGAGAAACGAGAGCGGCGGCAGCGACGAAGCCCTCTACTGTGAGGCTCATGTCGCGTCCTGTGGGGAGTGTGGGGATCGGCGGGCGATCGGCACGATGTCGTTTTGCGGGGCGTGTTCCGAAGCGCTCTGTGAGGCCCACCGGCGGGAGTGTTGGGTCTGTGGCGAAACTCGGTGTGGCGAGCATGCGATCGCCTGCGAGCACTGCGAGGACGAAGGGGATGAAGCAGGGGACACCGAGTCGGTCACGATCGGGGCCTTCTGTTCGGCACACGCCGAGGCCTGTCGGGGCGGCGGCGAGGTCGTCTGTGGGGATCACTCCCAGCCGGGCGTGATCGTCGACGGCCCGGTCTGTGCGGATCATCGCTCGGCCTGTGAACTCTGTGCGGTCCGGTACGCCGAGGTGGGCTTCGAGGACGGTCGGTGTCCGGCATGCAGGACCCTGGATAGCGAGACGCCCGCCGAACCGCCCGTCGCGGCGATCGCCGAGGAGTTTTCGACGACCAGGATCGGTACGACGCCGACCCACGCCGTGATCCAGGGCAAACGGCGGCTCCGACGCGACGAGATAATCGTCGTCGACAGGCAAAGCGGCGAGGAGGTCCGCCGATCGAAGGCCGACTTCTTCGGCAAACTCTCGGGGGACCTCCCATGAGAGCGAACACCGATCCCGATTCCGATCGCGAGGGCGACTCTGCCGATCGAGATCCGTCGCTCGCGACGCTGATCCGCGACGCGGAGGCACGCGGCGAAACCGAGGCGACGCTGATCGATCGGGTTCGTGCGAGCTACGACCGTAATATCTCCCCTCGGCGCGTCAGAGGGCTCCTCGAAGCCGAACGCGAACGCCTCGATAGCATCGATACCGGACCGATCATCGAGGACCACGCCCCCCGATACGTCGACGGCGAGGACCTCGACTGCCTCACCGACGCCGAGTTCGCCCACGTGATCGCGTATCTGGTAGGTGAGCGCGAGGGCCACGCCGAAGTCCTGGAGGGCGACGGAGAGGCCGAGGACCTCGATCCCACCGAGAAGCCAGCAGGGAGACTGGAAACGACGGCAGGGGACTCGTCTGACGATGATCGTGCTGGAAACCACCACGACACCGAGGGCGTCGAGGTCCGCTGGCATCGTAGCGACGGCGTGGTGGTGCTCCGAGCGTTCGCCGCGGAGCCGGGCCGCCTCCTCGATGGCCAACCGGTGACGCGAGCGAACGAGCGCCGGGAGCGCGAGAGGGGGAAGAAAGCCCAAACGAGCGACTCGCTCGGGATGGCCGTCGTGACGGTAGCGGACGTCACTCCCGGCGCGGCACGGCTCGCCGTCCGACTCGGCGTGAAGATCTACGACCGGGCGGACGTTCGCCGGTGGCTCGACGAAGCGAAACTCACCCCCGGGACGTTCGGTTCGCTGATCCAACCCGTGTAGTCGCCGGTCGTCCGGTCGGCTTCCTTTAGGGATCGACCGGGACACACACGGTCAGATTGAAATAGGAGGCTATCGGTAGCCCACTCATGGCAGCCGGAGCCGTGCTGGCGATCACAGCGCTCATCATCGTCGTACTGGTTCTCATGCTCTTCGCGGCGATGCGATTGGTTCCCTCCACGCTCGGCGGGGACTCGGAGGAAGAGGCCGAGGGCAACAACCCGAACGAGACCTGAGCGGGCAGTCACGCTTGATTCCGAGCGATGACCGTCGATCGTCGGCCGGCGTTCGACCGATCGGCCCACACGTCGAGACGGTTTCCCTGGACCCGATCGGTCGGGTCGGATTGTCGTCCGCTACCGCCCCAGTGGCTTTGAGCCCTCGACGCGATAGCACCCGGCGATGGAACAGGCTTTGCGAGCCGGTATGGCGATCTACAACGCTGGGGAGTTCCACGCCGCCCACGACGCCTGGGAGGCACCCTGGCTCGATCGTGATCGTGGAACGGACGACGAACGGCTGTTACACGGGCTCATCCAGTTCACCGCCGCGATCCACCACGCTACCGAGGGGAACCCGGAGGGGGCGAGGGGCCTGGCCGCGAGCGCCCGCGAGTACCTCGACGGACTGGAGGGTTACCGCGGGGTGAACGTCGGGGACGCGAGAGGATACCTCGAAAGCCTTCTAGCGGACCCGACCGGTATCGGGCCTGCCGACGCGCCGGAACTGACCATCGAGGGAGTTCCGCCCTCGCTCGATACGGCCGCCTTCGAGGTCGGCGCGATCGCCGCGCACGTGTTAGCCGAGGAGTACGGCTACGGGGAGAAAGTCATTGAAACTGCCATCGAGTACGCCCGTCGGGACCTGGCGGACGGGGAGGAAACGAGTCCGTTCGTGACGCTCGTGCTCGACTTCGCAAGGGAAGAGGATCATCGGGCGGTCGTCGCGCAGCGACTCGGAGAACACGTCGAGCGCCGCGAGGCCCGCGAGGCCGATCTGGAAGGGTTGTTCGAACCCTAACTGGTGTCGGCGGGACGAGGAGAAGACAACGGCGAGGAACGCCGGCAGGCCGACGAGCGAACGACAGAAGCGGTACGGTCTCGGGGCCTCAGTCCTCGGCGTCGTACTCCGCGGAGTTGTCCTGAGGGTCGTAGCCCAGCACCTCGCGGGCGCGATCGATCGAGTAGTACTTCCGGTCGTTATCCGAGATCCCATAGACGATCTCGTAGCCGTAGTCGGCTTGCAGGGACCGGTCGAAGAGGTGTGCACAGTCCCGATAGGAGAGCCACATCGCCTGTCCGCGCTCGTAGTCCCTCGGTGGACGTTCTTTGGTCAGGTTGCCGATCCGCAGACAGACCGCGGGCAGGCCGTAGGTGTCGTAGTAATATCGTGCGAGGAGTTCGCCGGTCGCCTTCGATACTCCATAGAAGTTACCCGGTCGGGGGAGTTCGGTGCCGTCGAGTCGGTAGGCGTCGTGGGAGCGATAGATCGTCGGAACGCGATCGTCGGTCTCGTAGCCCCCGACCGCGTGGTTCGAGGAAGCGAGGACGATTTTCCCTACTCCCTCTTCGGCCGCGGCGTCGAGAACGGTCTCGGTGCCGTCGATGTTGTTCGCAAGCACGCTGTCCCAGGAGGCGTCGGGCCGGGGATCGCCCGCGAGGTGGACCACCGCACTCGCGCCCGCGACGGCGTCCCGGACGGCCTCGGCGTCGGTGACGTCGGCGAGGACGTACTCGTGGGAGTAGTCCTTTTCCGGCGGGTCGCGATCGAGCAGTCGCCACCGGTAGCTATCGCCGAGGTGATCGAGGATCGCCTCGGCGACGCGTCCTGCCGCCCCCGTGAGTAACACCGGGCCGTCCATTCGAGTAGGGGTCGATCCAGCGCCAGTAAGTAAGATGCGGTTCGACGTCGCTCGATTAGTTAGTCAGCGACCGATCAGCCGGCGAGGCGGGCGAACGCGAGCGTCCCACTGATATTGTCGACGTAGATGTCGACCACGTCGCCCTCGCTCGCGCCGGGCACGAAGATGGTGTACTCCCCGCGCTCGGCGACGCCGTCGCCCTTCCGGCCGGTGCCGGTGATCTCGACCTGGTAGTTCCCGCCCTCCTCGATGGTCGGCCGGTCGGTCTGTTGGGTCGAGCCGGTGCGCTTGGTGACCGGTCGGAAGGCCCCACAGGCATCACACCGGAGCATCAGCGTCCGGTCTTCCATCACGAGCCGGGTGTCGGGCAGCCCACACTCCGAGCAGACCACGAACTCCTGGACGTAGCTGTCGATCGCCCCGTTGAACTCCGAAGCCGAAAAGGAGCCGTTGTACCGCGAGCGTCCGGCGTCGTACTGGCCGTTGGTGCCGAGTTCGCGCTGGATCGCCCGGTGGAGGTGTTCGGGGTCCCGCGAGAGGGCATCGGCGATCGCGCCGAGATTGGTGAGTCTGGTGAACGCGCCGTCCTTCTGGGCCGTCGGCTCGGGGACGTCGAGGCGCTCCTCGCTGCCGGTGTAATCCGGTACGTCCTCTAAGGCTCGGTCGAGGCTCGCGTCGTAATCCATGCCCAGTGCTAGGAAGCGGGAGTTGAAATCGATTCCGTGAGAGACCGGCTCACGACGAGCGGGGCGAACGAGCGAGTAGCCGGGGAGCCGGGAGGACGGGGAGTCGAAGGCGTTTACCGGTCCGGGAGCGGCCGAGGGGTATGGACCCGAGTGCCCGCGAGGAAGCCTGTTTCGAGGCCGGCATCAAGTTCGGCGCGCTCTATCACCAGTTCGCCGGCACGCCCGTCTCGCCCGCCAGTGCCACCAGTCTCGAATGCGCCATCGAGGAGGCGATCGCGAACCAGCCCCACTGTGAGTCCGTCGCGGTCGATATCGATCCCGAGGAACTGGGGACGACACACGGCTACACCGAACTGACAGGCAAGCACATGACCGTCGAGATCGCCATCGAATACGAGGGTCAGGAGGTCGTCGCGCGGATGGCGATGGAGGAGGGCTACCCGCGAATGGCGGTCGAGTCGGTTTCCGAATGAGGTCGGTCAGCCCTCGAAGCCGAAACCAGGGAGGTACCACAGCCCCCGGGCGGGGACGAACTACTCCCCGTCGAGCGGGTCGCCCTGCCGAGAAACGTTCGTCGCGGGCAGGCCCGCACGGTCGGCGTGCTCGTAGATCGCCTCCTCGCTTTCGGCGCGGTAGTGACAGAAGGTGCCAGTCACCTGGCCCGCGTCGTCTTCCAGGACCTCCGAGCCGACCCACTCGATGTCGGTGCCCTCCTCGCGGAGTTCTTCGAGGGCCGCCCCGGAGGCGTCGGTCGCCCCGTCGAGTTGCTCGTAGGTGATCGGATCGTCCAGTTCGCGCATTATCAGGAAGTCGGCGGTGTCGTTCGTCATTATTTGGAATCGTCCCCGATGCGGTCGATCGGTAGACGGGCCTCCCATACACTTCTTCGATGTCCCACTTCGTTCTTCGACGTCTCACCTCTTTGTCGCCCATTGCATTCCGAGCTACTTCCAGGGGTTCGAGACGAGATCGGCCTGTACCGTCGCTCCGACCTCCAGCACACAGGCCGAGTGCGGGAGGGCGACACATAACAGTACGTAACCCGCCTCGCGGTGGCGTTCTTTCAGCGCTCTGGGTGGCCGCCGGTGATCGAGGTCGCCTTCGATCAGCCGCGCGGTACAGGTCCCACAGGCACCGGTCACACAACCGAACGGCAATCCGAGGCCAGCCTCCTCGGCCGCTTCGAGTGCCGTCTTTCCGGCCGGAACATCGATCCGTTCGGTCGGTCCCTCACGGAATCGCAACTCGACGGAGTAGGTCTCGGCCGTATCATCGGAGTCGTCTCGCGTCACTGTCGTCTCGTCGGTTCGCTGTTGATCATCGAATTTCGGTCGTCGTTGATCGATCGCGGTGAACCCCGTCCCTGGGGATTACTGCCAGACGTCGCTCGTGCAGTCGCCGTCGGGCCAGCGGATCTCGTGGGCGCGTGCCGGTCCCTCCGGGAGGTCACCGAAGTCGACGCCTTGAGCATGACCGAGCCTTTCCTGCCTTCCTCGGGGTAGAATTGGTTGTCCCAAGAGGAGAACAGCGAGGTGGTCCAGTAGAGCCGTTCGCCGTCTAAGGAGAGCTGGAGCATCTGTGGCCCGCCCAGCACCTCGCGTTCGCCCTCGATGGGATGGGAGGGCCCGAAGTGCCCGCCGGCCCAGAGCTGGTCGACGAGTCGAGGGTTCGAGGGATCGGAGATGTCGTACATCCGGACGTCGCCATGGCCCCAGTTGCCGAAGAAGAGATACCGATCGTCCATCGAAATCAGCAGATCGGTGATGAGTCCCGGCATGGGCATGTCCCAATCCTCGTGCTCGCGGGGCGAAACGTCGATCGTCGTCTCGGCCCGATACTCGCCGCCGGACTCATAGAAGTGGATGACGTTCGAGGAGAGCGTCGCGCCGACGTAGCCGTGTGTCGATTCAGGGGTGTGCAGAAAGCGCACTTCGAGGGGGATCTGGCCTTCCTCGCCGAGATCGATCGTCTGATCGACGGTACGATCTTCCCAGTCCCAGATGTGGAGCTGGCGGCCGTATCTCCCTTCTTCGACGTCCTCAAGGTCGAAACCGGGGTAGTAGGTCTTCGGCGCGGCCCATTCGCTCGAGATCATCGCGTTCCGACGGGGCTGATACCAGAAGTCGTAGTTCATCTCGATTTCTCCCGGTGGTTCCCACCGACCGTCGATCTCGAAGTCCTCGTCCAGCGCGAGAAAGCCCCCGGGGAGATCCCCATCCGCATCGCCGAGCATGCTGATGACGATCTCGCCGTCGGGGATACAGTGGACGGTATGGGGCGCGGAGAGGTCGTACTCGAAGACCTCCTCGGGTTCGATCACCTTCTCGATCTCCGGACTTCTGCGATCCGCGGTGTCGATCACGTGGATGCGCGAGGACCGCTGGCCGGGGACGATCAGGTGCCGGCGGGCGAGGCCCTCTACGTGACACGAGGACGAACAGGCGTTCCAGCCGAAGTGATGCAACTCGTCGCCGCGGTTGGGCATCGGTACCCGGTCGATCACCTCCGCGTAGGTCTCCGAATCGGGATCGACGTCGACGACGCCTAGGAAGTCGGGCGCGTCGATGTCCGTGCCGACGTACAGTCCCATGACGTAGGCTACTTCCTCGGGGTCCGACTGTTCGATCGCGGCCTGTGGAGTCGTGTAGCCGGGTCCGCTCTCCTCCATCCGCTCCTGGTCGCTGTCGACGTGTCCGGATGGATCGCTGCCCGAGTGCGCGTCGCTCATGGAGGAAGTATGTCATCCCCCGGGGAATCCGATCCGGTTACGGCAGTTCTCGCCTGTGAGTGTGACGGGCGGCCACTGCCGGGAGGAGTCGACAGCTCGGATCGGGAGATCGAACTTCCGACCGTCGAACTGGCCTCTCTCGTCGTGTATCGTCGTCTGTCGACTGTTGCCATCTGAAACTCACTGTCGTCTCCCGACGGTTCGGCGGTGCCGGCTCGCGTACGAAATAGCAGCATCTTTGTCCGGAAGCTCTAATAGAAGGCGGTCCACCTTTATTGCGGAGAGGGGAAACCGACGAGATTGCCGTCGTGGCCTCGGCTGCGGGCTAATTTCACTTTCACGTTCGGGCATGGATTTATCCGGTCGCCGGCCGAGACGTCGGTATGAGCCAGGCGACGTTCGATTCCGATGACCTGTTCGGCGAGGCCGCCAGCGAGGTCCGGGGTGACGTCGAGGAGAACTTAGACGCCGCGCGCGAAGCGCTGCCAGCCCCCGAGGTGATCTGGACGGTCGAAGCCGAGAACACCTTAGGTGTACTCAACACCCTCAATCAGGCCCTCGATGTCGGCGACGCCGAGGCTCACCTCCGGGACGCGAAGAAGTGGTACACCATGGGCGAGCGCGCCGAGGCCTTCGAGGACGCCGAGGATCTAGAGGTCGAGATCGAATCCATCGAGGAAACGATCGAGGACGTCCAGTCCGCCGGCGAGAAGGCGGGCAACCTCGCGAGTACGATCCCCGATCTCAGAAGTGCGCTCGACGAGGCCCAAGACGCCGGTAGCGAGTATGACGAGGAAACCGAGGACGAGACCGATGAAGGCGAAGCTGACGAAGGGTAGTGACTAGTATCGCTAACGATCGAGTCACAAGAAACGCTTCAGTCTTCGAGCGGGGGCGTATCTGTGTGCTGCCTGCTTCCTCCACTCGGCGGTCACACCGCTACGCGCTGCGACGCGCTCACGGACTGCCGTAGTCGTTCGATCCGCATCGTTCATACTCCATTGTAGTTCGTCGAGTTTCATGACTGTTCTTCCTCTCCTAACCAATAGCGTGGAATCACACGTATCGAATGGTGTGGGACGTCGTAGCGATCTGCATCCGCGAGCGCCGTCAGGCGCGAGCGGTTCCCCGTGGCCGAGCGAGCGCGGAGCGCGAGCGAGGTCGCGGCCTTTTTAGTAGAGGTTTTTGCGGCGAGTGGTGTGCGAGCGAAGCGAGCACGACCCGAGCCACAAAAAAGTTCATTGGAACATCCGGAGGGGCTGTGCCTCGGAACTCGCGTCGTCGGCCTCACCCATCTGCCGGGCGAGGCGCTCGCGGGCCGCACGGATCTCCTCGGCCTGTTCGGTGAGCGCCTCGGTATCGACATCGATGCCGGTGAGCGGGGCGATACCGGCGTCCAGAAGCACGCGGGCGGCTTCGGGATCGGGGAACTGACCGTCGCACTCGATGATCAGACCGACGCTATCGACGTTCGAGAACTCCGCGCGGGACAGGAGCGCGCCGGTCGGCCCGCTTACGAGGCCGCCGTCGGCCGGTGGGACGATGCCGGCCTCCTCCAGTAGCGCCTCGCCGCCCGCAGTCGAGACGCCATAGAGGTTCGGCGCGCCCTCTTTCTGTTCGCCGAGGCCGCTGAGATACAGCGGTAGAACGCCGTTGTCGATGATCCAGTCGGTGAGACAACTCGCGAAGTCCGGCGCGGAGGAGGGCGATACCGGAATATCGCTCCGGAGGACCAGCAGGTCCTCGCTCTCGGCGGCATACAACCGAACTGGGGGGCGAAGCGTCGAGTCCTCTCCCTGGTAGACCGCGATCGACGGTAACCCATCGCAGTACACCGAACCGTAGTAAGTCGTGTCGAGTCCCCTCGCGAGGTGGTCGGCGGCGATTTTGCCCACTAAGCCGGCACCGGGGAGCCCCTCGACGAGCATCGGGTCGTCGAGATCGATGTAGTCGGCCTCGATCCTGACTCGTGCCATGCTACGAGGAGGCGTTCTAGTGGCTTAGTTCTCGGGGCAGTATCGAGAGGGGGACTGGTGAGACGCGCGGTGAGCAGGCGAGCGGCTCCGTTCTCGCGATCCCTGCGTCGCCGGGATCGAGAGCCACATCACCGGCTCTCGACACCGTTCGGGCGAACCGCTCGACACGCTGTCGGAGACGAGCGAGGGGCTGTGCCGATAGACCGTCGGCGACAGCAACCCCAAAGCCACGGCGATCGACGACGCGCTCACGGACGGCGAGGTCGCAACCCTCGACGCCGCCCTCGAGTCCGGCATCATCAACGACACGCAGGTCAACGCGTTGGCCGAGGGGATACTCAGCGGCGACATCACCGACGCCGAGGCCGGCGCGGCGGTCACCAGCGGTGACATCGACGCCATCCTGACCGACCTGCTGACGTCCGTGGGGTTCTCGCGAGGAGTTCGTCGAGCGCAGTGGTGCTGGGATAGAAAGGGAACCTGACGACTGCTGGCGCGAGTCAGCACTCCGGCGTCGACAGCGGTTCGTCCTTTCGTGCTCCGTCGCCGGCGTGCTACCGACGTGAGGAGGCGGCCGGTCTTCGACACCCGAGCGCGACGAATCGGTCCGCTTCGGTTCGATCGAAGTCGGCTTCGAAATGGACTCCCGTGCCGGGCGAACAAGAGGAGTATGACCGTACTCGAACGCTACGAGCCGCTCGTCGGGGACATCGAGGCCTTCCGGGCGGCCTGTCAACAGCCGCTTCCCTCCGTCGTCAGGACGAACACGATCAAAGCCGACGTCGGGCGGGCACGTGCCGCACTCGACGAAAGCGACATCGGCTACGAGAGCCCGGAGTGGCGACCTGGACTCTTCCGCCTCGATACCGACAAACCGGGTTCGACATGGGGGTCCTTCCAGGGCTGGTGGCACGGCCAGGAGGAAGTTTCAGCGATCCCCGCGCCGGTACTCGACCCACAGCCGGGCGAGCGGGTCTGGGCGGCCTGTGGCGCGCCGGGAAGCAAGGCGAGCCATCTCGCGGCACTGATGGACGATTCGGGCACCCTGGTCGCGAACGACCGGAACCTGGGTCGGCTCTCCGCGCTCCGATTTAACTTGGAACGACTGGGCGTGACCTGCGCGGCGGTTACCAATCGCGACGCACGGAACTTCTCGATGCAGCCCTTCGAGTTCGAGGAGTTCGACCGGGCGCTCGTCGATGCGCCCTGTTCCTGCGAGGGAACGATCAGAAAGAACCCCGACGCACTGGCGGGGTGGTCCGAGGGGTATCTCGACAGCGTCTCGACGCTCCAGCGCTCGATTCTCGAACGCGCGATACAGGCCACCCGCGAAGGAGGGAGCGTCGTCTACTCGACGTGTACCTTCGCGCCCGAAGAGAACGAAGCCGTCCTCGATGGCGTGCTCGAAAGCGAGGACTGTCGGCTCGTCGAGTTCGACCTGGCGCTCGATCACGGTCCCGGGATCACCGAATGGCAGGGAGCGGAGTTCGATTCATCGCTTCGGACGGCAAAGCGTGTCTATCCGCACCAGAACGATACGGGTGGATTCTTCTGTGCGAGACTGGAGGTCGGCGGATGAGCGGAGCACCCGAATCGGACAGCGAGGACGACGGCGACGGAGACGAACGAGAGAACGACGGGAGCCGGTTCGATCGTCTGCCGCCGAGTGCCGAGGAGCGCCGGGTCGCGGGCCGCCCCACACGGGAGGACGTACTCGACTGGTGGGCCGATCGATACGGTATCCCCCCGGAGACTTTCGCGGAACAGAGCTTCTGGGAGAAGGGCTCGGGCAAGATCTGGGCGTTTGCCGGGGAAGGTCACTCCCCGATCGCGATCGAGGGCCTCGGGCTCACCTTCCTCAGGGTACGACAAGAGCACTGGAAGCCGACGAGCAACGCCATCCAGCGCTTCGGGCACGCAGCGACTCGCAACGTCATCGAACTCGAAGAGGGGGAAGCGAGAGCCTTCGTCGCCGGCCACGATCAGGAAATCGAGTGGGACGGCGATTGGGGATATCTGATCGTCGCCCAGGAACTGGCCAGCGAGCGCGAGCCCCTCGGCGTTGGGCTTTACCTGCACGGCGAACTGCGCTCGCAAATCCCGAAAGGCCGGCGGCGCGAGTTTTAGCCGGATGGCGACCGCCAGTGCCACCGGCGATCGCTACCACTGCTGCCGGCGACACCATCGGCCGCTATCGGTACTCGATCGGTCGCCGCAAGGCCGGGATACATCCGTCGGCCACTCACAGCGACCGGTATGGCACACGTCGAGTACGTTCGCCGCGAGGACGCCACCGACCACGTGAGCGAGATCCTCTCGAAGTGGGAAGGGGAGGGCGGCGGGACGGCGAACCGATCGTTGCTACTGGACGCGCTGGCGAACCACCCGCCGCTACTGGAGGGGATGTACACACTGCTCGACCGGACGATCAGGGGCGGGCACCTCGATCGGGATCTAAAGGAACTCGTGAGCGTGGTCGTCTCCCAAGCGAACGACTGTGCGTACTGCACGGCGAGCCACCGCGAGAACCTCATGGAGATCGTCGCGATGCCCGAGGAGCGCTTCGAGACGGTAACAGCCGGCGAGTACGACGCCCTCCCCGAGCGCGAGCGGGCCGCCGCCCGGTTCGCCGAGCAGGTCGCCCTCGATCCGAAGGGTATCAGCGAGGAAGACCTCGAGGCGCTGTATGCGGCCGACTTCGATGAGGAGGACATGGTCGAACTACTGGGGGTCGCCGGCACCTTCGTCGCGGCGAACACCTACGTCGATGCGCTCTCGATCCAGCCCGGTGACCGAGAGGAAGCCTACGCCGGAGCAGCGACCGAGACCTCGGGCGACGGTGATACCGATCGCTGAACCCGACTCGCTCGCGAGCCACTACCACCTGAGATCAGTCCTTGTCGCGGAGCACGCCACCGCTTAGCCCCTCCCACTCGACGCGGTAGCCAAGCGCCGAGAGTATCGTGCTCGCGTCGTCGAGACCGAACTCCCCGAGGTGGGCCTCAGCGTCGGCAAGGTCCATTCCCGAAGCGAGCACTTCGGCGAGCCCGTCGAGCACGGGGGGACGGACGAGCGTCCGGCCGACCCGTTCGTGCTCGGGGAACTCCGTCTCACTGAAGGCACGCTCGCTCACGCCGTGCTCGCGGGCGAGCGCGTCGAGTCCGACGACGTCGGCTTCCGGGACGAGCTCCGCGGGCAAAGTGTCGGCGCTCGCGGCGATCAGGTCGGTTTCGTAGCCCCGCAGCGCATCACGAACCGCTTTGATATCGACCGTGCCCGAATACGGGAGCGCCCGGGCGTCGCGTGCGTCGATATCCTCGCCGACGCCCAGTGATTCGTCGACCGCGACGATCATATCGACGGCTTCCAATTCGTCCAGCTGATCGAGCTTCTTCGCGACGTACTCGGGCGTCCAGAAACCCATGATCTCGAAGAAGAGTCGAAATCCCTGGCCGATATGGCCATCCGACACCGGTTCCGGGTCCGCCTCGGCTCCGCTGGCGGCCTCGGGGACTGCGTGGGGCCAGTCGAACGCGAAATCCGGGATCATCACCCGCGAGCCGGCTTCGAGGGGTTCGGGCTCCCGGCGCAGTTCCCAGTCGAGATCGAGCGCTTCGAAGCGGGCCGCGAAGTCGGCCTCGACGCCACTGTCATACGGGACTTCGACCACCGGCTCGGCGCTCGGCACTGAGAGGTCATCCTGATCGAGGGTCAGCTCCCGTTCGGTACCCCGGTCGTCGATCGTGGCATCGAGGTGCCACTCCTTCGTCGTCGCGATCGTCCGGAGCAGGCGGGCGAAACGGGTGCCGTAGCGCCGCGTGCGGCGGAACAGTCGCGTGGGACCGGTGACCTCGATCACGCGACCCTTGGGGGTTCTCTCGATCTCGTACATGAGCCGAAGGCGTTTGATCGCCGAGACGAGCGCGCGAGGATCGGAGCTACGAACCGTAACACTGGTCGCGTCGAAGAGCGCCGTCTGGGCGAGCGAGAGGTCGTACTGAGCACAGAGTTCCTGAGGGCTCCAGCGCGAATCGAGATCGACGAGTATCGCCCGCTCGTCGAGATCGGCATACAGTGAGGCTTCGAGAACTGCGGGCGTACAGTCGAGCGCCGAGGCAGCGTCGGCGAGCGCGCGCTCCCGGTCGGTTTCGGTGATCACACCGATCTCCTCGGCAGCACCGAAAGCCGCTATCCGGGCGCGCTCGGGATCGACAGTAGCTCGGGTCTCGAAGGTGGCGTCGCGTTCGAGGAGTTTCGCGAGCCCGCGGACGAGTTTGAAGTCGTACTCGCCTTCGAGGTCGGCGAGGGTTGCCTCGATCGTACTACGGGGTTCGCCGACGTTCTCGCGGTAGCTCTCGATCACCCGGGCGGCGAGCGGACGGTCCTCGCGGTCGGTGAACTGTGGGTGATACCCGCCGCCGGCCCGCGAGACCCGTAGCAGGTCCTTCGTCAGCACAGCGACGCTCGTCGCTCTCGGAGTAAAAACGGTCGGTCCCGTCGGCAGGCAGCCGTCGTCAGCGCGCTCGATCCCGTGTCGATTTACCGCGAGCGTTCGAACAACCGAGCGAATGGTATCCGAGTCCGACGAGCGGGCCCGTCCCGAGAAGTTCGACCCCAACGTACAGGACCCATACGCTGACGGCGTCTCCCGGCGACGGCTACTGCGATCGTCGGCCGCCGTCGGTACCGTCGGTGCGGCCACCGGTTGTCTCAGCGATCCCTCCGGCGGCGAGAGCGAGACGCCAGGCAGCGAGACACCGAGTACCGACACGACGAGGAGCGAAACGACGACCCGCCGAACGACGAACGGCGAGACGACCAACGGATCGGCGGACGGCGAAACGGCGACCGACGAACCGATGGATGGGCGACCGACGGTGTACGTCTTCAATACCGGCGAGCGGACGATGAGCGTTATCGATTCGACGACGGACGAACGCCTCGCGACGACGATGATCGGGACGACCGCTTCGTTCCCCTCGAACCAGTACACCCCAACGCTCGTTAGCGCACCCGGCGACGCGCTCTGGTTGAACGTTGCCGGCGGGGTGCGGGCGATCGACGCGACATCACTCGAAACGGTCGCGTACGTCGAGACGGGATCGGACGCCAATTGGCTCGAACGCACCCCGAGCGGTGAGCGACTGATCGTCAGCGCCCGCGAGCCCGCCCACACACAGTTCCGGATCGTCGCGGACCCCGAAACCGAGGCGTTCGGCGAGGTGACCGGACGAATCGACAGGACCGAGAACTACGCCGGCGCGCGGGGCGGTCCCGGTCCGTGTGACGTCACGATCGGTCCCGACGGTGCCTACACGTTCGTGCCGGATCTATACGGCAACACGCTCACCGTACTCGACATCGAGGCCTTCGAGGTCGTCGCCCGGCGCGAGGTCGATCCGGTGCTCGACGGCGCGGCGAGCGCGAACCCCTACATGGGAACTGCCTCCTGGAACGGCGAGTACCTCGTCGTCGAGAACGACGAGGGAGCCTACGGCACTGAAAGTATCTGGGACGTGAGCGATCCGACCCGCCCGGAAGAGCGCGTCCGACTAACCGAAGCGGACGGCTTGGGCCGGAGTCCACTGACCAGCGAGATCGGGCCCGATAGCCGATTTTCTTACGTGTTCACGCCCGGAACCGAGGACCTCACCGTCCTCGATCTCGACGCTGGGGAGGTAACGACCCGGATCGACCTCGGCGGGCAGGCTTTTACCGGCACCTGGAATCGGAGCCGCCGGAAGCTCTACGTCCCCGTCCAGACCGCAAACGTCGTGCGGGTGATCGATCACGAGAGCCGCACGGTCACGGGGACCATCCCGGTCGGCTCGAAGCCCTACGGAGCGACCGCCGGGGCCGTCCGGCCGGCACCGACCCGGACGCGGAACGCGATGGCTGCCCTCGCGTCCGTCGGGCTCTCCGGCGGTGGCGAACCCACTTACTGCATCGGGAACTGTCACTGTGGAACCCACGACCGATCTCCCTAACAGGGACCCAAGGACTCGAGGGTGGGCCGTCATCACGACTTCTGCTCGATCGGCGATGGGCTCGCATCTACTTCCCGAACAGGCTGTAAGCTCGTCGCGTTCGATGGGCTCTCTCAGTGGTTTCGGTGCTTGCGTAGATCCTTGCGTCGCAACTCTCCCAGTCCGTGCCAGGTCCGCGGTCGGGCGGCGATACCGACGAGCAGGAGATAGGCCCCGCCGACGATGGCCGAGACCACCAGTCCCGGTATCGAGCCGATCGCGGCGCTTTCCGGCCAGGGCTGGATCGAAAACGCGCCCACACGGATCGCCCAGGCGAGCACCAGTATCGTGAACAGGGACAGATAGACGCGCCGGAGCCGGTGGGCGATCGCTTCCTCGACGCTGATCGCCATGGCCGGGGTTCGATAATTCCGGCTCAGCTTCGCGCGCCACGCCTCGTCTGCGACGTCGGTCGAGGGATCGAGCGCCTGTGCGTAGGCGTTTTCCTGCATGATGCGAACTCGCGAGCGCCAGATGTCGTACGCCCGGTATCGACGTGCCTCGATGGTGAGAAAGACCCCGACGGTCGCCATTCCGACGAGGATTACGTAGTGGGGATTGCCCGCACTGGAGAAGGCCCACGTGAGGATCGCGCCCATGAGGATAACCGCCCAGTTGGTCGTCTTATCGAGACGCTCGCGCCAGAGTTTCATCCGGTGGATCTCGCCCCGATAGAGATGGGCCAGCGCCGATCCCGGGGCGCTTTCCTCCTCGAAGAACCCGCGGCCGATCGCCCGTTCGCCCTCGCTCGTCGGATCGAATCGCTTCTCGGTATCGTCGTGCATGACGTTCGTAACTATTCTCGAAGTCGGGTACTGTATGCTTGATAGTCGGTTCGATCGTACCTCCTCAGCCCGTCGAGAACGCGGTCGAGTCGTTCTTCGGCGTCTTCGACGCCCGAGCTGCTACCGTCCTCGAACTCGCCGCCGATCCGCCGTTCGCTGTAGTACTCTACTGTATTGTATCTTCTGTGCTTTATCAAAACCGACGTTCGAGTGCTCGATCGCGGTCCGGTGCCGGTGCCGATCGTCAGTTGCTCGCCGGGGCCACCTGGTCGGCTCCCGTGTCGTACTTCTCGCGGAACTCGCCAATGAGAGTGCCCATCTTGGCGTACCAGTCGTTCAGCATTCGCTGCATGTCGTTTGCGATCTCCTCGGGATCAGTCGGCTGGAAGACGTGGTAATACCCGCCCTGATCGTAGTTGACCTGTTCTTTCCGGACGAACCCGACCTGCAGTAGGCGCTGGACCGATCGATAGGCCGTCGATCGTTCGCGGGAGACCTCGGCGGCGATCTCGTCAACCGTCAAGGCTTCGGCGCTCTCGGTAAGTACCCGAAAGACCTCCTTGTCGAGTTGCTTGAACCCGTGGAAGCACTCCAAGAGGCCTTCGCACTGCATGTCCTCTCGAAGCATCTCCTGCATCGATCTGGCCATTCTCGGTTCGCGCTACTACCTCGCAGCGTAAAAGTATTGTGAAAGTGACGCAATACTCTGCACGACCGATCGCACGACTGTCTAACCGATCTACCGTCTTTCATATCCAATTCCTACCTAGCCAGGATTTTCAAGGGACGCTTCGAGTTTTCCTTCGAGGTGCGGGAAACGATCTCGTCTCTCGTTCGTCCCATAGAAGTGTTTAAATCATCCAAGGCTGTACACTATACCGAAAACGATGTTCAGGAAGATCACCGCCAGAGAACTCGCGGATCGCCAGGACACAGGCACGGAGGACTACACGCTGATCGACACGCGTCCTGAGGACAGTTACGGCTCGTGGCGCGTCGAGGGCGCGGTAAACGTCCCCTTCGGGCCGGCAGAGGTCCTCGACGAGGACAAAAGCGGGGAAATCGACGCGCTCGCAGGTGGGACGGAGATCCTCACGATCTGTGGGAAGGGCGCGACCTCGACGCGGCTCGCCTCCGAACTCGACGCGAACGGCTTCGAGGACATCGCGGTCCTCACGGACGGGATGCGCGCCTGGAACGCGCTGTATGAGACCGCAGAGGTCGAGACCACAAGTGAGGACCTGTTTATCACCCAGTTTCAGCGCCGCGCGAAGGGCTGTCTGTCCTATCTCGTCGGCTCACACAGCGCCAGCGAAGCGGTGGTCGTCGATCCCACCCGCCACACCGACCAGTATATTACTACTGCCGCCGAGCACGGCGTGGAGATCACCCACGTGCTCGATACCCACGTCCACGCCGATCACCTCTCGGGCGGTCGGGACCTCGCGGCGCGACTCGGCGTTCCCTATCACCTCGGCGAGCGCGCGACCGAGCGCGATCTGGGTTACGAGTTCACTCCGCTGGCCGACGGCGAGACGATCGCGGTGGGCGACGTCGAGATCGAGACCCTGTTTGCCCCCGGGCACACCTCCGAGACCGCCGCCTATCGCGTGGGTGAGGAAGCAGTGCTCACCGGCGATAGTCTCTTTCTGGATTCGGTCGGGCGCACCGAACTCGAATTCGGCGAGGACGAGGCCGAGCAAGGAGCGCGAATGCAATACGAGGCGCTTCACGGGACGCTACTCGAACTGCCCAAGGAGCTGACCGTCCTACCAGGTCACGTCACGGTGAACGCGGACGGCACCTATGCGAACGCCTCACCCGGCGAACTCGTCGGCGCGCCCCTCGGCGAGGTCCACGAGCGTCTCGACCTCGCCGACTTAGCGGAGGAGGAGTTCGTCGAGCGGATGGTCGAGAACGTCCCCGAGAAACCCGACAACTACGAGACGGTTATCGCCATCAACCGTGGCACCGAGAGCGCCGAGAACACTGCTGAAGCGACAACGCTGGAGACGGGGGCGAACAACTGTGCCGCGTAACTCGATGGATCACGCGAGACCCACGGTCGTCGATCGAGACGCCGACCGAAGCACCGACGTGAAATCCCTCGACTATCTACTCCCCACCGATCACCGATGACGAACCCACCGACGTCCTTCGACCCGTCCCGCCGTCGAGTGCTCTTGTCCCTCGGTAGCGGGACGATCGCTGCCCTGGCGGGCTGTCTCTCCGGTGGCTCCTCGTCGGAACAGCCCTCCTCCAACGCGAGCGACCAGCGCTCGCCGTCTCCGTCCGCTCAACCGACGAGTACCCTCTCGCCCGACGAGCGCGTCCGGCTACCAGCTACCACCGGGCAGGTCGCTCCTGTCAGCGGACGATCGAGGGAGGCTTGGCTCTACGACGGGACGGTCCCCGGCCCCGAACTCAGGGTAAAGGAGGGCGAGGTCCTCCGAGCGACGGTCGCGAACGAACTGCCCGAAAGAACAACGGTTCACTGGCACGGGGTGCCGGTCCCGAACGCGATGGACGGCGTGCCGGGGCTGACACAGCAGCCTATCGAACCCGGATCGACCTTCGAGTACACCTTCCGGGCCAAGCCACCCGGGACGTACTTCTATCACAGCCACGCCGGCCTCCAGCTCGATCGGGGATTGATGGGGCCGCTCGTGATCGAAGAAGACGATCCACACGTCGCCTACGATCGCGAGTACACGCTCGTCTTCGACGACTACCTGCCCGGCGAACCACAGCTCCCCGACGGACGGGACAGCGGCGGTGCAGGTGGAACGGGCAATGGCGGCGGTATGGGCGGTAACGGTATGGGTGGTGGCATGGGTGGCAGCGGTACGAGCGGCGGTGAAGGTGGTATGAACGGCGGGATGATGGGCGATTCTCGACCATCGTACGCGGGGCTGCTCCTCAACGGTCGGCTTCCCTCGGATCCGCCGACGCTATCGGTGAGCGAGGGCGAGCGCGTCCGCCTCCGGTGTATCAATGCTGCCAGCGCGACGACGTTTCGGGTCGCGCTCGCGGGCCACGAGTTCCGGATTTCACACGCTGACGGCCGGCCGGTCGAGCCAGTGCGAGCCGATTCGTTCATCTTCGGCGCGGGCGAGCGCTACGATGCGATCGTCGCCGCCGACTCGCCGAGCACCTGGGAGCTACGAGCAGCCCCTATCGACGGCGACGAACCACCGGCGAAAGCGCTGCTCGCCTACGAAGGGGTATCGAACGGGACGCCGACGCCGGTGCAATCGATCGGTCGCCGGCTCGAGTATGCGGAATTAAACGCGCTAACCCCGATCGAGGGTATCGACGGGCGACCCGACCGAACCTTCGATCCCACCCTCTCCCGCGGCGGCGGTCGATCGTACTCCTGGGCGATCGACGGGCAGACCTATCCGGACGCGGATCCGCTCGCTATCTCGCGCGGCGAGCACGTTCGCGTCCGGCTGGCCAATCGCAGCCCCGTCTCCCATCCGATGCACCTCCACGGACACTTTTTCCAGGTCGGGGACGCGGTCAAGGATACGGTCCTCGTTCCGGGACGCATGGGCGAGGTGACGTTCGACTTCCTCGCCGATAATCCCGGCGAGTGGCTCTTTCACTGCCATAATCTCTATCACCTCCACGCGGGGATGGCCCGCGTCTTCGAGTATCGGTGAACGAGCGCTTTCGAAAGTGTTAGGCAGTGCTGGCGAGCTGAATCTTCTCTATCCTCGACGGGAACGACCTGCCAGCGGGCAGGACGATCGACGACGGGGCGATCCTAACCGATGGGTTCGAGTATCGAGAGGTGATCTACAGGCGTATGCCACTGCCAATCGATCCGAGCGAGATCGCGCCCGAAGATCGTGGTGAGAAGCGCGCGACCCTCGAGATGGACCACGAGGAGGGAATCGAACACGTCCGCGAGGCCTTCGTTGAGGAGGGCTTCGGCGTGCCCGCGGAGTTCTCGCCCGCGGAGATGCTGAACGAGAAGGTAGACGCCGACCGCGATCCCTACTACGTTCTCGGAGCCTGTCACCCCGAGATGGCAAATCGTGCATTAGAGGAGAGCCTGGAGATCGGCGGTCTGTTCCCCTGTAACGTGATTATCCGGCAGGAGAGTCCCGGAACACAGCAGGTCTATCACCTCTCGATCATGCGGGTCGCCCGCCTCGCGGGGATGGCTCCCGACAGCGAGGCGTGGGCGGAGATCGTGGGCGATACCGGCGCGCTCGTCGAGCGGGCGATGGCGAACCTCGATACGAGCGAGTAGCCCTCCGTCCGTCGTCCCGTCGGTTCGACCCCGCCCGGAAGGAATCGGCCCCGTCCGATCAGCGCCGCCGGTCGGCGACCCGCTCCTCGGCGGTCTCTTCGGTGATTACCTCGTACAACAGTGCCCGCTTGCCCTCACCCGGCCGGAGGACTCTGCCCAGCCGCTGGGTGAACTCCCGCTGTGAGCCACTACCCGAGAGGACGACCGCGACGTTCGCATCGGGCACGTCGATCCCTTCGTCCAAGACGTTCGAGGCGACGACCCGGGAGTACTCGCCCGAACGGAACTTCCCCAGGATATCGCGCCGCTCGGCCGCGCCGGTCCGATGGGTGATCGCCGGCAGCAGGAACCGCTCGGAGAGGCGATAGACCAGATCGTTGTGCGCGGTGAATATCAGGACGCGATCCTCGCGGTGACGACCCAGAATCGAAGCGAGGGTCGCTACTTTCGCATCGGCGTTCATCATCACCTCGCGGGCGCGCTGTTTCGCGAGCAACGCCTCCCGAGCCGCCGGATCGGTACCCGAGCGCATGACCAGTTTCTGATAGTCGCTACCCGACTGCATATGGAGGTTCGAGTTCCTGAGATAGGAAACGAACGTTCCCTGGTGCTCGTCGTAGACAGCGCGTTCGGCCTCGGAGAGGGAGACTTCGATACGCTTCACGTCGTAGTCCGCGAGGTGGGTTCCTGCGAGGTCGTCGACCGCGACGCGATGGACCAAGGGACCACAGAGGTCGGCGACGACCGCCTGCGCGCCGTCGGGGCGCTCGAAGGTCGCAGTGAGCCCGAGGCGGGCGGGCGCGGCGAGCAACCGGGCGATCTCCCGGTAGCCCTCCCCGCCCAGATGATGGACCTCGTCGAAGACCACGAGGCCGAACCGATCGCCCAACTCGTCGGCGCGCAGGTAGGCCGAATCGTAGGTCGCGACGGTGATCGCTCCCACCTGCTGGACGCCAGCGCCGAGCTGACCGACCTCGGCTACACCACTCGTTTCGGCCGCGTCGTCCGTCGCGCTATCGACCGGCGACCCTCCATTGCCGAACTCCGTTTCGAGCTCCTCGCGCCACTGGCCCAAGAGATCGATCGTCGGGACGACGACGAGTGCTGGCGTCCCCAGGGACGCGATCGCCGCCAGTCCGATAACGGTCTTCCCGCTGCCGGTCGGTAGTTCGAGCACTCCTCGATCGTCGTTCGCGTGCCAGGCATCGAGGGCCTCGCGCTGGTAGGAACGCAGTTCGTAGGCCGTTTCGAGATCGAGATCGGAAAGGTCGAACACCCGGTCCTCGAAGACGATTTTCGCCTCCGCAAGCGCCTCGCGGAGCGAAGCGTAACGATAGGCGGGCGCTCGATACGTATCGCTGCGCGGGTCGCGTTCGGCGAACGGGAGGGCGGCGAGTATCGACTCGGTGTCGGTACCGTCAGTCGCGGTGGTCGCGTCGTTTCCCCTGCTGTCGGCGGCGTCGCTCGGGACGTCGATGCGAACGGTCCCGTCCTCGAAGGCGAGTTCAACGCCGGTCACTATCGGGCCATCGAACGGGGCGACCGTCAACGCTTCGTCGGCGCGACCTCCGCCGGCTTCGCGCTTCTATACGCTCGGAGAGTGCCCGGTACAGTAATGAGCGACGCGAAGCGGGACCGGGACGCCTTCGATCCGGAGACATGGCGGACGAACTCACGAGCAGCCGGAGCAGCAGAGATGCTAGGGGATCGCGCTGCGAGCGAGGGTGATGAGTACCTGCGGACAGCCATACGGGGCGTGACACCGGGATGGCTGGACGACCCGGAGGAGGCCCACGCCGAGTAGCGGTCGCAGTGTGGGGCGAAGGTCGTGCCGAGGTGGACGAGGAAACATGTGTGGAGCGGATCGGCGAGAAAGAGCGCGCGGAGTCAGAGGACGCTATAGGGAGTCAGAGCGGATACGGGTGAACCCGGGCGGATCCGCCCGACACGCCCGATTGATGAGCGATTCTCCGCCGTTCGTGACGGCTGGGAGCGGCAACGCTCGATTCCCCTCCTGTTTTCGGCGGTCGATTGCTCCGATGCGGTAGACTGTTCGACTGCTCCGGGTAGTGAGTTCTCAAAGTGGTTTTTGTTGACCCTCTGCGACGATGATGATCTCATCGTTCGTGGTGCAGCGTGTGGTCCAGCCGGTGTGCACGGCGAGTGGAAGGAAGCCAACTGGGCAGATTACATCGGGTGAGGCCGAGCCACCCGATTCCTGAATCCTTTTACCCGCGTACGAACCGTCTGTAGGCATGAGCGAACGCGACGCCACGGACGCCGAGAAAGCCGAGGAATCGAACGGCGACGAGGGGACGGCCGGCATCGAAGACGATCCCGAGGCCGGGGGAGAGCGCCGGGAGAGCGAGTCCGAAGCGAACGAGGAGCCCGCGTCGGCGGAGGTCACGGTCGAGTCGGAGGACATCGAGGATCTCACCGAGCGCGTCGCGGCGGCCTCGGGGGAGGACATCGCCCGCGAGATCGCCTCGCTGCGCTCGCTGGTCGCGGATCTGGAAGCGCGGACGGAAGGAGAGGAGAACGAGGCCACGACGGCGGGAGAGGCAGAGACCGCCGCCGAACAGATCGAAGAGCTCCAGTCCAAACTCGCCCGGAAACAAGCGGACTTCGAGAACTTCAAAAAGCGCATGGATCGCCAGCGCGCCCAGGAACGCGAGCGCGCCACCGAGGACCTCGTGACCCGCCTGCTTGGGGTTCGGGACGACCTCGTGCGGGCGCTCAACCAGGAGGACGACGCCGAGATTAGGGGTGGCGTCGAGTCCACGCTCGGGGAGTTCGATCGCGTTCTCGACGACGAGGGCGTGGCGGAGATCGGCCCGGATCCGGGCACCGAGGTCGATCCCCAGCGCCACGAAGTGATGCTGCGCGTCGACAGCGAACACCCCGAAGGGACGGTTGCCGAGGTGTTCCGACCGGGGTACGAGATGGGCGGGAAGGTCCTCCGGCCGGCTCAGGTCACCGTCAGCGAGGGCAGAAGCGATGCCGACGACGGTGACGACGGCGAGTGAAGGGACGTTCGCGTTGAAGACCGGAATCGCGGCGAGCGGCCGGGCGCGAGCGAGCCGCGATTCCTTTCCCTACAGTGTACCTCGATGCTCTTATTGTGTCCCTCCGTACAGGTCCTCCATCCGCCGACGAGTCGGGCTTTCGCCGGTCGAGTACGGCGGCGGCCAGTTTCGTGTGCCGCGTCGGGCGAGTCCGGGTCGCTCGGAGGAGGGGAAACCACCATGCAACGACGAGGATTCCTAACGGCAGTCGCTAGCGTCGGGGCGGGTCTAACGGCAGCGGGCTCGGTACGTGGGACCGGTACCGAGGACGGGGAGCCGATCGACCTCGGCGCGGGGCCGTATCGGACGAACGAACAGCTAACGCGGGATCTGCAAGCCCTCGACGATAGTAGCGAGCGGATCTCGCTGCGGGAACTCGCCCGATCGGCGGGACGGGGCGATCCGATCCACGAGGTGCAGGTCGGCGAAGGGGAGACGAACGTCCATCTCATCACCCAGATCCACGGCGACGAGCCCGTCGGTACCGAGGCCGCGCTGCTCGAACTGCGCCGGCTCGCCCACGGGACCACCGAGGAGGTCCATCGAACGCTCGACGCGCTGACGCTCACCGTTATCCCGCGCGTCAACCCCGACGGGGCGATGTACGCGATTGATACCGACGAGGACGGGCGAGAGGAGCGACTGAGCCGCCGCCAGAACACCCAGAAGTGGGAGTCGAACGAGTCTCGGTACGAACCCTACTACCACGCGACGCCCGACGGCGAGCCCCCAGGGCACGACCTCAATCGGGATTTCAATATCCGTCCTGACTTCGAGGGCGTCCCCGAGGGAGAGGGCGACCGGTGGTCGAAGCTGGAAAGCGAAGGCGGTGAGGAAAGCAGCGAGGTCGAATGGGCACTGAACATGCCCTACGAGGATCGGACCTTGTCCGAGAGCGGCCTGTTGTTCGGGCCGGAGACGAGAGCCGTCGTCGATTCGTTCCTCCGGGCGGACCCCGATTACGCCATCACCCACCACCACCAGGGACTCGCGACGCTGCCGGACTCGGGCTCGTCCCCCAAGCCGTCGGTGCTGAGCGTGATGGCGGCCTTCGGGCCGGCTTATGAGGAAAAAGCACCGTACTACGACGCCGACGCGCCGACCGCCGAGTACGCCAACCCGTTCCTCTCCGCAGGGACGAGCGAGCGGGCACTCCGGCTCAATACGCTGGTCGCCGATGCCCTCGCTGAGACGGCCGGCCCGTGGGACGCCTTCGATTCGGTGACGCGATACGGCTACACCAGCCTCTGGGGCTCGTATCTCGATACGCTCTGTCCCCGGACCGGCGCGGCAGGCATGCTCTATGAGATCGCGGGCCAGTCCGACGAAGTGGGTTCCAGGGGCTTTGGCCTCAAGCTCGAAGCCACGCGGGTCGGGTTCGAGGAGACCTGGAAGGCACTGGCGTCCGACCCGGACCTAAGTGGTGTGGACGCCGAGAGCTACTTCGAGATCCCGCTCAAGGGCGAGGACCTGGACGAGGCGACTGACGAGGAGACAGCCGGCAGCGAAGCGAACAATGCGAACGAGGGGGGAAGCGGGCTCGGCCTCCAGTCCGGACCGATCGGAACGCGGTAGACGAGCGGTAGTTCGGCGTTCGAACCGGGTTCCGGATCGGGGTCCTACGCAGCGGCGAGCGTCGAGTGGCCGGAGGCCGCGGCTCCAGGGCACGAATGCACCCCAAACCTCCTTTGAGCCCTCGCTCCTAGTGTAGTCCGCAACAGCTCCGAACCTGTTGCACACCGTGTCCGTGCCGACTCGTGGACGGCGTGCCACCCGTCCGCACCGCTTCCGGCCGCGTTCGACCCACCACCCACTCACCTTCCTGGGAGCCCGACCGAGGCCGGGAGCGCTCGCTTCCCATCGCCCGCAGCCGAACTCGCTCGCCGGCAGGCCGGTCTCCACGACGACCTCATCGGTGCTCACCCGAGCGAGTACGTTCCGCCTCTGCTCCTTTCTCCACTCCTCCGACCACACCGCGGCGTTTCTCGCCGCAGTTCGGGCAGGCTCGAACGGCTACCGGGCTCTCGGTAACCGTTTCCCCAGCGGAACGGATGCTGGCAGGTCCAAGGACCGTAAAGAACCCCAATAGCTCTCATAGGGTACCATACCGAACGACGAACGCCAGGAGTACGCTAGCCTCCGGTGTGAGTGTACTCGGATTGAGCGTCCGGTCCTTTCCTGCCGATCGCTCCTTCACTCGTTCGCCGGCGAGGCCCTCCAGAGTCGACGGCGACCGGTCGAACGGACGGATCACCGTCGACGACTCCTCTGACACTAAAATCCGGTACGATCGTACCCCGAACCGTTATTGACCGTGAGGTTCTTGTCGGCTGACGCAATGGGCGCGTGCCCGTTGTGTCGTGTCTGCACACCACTGTCGGACGGTCCACCACCCGTCCACTGCGCTCCCGGCTCGATCGCCCCACTTACCTTCCCGGGTCGGAGCCGGGGGCCTCCCGTAGCCCTTTCCCGTTCGTCGATCGCCGCTCATCGCCGAGCGGCCGGCGCGGCGTAGCGGCGGGGACCGCTTTCCTGTCAGTTGATCGATCCTCGCTGTTCGCTTCCCATCGGGAGTCCGGGAACTCTTGGAACCCTCGATACCTACTCCTCGCTTCAGTCCTCGGGCGCGCTCGCTTCGGTGTTGGTCTCGCCGTCAGCGTCGGTATTGACGTCAGCAGCGTCGACGGCAGCGTCGGCCTCGCCGCCGAGGTCGGCGTGGGTCATGAAGGTGCTCTCGACGAGGGTGTCGAGTGCGCGGTTGAGCCGCCGGGAGTACGCCTGACGGGAGATGTCGAGGTGGCCGGCGAGATCGGTCTGTGAGGTCCCGCGCGGGACTTCGAAGTACCCTTCCTCGAAGGCCAACCGCAGGGCTGTGGCCTGTTTGTCGGTGATCCCGTAGCGATCGGGGCCGCCGGGCGCCGGGTCGTGAACGATACGGCGAACGTCAAGGGGGATGTCGGCCGCGAGACAGGCTTCCTGGAACTTCGAGAGCGCCTCGCGGTCGTCGGCGCGCAGCCGAAAGACCCACTCCTCGGCGGTGCCGGTGGCCCGTTCGACGAAGACGGCGTGTGCGCCAAGCGCATCGAGGAAGCCATCCAGACCCCCCTCGATCCACTCGATCCGGTAGAGCGTGCGATCGACGCCGCCGTCGAGATCCGTGAGCCGGGAAACCCGCGAGTCGGCCCGGACGTGGCGCTCGAACCCGTCGAGGTCGGCGCTGTGAGTGACCCAGAAGTAAGGGACGAGGTCGCCGTCTACCGGCACGAACTGCGTGAGTTCGATTCGCGTCGCGGTCCCGCCGTCGCCCAGCACCTGCCCGAGCGCGAAGTCCTCGGCGTCGACCGCGATCACCGCCAGGACGCTCACCGGGTGACCCTCGCGCTGTTGGCGGGGTGACGTGTGAACGATCGGTCGCTCGATCGGATCGGGGCCGTGGGATACACGAGTACTGGTCCGTTCGGTGCGCCTGGTTCCGGAGGGTAACGCGCTCCCGCCGCGCGGTCGGTGTCGCTCGCGGAGTACACGACCGTTCGCCGCGGTACGGGCGACGTCACGGCGATCAGTCGAGTGAAATCCCCCCGGAAACGGGCCCGGCCTACGAGCCACCACTCGGGGCCAACGTAAAAAGGTCATCAGTACACTTGCACCTGGTGGAGTTAGGTGTCCTTCGTTCGTGGGACGAACACCGGTCGACCGTCGGGAGCGGAGCTACGTCGCCGGATGGGTGATCGACCCGCACCCTCGCCTCCCGGTCGAGGTCCTCGGAGGGGACACGCCGGCAGGAATCGTAGTGACGGCCGAGCGAGCATCCCTCAGGTGCAATGTCCTGCCCGCTCGGTCGCCATCGTGGGCTACAGTACCACACCGTCTTCTAGTACCGGGGTACGCACGTACTGGGGACGTCGTCCCTCCTCGCGGAGTAGCGAGCGTCGAGCGCGAGGGGTGCGGATGGGAACCACTGGGAGGACCGCTTGTGGGGGCGACGCCCGACCGCGGGAGGGGAAGGAGTCCCTATCGCCGAACGAGGACCGGAGACGCGATCGCATCCCGGCGGCAAGCGATCGCGGGAAACCCGAGGTACACACGCAACGCGTAGAGTTAGTGTTCTCCTTTGTGCAGTACTCACAAGCGATGGTTACCTATGAGAACCGGGGGAGTTCCTCACGAACGGCGACGACCGTCTGCTCATCCGACCGACCCGGAGCGCGATCCCGGCCCGCTCGCGTCCCACGGGCAAGTCGCGTGGCAGCCACGAGAGCGATTCCCGCGCGAACGACTCGGAATCGCCCACCCGCTCCGGGGACCGCGCCGATCGTCGGACGCGCTCGTTCCGATACTGGCCGACGGTGATAGCCATGAGATCATCAATTCCAGCTCGATCCGACGCCCGAACTCGGGCACGAACGCGCGGACGGGACCAGGACTACGATCCCGATCACAGTCACGATCGCGAGAGCGAGGACCGGGAGCAGAGTCAGAAACCGAGCCGGGAACTGAGTCTGGAACGACCCGCGAGCTGTCCGGAGTGCGAATCGGCGACCGTAGAACGGAGCACGGGTGGCGAGCTGGCCTGCGGGAAGTGTGGGCTCGTCGTCGCCGAGAACGAGATCGATCGCGGCCCGGAGTGGCGCGCGTACGACTCGGCGGAACGCCGACGGAAATCCAGGGTGGGTGCCCCGGCGACGCGACGGCTCCACGACGAGGGGCTCACCACGGCGATCGACCCGCGCGACAGGGACGCGGCCGGTCGAGCGCTCCCGGAGCGCCGACGCGAGCAGGTAGCGCGGCTCCGGCAGTGGCACGAACGGATCCGGACGAGCGAGCCCAGCGAGCGCACCCTCCAGTTCGGGCTCGGCGAGATCGATCGCATGGCCTCGGCGCTGGGGCTCCCTCGATCGACCCGGGAGGTAGCGAGCGTGCTCTTCCGGCGTGCGCTCGCCGACGATCTCGTTCGGGGCCGGTCGATCGAAGGGGTCGCTACCGCCACGGTGTACGCCGCCTGTCGATCGGCCGGCATCACCCGGTCGCTCGACGAGATCACGGCCGTCTCGCGGATCGAGCGCACCCCGGTCGGGCGCACCTACCGGTATCTGGCGCGGGAGCTCGGCCTCGAACTCGAACCGGTCGACCCTACGGAGTTCGTCCCGCGATTCCGCTCGGCGCTCGGACTCCCCGAGGCCGTCGAACGGGCGGCGGGCGAGGTCATCGATGCGACGGTCCCCCAGGGTTTGCTCTCGGGGAAATCACCCACCGGCTTCGCCGCCGGCGCGATCTACATCGCGGGTCTGCTCTGCGATCAGCGCCGAACCCAAAAGGAGGTCGCGAGCGCTGCCGGGGTCACGACCGCCACCGTTCGCAATCACTACAAGGCACAGGTCGACGCGCTCGGGCTCTCGACCGGCGACGACCTCTCGGAGGGCTCGCCCGCGCTGCTCGATCGGATCGATGACTGCCCGTGAACTCGCGGGCTGATCGAGGCGACCGGGACGAACGAGGCGAAGACCCTACGTCGATCATCGAGGACATGAGAACGAACACCGAAACACCGACCGAGAGCGAAGCCGAGGCGGGAGCGAAAACCGAAGCGGGGAGCGACGGTGCCGCGGTCGTCGTCGAGCTCGCGATACCGAGCGCGGAGTTCGCCCTCGGGTGGACGATCGCCGCGCTCGGGGAGGTCACCTTCGAGGCCGAGCGCGTCGTCGCCCCCGAGGACGATCGGTTCGCGCCGCTGGTCTGGGCGAGCGGCGTCGAGCGCGAGGCGCTCGAAGACGCGCTACGCGGGGATCCGAGCGTCGCCGCGTTCGAGTACTTCGCCGCTATCGAGGAGGGAACCAGCAACAACTACCTCTACCGGGTGGACTGGGCCGAGCGCGTCGGCGTGGTGGGCGGCCTGCTGGTCGATGAGGGCGGGACGATCCTCACGATGAGGACGGCGAACGAGCGCTGGCAGCTCCGCGTGCTCCTCCCCGATCGCGACGCGCTCACGCGGACGTACGAGATCTGTGAGGGGGCCGGAGCGACGATCGATCTCGAACGGATCTACGCCGTGGAGGACGGCCGGCAGGGTCGTTTCGGGCTCACCGACGAACAGAAGGAAGCTCTCGCACTCGCGTTCGAAGCGGACTACTACGGGGTCCCGCGCGGCGCAATGGCGAAGGAGCTGGCCGATGAACTCGGCATTAGCCACCAGGCTTTCTCCGAGCGGATCCGGCGCGGACACGGGAACCTCATCGAGAACGCGATCGCCATCGACAGGAGCGATAGGCCGGGGGGTAGTCGGTAACCGGTATCCGGTAGCCGATCAGCGACCGTCGATCGTCGGTCTACTCCGAGCGGGACGGGACTGCTATACCTACCTTCGCTCCGGCCCGGACATCGCGCGCGTCATACGGGAAACGAACACACGGCGAGGTCATCCAGCAACTTTTAAGCGCCACAATCCGGTAGGATCGGGCAAGATGGCGAGTAACAAGATTCTCGGAATCGACCTCGGCACGACGAACAGCGCGTTTGCGGTGATGGAAGGGGGCGACCCCGAGATCATCGCTAATGGCGAGGGCGATCGAACCACGCCGTCGGTCGTGGCCTTCACCGACGACGAGCGCCTCGTCGGCAAGCCCGCGAAGAATCAGGCGATCCAGAACCCCGATCGCACGATCACCTCGATCAAACGCCACATGGGCGATGCCGACTACGACGTCGAGATCGACGGGGAGGAGTACACCCCCGAGGAGATCTCCGCGATGGTCTTGGGCAAGATCAAACGCGACGCCGAGGAGTACCTCGGTGACGAGGTCGAACGCGCCGTCATCACCGTGCCGGCCTATTTCTCCGATCGCCAGCGCCAGGCGACCAAGGACGCCGGGGAGATCGCCGGCTTCGAGGTCGAGCGCATCATCAACGAGCCCACGGCGGCGTCGATGGCCTACGGACTCGACGACGACTCCGATCAGACGGTGATGGTCTTCGATCTCGGCGGGGGGACCTTCGACGTCTCAGTGCTCGACCTGGGCGGCGGCGTGTACGAAGTCGTCGCCACCAATGGCGACAACGATCTCGGGGGCGACGACTGGGACCAGGCGATCATCGACTGGCTCGCCGAGGAGTTCGAATCGGACCACGGCTTCGACCTGCGAGAGGACCGCCAGGCCCTCCAGCGACTCAAAGAGGCCGCCGAGGAAGCCAAGGTCGAACTCTCCAGTCGCAAGGAGACGACGATCAACCTTCCGTTCATCACCGCGACCGATTCCGGTCCTGTGCACCTAGAGGAGAAGCTCTCCCGGGCGAAGTTCGAGTCACTTACCGAGGACCTCACCGAGCGCACCGTCGGCCCTACGAAGCAGGCAATGGAGGACGCCGGCTACTCGGGGGATGACATCGACGAGGTCATCCTCGTTGGCGGATCGACCCGAATGCCCCAGATCCAAGAACAGGTCGAGGAACTGGTCGGCAAGGAGCCCAAGAAAAACGTCAACCCCGACGAGGCCGTCGCGCTGGGTGCAGCGATCCAGGGCGGCGTGCTCTCGGGCGACGTCGACGACATCGTTCTGCTCGACGTGACGCCGCTGTCGATGGGGATCGAGGTCAAAGGCGGCCTGTTCGAGCGTCTCATCGAGAAGAACACTACCATTCCGACCGAGGAGTCGAAGATCTTCACGACCGCCGCGGCGAACCAGACCTCGGTACAAGTGCGAGTCTTCCAAGGTGAACGGGAGATGGCCGAGGAGAACGAACTGCTGGGCGAGTTCCAGCTCTCGGGCATCCCACCCGCGCCCGCGGGCACGCCCCAGATCGAGGTGACCTTCGAGATCGACGAGAACGGCATCGTCAACGTCGCCGCCGAGGACCAGGGCTCGGGCAACAAGGAGGACATCACCATCGAGGGCGGCACCGGCCTCTCCGACGACGAGATCGACCGGATGCAGGAAGAAGCCGAAGAGCACGCCGAGGAAGACGAGCAGCGCCGCCGCCGGATCGAAGCGCGCAACGACGCCGAGAGCGCGGTTCGTCGGGCCGAGACCCTCTTAGAGGAGAACGAGGAAAGCGTCGACGACGATCTGGAAGAGGACATCCGCGAAGCGATGGACGACGTCGAGGAAGTCCTAGAGGACGAGGACGCCGACGCCGAGACGATCGAGGAGAGTACGGAGAACCTCTCGACGGAACTACAGGAGATCGGCAAGCAGATGTACGACCAGCAGGCCCAACAGCAAGCCGCCGCGGGCGGTGCCGGCGGCATGGGGGATATGGGCGATGCCGGACCCGGCGGCGCTGCTGGCGGCCCGGACGGTGCCGGCGATGGCGACGACGAGTACGTCGATGCCGACTTCGAAGACGTAGAGGACGACGAAGAGAACTCGTAGAGTCTACAGGGACGAAAAGCGCGATCCCTCGTCGTCCAGCCGAATTCGCCGTTTTCCTCGCTCGGCGTTCAGCGCAGGGGTGCAGCAACGCCCGCGTTTCACTTTCGCTCACGCTGGTAGCGCATCCATCGAAGCGGTTCCGGCGCACCGTCGGGATGTGTGACGGTTTCGTCGCCGATCTCGAACCCGCAGGACTCGTAGAACGGCACCAACCCTTCTCGACACAGAAGCGAAAGACCCCGCGTTTCGGTTAGATCGGGGTGGTCGACGACCGCCTCGATCAGCCGGCGGCCGAGTCCCTCGCCGCGATGCCGCTCTCCCACTACGACGTCGTAGACCATCGCGTAGTAGACGTAATCGATAAGCACTCGCGCGGCAGCGATGATCACTCCGGCATCGGGCTCGCACAGCGCGACTAGCTCGTCGGTGTGGCGGAGTGCCTGCCGAAGGTCTTCCTCAGTTCGATCGGCCCACCAGTCGTACGTGCGGTACAGCGCCAGTAAGTCCTCCACCCGACGTTCCGGATCGAGGTCGTATTCGACGTCGACGGTCACGGTAGTCGCTTCCGATCCCCCGATCGAAAAACTTCCTTTCGCCCCGTCAGCGGCCGAGGAACTCGGGCTCCTCGTCCTCGGAGAAGAAAGCGTCGTGGCCGCGCTCGTAGTCCTCGGTGTGGGTCATACCAGCGATCGCCTCGGTTTCGCTTGCCATCTGACCGGCGAGCCCGCGATCGAAGCTCTCGATCATGAGGCGTCTGGTCGCGCCGAAAGCTTTCGTCGGCCCCGAGGCGAGGCGATCGGCCATCTCGCTCACTCGCGCGTCGAACTCCTCGCCGGGGACGCTCTCGGTCACGAGGCCCAGTCCCACCGCGTAATCGGGGTCGATCGGTTCGTCGAGCAGCGCGATCTCCCGGGCACGGCGCAGGCCGACCATCCGGGGCAACCAGAAGGTCGAGCCGCCGTCGCCGGTGAGCCCCACGCGGCCGTAGGCGTACTCCAGGCGGGCGTCCTCGTGCATGAGCGCGGCGTCCCCACAGAGCGCGAGCGAGAAGCCCGCCCCGGCCGCAACGCCATTTATTCCGACGACGACCGGGAGTTCGGCCTGGTGGAGGGCGAGTATCGCGTCATGCAGCGAGGTGGCGAGCCGGCGCAGCCGGGGGGCGTCGCTCGAATCGCCCTCGAACCCCCCGAGGTCCGCGCCGGCACAGAACACCCCTTCCGTGCCGGTCAAGACGAGACAGCGCGCGTCGTCGTCCTCCGCGAAATCGGTCATCACCCGGACCAACTCGTCCGCCATGGCGGGATTGAGCGAATTGAAATCACTCGTACTGTCCAGAACGATCCGCACGACTCCATCCCGTCGTTCGACTCGAAGGTTCGCGAAGTCGGCATCGGTAGCGTCCATGGCTCGTCTTCAACTCCGCTTGAAATAAAGCAACCGGAGCGGTCGAGGGTCGGACGTCGAAACGAAACAGCCAGTTCGCAAAGCGGTCTCACTCGACCTCGTGGAGGCGCTCGCCCCGTCCAAGCCGTGTCGCGATCGAGAACGTCTGCTCGGCCTCCCGGCGCGTCGGAAAGTGCGCGGCCATGTACCTGGCCGGAGCCATCAGCGCGAGGCGCTGCTCCCAGCCGTTCTCGACCGCCTCGAAGCGCCCGAAGCCGGCTTCGAGGTCCTGGAGCGTATGGAAATCACAGTCCTCGCGCAGGAGGGCGCGCCCGAGCGTCCGCTTCAGGCCCTTCGGATCACCCCTGCTATCGAAGTGCTCGCTTACGAGAGCCGCCGCACGGTTCACCTGCCCCTGCTCGTCGAAGCTTTCGAGCAATTCTTGACGTACGGCCGCCGGGTCACGATCGGATTCGCCGGGATCGGGCAGGGGTGCGCGCGGGGCGTTGAGGAAGCGATCGAGGTAGACCGACATCGCGCCGTCGAAACAACCCCGGTAGAGCGCGGGCGTATCGGTTCTTCCGGTAACGCGATGGAGCGCGTTCGCGTAGGTGAAGGTGTGATGAACGGTATCCCAGTCGGCGAACTCGTTGTTCGTCGAGAAATAAGCCACTCGCCGGGTCGCCGCTCGCGCGACGGCATCCGCTAGTTCAGTAGTGCTCGCACCGGCCGCGATCGCGTCGGTCAGCGCCTCGATAATCGCCTCCGGGTCGTCCCCGAGCAGCGTTTCGAGGAAATCGGGTGGCTCCTCCCACGCTTCGCCCTCGCCCGCGGCTACGAGATCGGGCAGGCGGTCGGCGGCGTCGGAACACAGTTCGGCGATGTCGGCCGGCTGGCGCCACGACGATAACTCCTCAGAGCGGGTCGCGCCGGTCAGTTGCTGTACCGTCGAAGCGAGTACGGCGTCGGCGTGTTCCGACCAGCCAACGTGGTCGAGGGTTTCGAACGCCGTATTGATGAAATCGAGCGTATGACCGGCGTTCATGTAGCGGTGGTCGGTCGCGGCGGTAAGGAGGAGTTCCGCGACTTCGGTCGGCGGGAGCGCAGCGATCGCCGTGAGCAGAACTCGCTCGGCCCCGTCGGCGTCGCGTACCTCGCAGTTGTTCCGAAACCACTCCTCGAAACGCTCCTTCGGAATCTCACGGTTGTCGAAGGCGTACTGCTGGAAGCGTGGCGGCTCGCCCGCACACTCGCTGGCGACCTCCCGAACCCCTCTGTAGAGCGCCCGGCGCTCGTCGCGCTTGCCGACCTCGGGGTACAGGTTCGCCATGCAGCCAAGCGTCGTGAGCCCACGGCCCCATCCCGTGTCGCGATAGCGCGTCCCGAAGTTCACCGCGGTTTCGAGGGTCGTATGAAAGGCGTCCGCGCGCTCCGCTTCGGCTCCTCGGGTCCTCCTCGCCGGTATCGGCTCGTGGCTGTGAAGGCCCAGCACGCTCTTTGCGAGCACCAGGTCGAGGTTTTCCTGCAACCCGTCGGCCAGTCGATTCCGCCAGTGGACATCGGGCGGGACGTTCGGTTCGGGATCGGGATCGATACATACCGTCTCCTCGCGCACCTCGACCGGGAAGGTCTGAACGTCGTCGGCCCAGATGTCGAAGGTATCGCCTTCCTCCAACTCGAAACGGGCGTGGTGCCAGTGACAGGTGAGCACGCCCTCCTCGATCGTGCCCCGAGCGAGCGGGAAGCCCATGTGCGGACAGCGGTTGTCGACGGCGTGGACCTCGCCCGCGTGATAGAAGAGGGCGATCGCCTGTCCGTTCTCGCTCACGACCTGGCTTCCATCGGCTTCGAGGTCGGGAAGCGAGGCGACCGGGACGAACGTCGACTCGGGGTCGGTATCGGCGTTCTCCGCCGCCATGTGTAATCGTGGGTATCGGACACACAAAACAGCTCGCTGAACTCGGTTTCAGTACGGGAGTCGAGAAATCCTCCGGTGATCGACGTCATCGGCCGCTACAACCGTTCCTATCGCTGCCCCTCCCTGGAGCGTGGGGAGTCGAACCGACAGCTCCCTCGCGGAGGGATCGAGAGCGTTGCCGCAACGATTATTGCCATTATTGATGGCTGTCTGTCACTAATCGCTATGCAGGCAGTCGTGCTAGGGGAGTTCGAGGAACCGCTGACCGTACAGGACGTCGATCGACCCGAACCGGACCCCAACGGTGCCGTCGCCGAGGTCGTCGGCTGTGGTGTCTGCCGCTCGGACTGGCACTGCTGGCAGGGCGACTGGGATATTCAACTTTCGGCCCGATCCCCCTCACGTCCTCGGATACGAACCGACCGGTCGGATCGTCTCCACCGGCGAGGACGTCGAGAGCGTCAGCGAGGGCGACTACGTCGCCATCCCGTTCAATTTCGCCTGTGGAACGTGTGATCGTTGTCGCAACGGCCGGGAGAACATCTGTGACAACCTAACTGGACTCGGATTCGTGAACGAGGCCCCCGGCGCGTTCGCCGAGGAGGTCCACATCCCCACCGCCGACATCAATGCCATCCCGCTACCCGACGGCATCGATGCCGAGACGGCGGCCGGCTGTGGCCGCCGGTTTATGACCTCCTTCCATGCGATGGCGCATCGCGTGCCTGTCGGTGCCGGTGACGACGTGGTCATTCACGGCTGTGGCGGCATCGGCCTCTCGGCAGTTCACATCGCGAACGCCCTCGGTGCCGACGTGATCGGCGTCGATCTGATGGACGAGAAATTGGATATGGCCGAGGAACTAGGTGCGGTCGCGACGGTCAACGCCAGCGAAGCCAACGATCCAGCTAAGGAAGTCGTCGATATCACCGACGGCGGCGCGGACGTCTCCGCGGACGCTCTTGGAATCCCTACGACCTGCCAGAACGCCGTAAACAGCCTGCGAAAGGGCGGTACGCACGTCCAGATCGGCCTGACGACCAGCGACGAAGCGGGGATGGTTCCGCTGCCGGTCGATGATTTCGTCGCCAAGGAGGTCGACTTCAAGGGATCGCTGGGACTCCAGCCCTCCCGGTACTCCGAGATGCTCGATATGATCGAGTCGAGCAAGCTCGATCCGACTGCGCTCGTGAGCGAGACCGTAGACATCCACGGGGTCCCGGACGAACTGGCCGCGATGACCGAGTACAACACGGTCGGTATCCCGGTCTGTAACGATTTCAGTAGCTGAACCGCTCCGGTCAGCGATTCTTCCTTCTACAGTGCATCCGGAGCCGACGGCCTGCTGACTAGCGCCCTAATCCACTGTCCACAGCCGAGCGCCGGGCCACAGAACAGCACGGTCGACACCTGCCCGGAGCACGAACGGAACTCGATCGAGGAGCGTCGTTCTTTTGGGGGCGGCGATCCCAGTAAGGGTAAGTGATCACTCGATGAGCGAGGACTTCTACTCCGCACTCGGCGTCTCGCAGGACGCGAGCACCGAGGAGATCAAACGAGCGTACCGCGAGCAAGCCGCGAAGTACCACCCCGACGTCTCCGACGAACCCGACGCCGAGGAGAAATTCAAGAAGGCAAAGCGCGCGAAGGAGGTCCTGACCGACGAGGAAGCCCGCCAGGCCTACGACCGGCTGGGCCACGAGAACTTCGAGGAGGCCCGGAAGCGCGGCGGCGCGGGTAGCGCCGGCGGTGGCGGTCGGGGCGGTGGCGACCCCTTCGGTGGCTTCGGCGGCGGTGGCGGCGATCCCTTCGGCGGCGGTGCCGGGGGCGGCGGTGGTCTGGGCGATATCTTCGAGCAGTTCTTCGGTGGCAATGGCGGGGGCTTTGGCTCCCGGGGCCGGGGCGGGCCCCAGCAGGGTTCTGACCTGCGCACCGAACTCCGGATCGATCTGGAGGACGCCTACGAGGGCACCGAGAGACAGTTCACCGTCTCGCGCCCGGAACGCTGCCCGGACTGTGAGGGCGAGGGCCACCCGCCCGACGCCGACGCCCAAACCTGCCCCGAATGCAACGGCCAGGGTCAGGTCACCCAGGTCCGCCAGACCGCGATGGGTCGGGTCCAGCAGGTCCAGACCTGTCGGCACTGTGGGGGCGAGGGCACGCTTTACCAGGAGACCTGCTCGACGTGTGGCGGGGAGGGCCAGGTCCGCAACGAGGCGACGCTTACGGTCACGGTACCGGAAGGGATCCACGAGGGTCAGACCCTCCGCATGGAAGGGGAAGGCGCACCCGGCGATCGCGGAGCGCCCAACGGCGATTTGCTGATCGACATCAGAGTCGAAGACCACCCCGACTTCGAGCGCCAGGACGACGATCTGGTCTACGATCTAGCGATTTCGTTCCCGCAGGCGGTCTTCGGCGATTCGATCGAAGTGCCGACGATCGACGGCACCGTCGAGTTCGACCTCCCTGCGGGCACCCAGAGCGGCGAGACCTTCCGACTGGAGGGGAAGGGCATGCCCCGACTGCGCCGCCGCGGACGGGGCGACCTCCACGTGGTGAGCCAGGTCGTGACCCCCGAGGACCTCAACGACGACCAGCGCGAGGCCTTAGAGGCCTTCGCGGAGGCCGGCGGCGAGGAAGTAGAGGTCAGCCAAGGCTTTTTCAAGCGGCTTCGGAACTCACTGTAGCGGGCGGTAGGGCGGTGGGAATCCTCTTGTTCGGTCTCGCCGGCGGATTCTTGTGATCCCGTTTTCAGGCCGTCGGTAGCGACGCTCGGAGATCGCTCGGCGTGATAATGTCGATGTCCGCGCGGTCGATATGGGCCATCACGCTTTCGAACTCCTGTTTGCCGATGCGGTCGTCGTCGGCACCGATCGTGTGGTACATGAGCACCGCGAGGTTGTTGTACTCGGCGGCGAGGTCGATCATCCGCTTCGAGCGTTCGATTTCGTCGCCGTGTACCCGTCCAACCGACAGCGAGCCGGTAACCTGCCGGCCGACCGGACAGCCGCCAAAGGCGAAGCCGAGGTGGTGATGCCGGCTCGCGATCTCTAAGCTCCCCGCGTCGTAGTCATTATAAGGCCAGACGAGGTGCTGGGCACCGCGCTCGAAGCCGTTCTCGATCAGCCATCGCTTCGATTCGCGGATCGCTTCCCGCGCTCTTCGGGGGTGCATCTCGGGGATCGAGCGGTCGTATTGGGGATGGCTGACCATCTCCCAGCCGGCAGCCTGCATCTCCCGCATCGCTCCGAGGGAATTCTTCGAGGAGTTCCCGACGCTGTGGGGGATGACGCCGACGACGCCCGGAAACCCGAACGCCTCGGTGATCGGGAAGGCGGTCTCGTACTGGGTGTAGTGGTTGTCGTCGAAAGTCAACATGACGGCCCCACGTTCGGCCCGCTCGGTCGTCCGCAGCGAGTCGACGGTCATCCGAAGCGGACCGCTCCCGGAGTACGTCCGGATCCGGAGTTCCCTGACTTCTGAGAGGTCGGGCGAGCCCTGTACCGTACTCGCGCCGAGGTCGAGACGATACCAGCCGGCGGCCTTGAAGTCCCGCTCGCAGGTAATCGAGTTCTCGACGTCGGGGGCGAACAGCCGCACTTCGAGCTGTTCGGCATCGGGCGTCTCCAATGCAACGGCCAGCGAGAGATCGCGATCGGACAGGTCGATCCCATCGGAAAAGCGCCGCCGAACGGAGAGATAGGGATCGCCGGTCGTCTTGAGCGCCACCGCCTGCGTGCCGGCGTAGCTCTCGGCGGTGGCCTCCATCGCACCGGAGATCGAAGCCCAAGGTGGGAGGTCCTCGAAGGAATCGAGCGGGCGGCCCGCACACTTGCGGAGTTCGCGGCTATTGCGGGCGACCAGCAGGGGACCCCGCTCGCGGATCCGCGGGTCCGCCGAACACAGGTCCGTCGATGGAGAAGGTTCCTCGTCGGTGGCTTCCTCGGTCGGCTCCGTTCCGGTCGGCTCTACAGTACCCTCGGTTGTCGGTTCGGCGGTCGTTGCTGTCGGCGACGGTGAGCGGGTCGTCGTTCGCGTCGTTCGCGCGGTTCGGCGGTCGGCCTGCTCGTCGTCCTCACCGGACATACAACCGGCTAATCCGACGAGACCGAGCCCGCCGACCCGAAGCAGGGCCCGCCGCGAGAGCGATTCCTTCGACACGTATAATGGGTGATTAACCGCTCCGTATAAGTCTTCATTAACACCGGCTCCAACGGCGGCCAAGGCCAACACGGCGAACGGAAGCGGTGAGCGGGCGAGAGCATCGCGGTCGGGTCGATCGTCGTAGCGAGGAGAAAGGGAAAGGAAACAGAGCGAAGCGGTCGAACGGAGCTATCGGTCGGCGTCGTCGCGCTCGCGGTGGACCGCCTTCAGTTCCCGATAGGACTCGTCGTTTGTGATGCGTTGCTGCCAGCGCTCGTAGACGAGCGCCGCCTCGCGTTTGTCCTCATCGGCCCAGAAGGTCGGATCACGCTCGGTGCCGTCCTGGTCGTACTTCCGGCCGCCGGGATAGCGTGCATACCGCATCGCGCGGGTATAGCCCATCTGCAGGTATTTGCGGGCCATGTCCATTCCGACGAACTCCCCTCGATCGCGGTACTCGCAGTACTTGCGATAGATCGCCTCGCCGCCCTCGTCGGCACTCTCGCGGTCGGCGAACCCCCACAGTGGGAGGAGTTCGCCCTTGTAGGGTTGGATCTTGAAGACACCCTCCTCGCCGCGGCCGATCTCGTACTCCTCCGGGTGTTCCCGGAAGTCGATGTCGTACTCGGGATCGTCGCCCATCGCTCGCCATGCGTCGTCGGGACCAATAGCGGTGACGACCGCCTCTCGGGGGCTACCGACGATCGGACACCGCGGACCGACGGTCGAAAGGAAAGGACAGACTCAACGGTTGCGGTCGTGTCGGTCGGCACGGATGGACGAACAGTCCCGACCAGAGGCGCTCCGGGAGTCCCTCTGGGCGCTCGATCGACAGACGCGGCGGGCGATCGGTATGGACCCGACCGCGCTTCTCGATCGCTCGCAACTGACTCCTGAAGAGCGCGAACTCGCCGACCGGTTCGCGAGCGACGGGGGCCAGCGGCCAAGCGAGGACAGGGGGGCAACCGACGTCGAGGACACCCGGGATCCGGGCGCGAGCGAGGCGATGGACGCCGGTGCCGGCCACGACGGCGATGGCGGCGACGGCGATGACGAGGGGAGTGCCTTCGATGTCGATGGCTACGGCCTCCGGAACAAGGTCGGCCTCGTACTCGGACCGCTGCTGTTCGCAGCGATCCTGCTGGCACCGAGCCCCAGGGGCTCTCGCCGGCCGGCCAGGCCGTCGGCGCGACGACCGCCTGGGTCGCGACCTGGTGGATCACCGAGGCGATCCCGATCCCCGCGACCTCCCTGCTACCGGTCGTCCTCTTCCCGGCGACCGGCGCTATCGACGTCGACGCGACGACCGCTCCCTATGCCAGTACCTACATCTTCCTGTTTCGCTGGGACCTGCATCGCCGCATCGCGCCCTCGGGGCGATCGTCGCGGTGCTCACCCTCGGGTACACCCTCTTTCTGGTGCCCGTCGGCACGCTCATGGACGCGCGGGGCGAGCGATCGGTGTTGCTCGTTGGCCTCACCCTGCTCGCGGTCGGCGCGGGCGCGGTCACCGTAGCCCCCTCCTATCCCGCCGTCCTCGCGGTCGTTATCGCTCTCAGCGCGGCCTATGCGAGCGCGATGCCAGGGACGAACAAGGCGATCTTAGAAGCGTCGGGGCTCCACACCGGAACTTCGCGCTCGGGATCAAGCAGGTCGGGGTCACCGCGGGCAGTGCGATCAGCGCAGTGGTCGTCACCGGGCTCGCGGGTTCCTGGAGCGAGGGCTTCCTCGCGATCGCGGGTTTCGCGATTACCGTGAGCACCCTCTTTTTCCCTCGCCTATCGCTCCCGGCGTCCCGGAGGCCGGGCAGCCAGTGAGAGAGCCGACGCGGGGACCAACGGTCCAGGGACGAACGATCGAGCGAGCGAGGCCGAGCCGACGGAACGGAACCCGGCGGGAGAGACGAGCGAACCCGCTCGGAGGGTCGAACCGATCGATACCACGAACGAAAACGGAGAGCTATGGGAAGGTCGGGAGATCGAGGCGTGAGGGGGACGACCACTACACTTAAACGCACCGGATGGCACGGAGCCAGATTTATACCGGGCAATCATCATCCATGACATGGATTAGCCTGACAGAAAGCGTGGGATCGATGCCGGTGGTGTAGCGGATGCCGGGCGGCGGCCGTCGATCCCCTGCGCGAAGGCGAAAGCGCACCGATGAAAACGAGCACGAACGCACCGAACGACTGGAACACACGGCACGAATGTGTTAAGTACACACAACACAATGTATACTAAGCACATGTGCGAAGCACACGAAACCGGAGACGAGTACAGCACGGAGGAACACCATGTCTGAAGCCGAGGCTGATGATACGGAACAGGCGGGCGAGATGTCGGACGGGCTCCAAGTGGAACTGTTCCATCCGGAATCCGATCGATCGGTCGGCGATACCAACAAGGTCTTACTGGGCGGGCGGTTCGACATACACCCCGTCGTTTTCCCCGGCGCGATAGCCCTCATCGCGGTGTTCGTCGCGGTCGTCTTCCTGTTGGGCGGCCAGGCCGAAGCCGCCTTCGCGGGGACCAAGTCCTTTATCGAATCAACGTTCGGTTGGTTCTACCTCCTAGCGGTGAACGTTTTCCTGATCACGATCCTGTACTTCGCCTTCAGCAAGTACGGATCGATCAGGATCGGCGGTGTAGAAGCCGAAAAGGAATTCAACAACCTCTCGTGGATGGCGATGCTCTTTAGCGCCGGCATGGGGATCGGCCTCATGTTCTTCAGCGTCAGCGAACCGCTGTACTACTTCAGCAACCCGCCGGCCTTCTTCGGTGCCGAAGCCGGGACGGCGGCGGCAGGGACCGCGGCGCTGGCACAGACCTTCTT